>JAJXZI010000052.1 GCA_021780115.1 bacterium | reverse complement strand
CAGGGAGCATCCGCAAGGGTGCGAGCGAGGTCGTGACCGGCGCTGGAGCAATCCAGCGCCGGTCTTTTTCAGAAGAACATCATCTGCTCCGGCAATTTCTCTGCCTCCACCTTCTGCTGGCTGCGCATCACGAGCATCCGGCCCCATTGGGCGTCCGAGATGACGAGGCTGCGGACTTCGCCCTTGGCGGGAATCTTCGGCTTGAGCCGGCGCACTTGCGTCTCCACGCGGTCCGCCGAGCCGCAGGGGCGGGCATAGACGCTGTATTGAACCATGATGTAGCCGTCGCGGACGAGGTCCTTGCGGAAGTTGGCGGCGGCTTTGCGTTCCTCCGGTGTGCCCACCGGCAGGTCGAAACAAACAAGCACCCAGGCCATACGATATTTGCTGGCGACCGGATCGCGCCCCTGCCGACCACGCGAACGGCGGCGTGGGGGCGGATCGGCGGCGGTTGAAGGTCCGAGTTGGCGCGGAGTTTCTCCCCCTCCCATCGGATGGGAGAGGGTGCCCGAAGGGCGGGTGAGGGCCGGCTCCATCGGTTCGCGGCGTGAACGCTCGTCGGGGAGCAATTCCTCTTCAGGTTCGTGAGCGCTCGTGCTTGGCGTGCGATTATCCGCGCCCTGGGGAACAACGTTCGCTGCGGGGGATTCCGACGCGACGCCCGCGCTACCGTTCGCTTCATCCTTCACGGCAGCAGCGGAATCTTCAGCGGCAACGGCGCGCGCGCCAGCGCCGCGTCGGCGAAACTCTGGACGTAAAGATCAATGGCGTTCAGCAGCCGCAGCTTGGCGCCGCCCATGACGACCTCGGTCGTGAGGACTTGCACGGCCTGGCGCATCCAGTTTTCCATCGGGCGCGGGCCGCCTTGGAGGAACTGACGTAATTCGCGGTCCATCCACGGGCGCAGCGGCTCCATGAGATCGTCCGCCAGCGCGAAGCTGCCGGCTTTCGCGGCGTGCGCGATGCCGAGCGCGGCGATGAATCCATGCGCTGCCAGCGAGCGCAGGACGGCGGTGCGGAGGATGGCGTAGCCGTAGTCCAACATGCCGTTGACGCCTTCGCGCGTGCCGGGCACACGACGCTTCTCGTCAGTGCCCTGCCCTGCGCTGAGGCGGGGCAGCAGGTGTTTCCAGTAATGGCGGGCGGCGCGCGACTCGCAGGCGTCCGGCGTGTCGGCGTGCAAGCCGGCGCGCTTGGCGGGGGTGACGGAGGCAAGAGTGGTTCTCGTTTGGGGAGCGCACGCCTCTGGCGTGCTGCCTTCGGCGTCGCGCCGAAGGCTTGGGGATTCCGGCGGGACGCCGGAATCAGCAGGCGGGACGCCCGCGCTCCCCACTTCACAGCGGTTCGCGATCTCCCGCAGCACCGAATGGGCGCGTTTCAGGTGCGCCAGATTCGCCGCCTGGTTGCGGACCTTGGCGGTGATGACGTGCCGCCACATCTGCTCCTTCCATTCCGGCGTCCACTCGACTTGGCGGCGCAGCAATTCGGTGCTCGTGGCGCGGTAGTAAGGCAGCGTGACGGCGCACGGCTCGAACTTTTCGTTGCAGACCAGCAGCAGGACGTTCAACTCCGCCATGCGCCGCAACGCGCCCGCGGTGAGGGTGAGGTCCGGCGCGGCGGCGACGATCACCGCCACGTCCGCCAGCGGCACCGTGCGCTCGGTGCCGTCCTCGCGGTTCTCAACGTGCAACTGGTCCAGCTTGATCCGGACCCGCAGGTTGTGGCTGAGCAGATGGAGAATGTGGTAGCTCATAGCCCAAACAGGAGACAAAGTCAGGCCACGTAACTTGGAGTGCTTTCTTGGGCAGGCCAAACGCAACGATTGAATCCTCACTGTTCGCGACGTGAGTCGGAAGCAGTTTCACCCTTTCCTGACCTGTGACTAGAATTCGGTAAGCCGCCGGAGGCCAACCGGCGGACGTCGGTTTCTTGGTCTGGACGACCTGCCCCCGCTGAATGACCGCAACTGGCTTTTCGCCCTCTCGAATAGGCCGTTCACAAAGCGGCTTGTCCCTTTTCCAAAATGGCACAAACACCGGCACGAAGCTCTTGCCATCCTCCGCGACATGAATCCGCACTTCCTTGAATCCCGTGCGCTTCACGAAGCCATGCGTGCCGGGACTGGCAGAGGCGACGGCGGTGTCATCTTTTACCGAAATCAGCTTCACGCTGCGGATCGGAATCTTCACCTGCTCCGGCCACCGAAAATCAGGCGTCCCATCGGCCCGCCATTTCTGGAAATGGGCGAAGCACAGCTTGCGCGCGAACGCCTCCGGCACGCAGCCCTTGCTGCGTTTCAATTCCGCTTCGAGGTCCGCCGCTTCCTCGGCGTAGCGCGCCCACGCGGCTTCACAGTAGGCCGCGAATTCCGGCGGCCAGATGCTGCCAAGATTCTTAGGCGTGAGGGTGGTGAAGACTTCCCTGGCGACGTAGGTGTTCGGAGCTTTTTTGCCATAGATGGTGGTCGCGTAGGCGCTCTGGTGCGGACTGCGCGAGACGTGGTGGCGGACGACGACCTTCCGCATCCACTCCTCGGCCATGCGGCGCAGGGCGCCTTCCTGGGGGAAAAGCGGGTTGGCCGCCTTGCTGCGCTGTTTCTCATCCTGCGTCCACCAGCCGTGGTTGCCGAATTCATCCGTTGCGCCATGCGTGCGATGCGCCAGCCACGGCAGCGTGCAGGCGATGACCGTCGCGTCGAGCGCGTGGTGGCGGAGGTCGCCGCGGTTCTTCTCCTGAAACTGCTTCTGTTGCTCTTCGGGCAGTTCATGGAACAGGACGCCGTGCGGCAAGGGATGCAACAGATGATTCAGGCCCCAAGCCTGCCGCAGCCGGCTGGTGAGCTGGCCGTTGGTGACTTGGAACCGCAGCGCAGGATTCTGCTTCTCCGGCGTCGGGTCGCGCCCGTCCTCGCCGAGCCAGTTCAGTTGGAGCAAGGCGACGTGCCGGATGACGCGGGCGATGTAGGCGGTGTGCTGGAGGTCGGCTTTCTGCTCAATCAATTCCTCGGCCTTGTCGGAAAGGAAAATCTCAAGCTTGCGGCCTTTGAAACACTTCTCCGCGTTGGCGCGCAGCCTCGGCCAGAGTTCCGTGTGAGCGAATGCCTGGTAAGGCGTGCGGTCGCCTTTGATGTCCCGGTTGCAGCGGAGGTGGCCAACGGTGAGGTTGTAAAACTCGTTGCAATCCACGACCGAACGCGGCACCAGGTGCTCAATGTCGGCGCCGCCGCTCAGGAGTTGTTCCTGGCTGATCTTCTCGCCGCAGAAGGGGCAGGTGCTTTGCGCTTCCTTCCAGAGGCGATACCGCAGGAGGGCCTTGCGCGACGTGCTGGCATTGCGGCTGGCGAGTTCCTCGCGAATGGAGGCGCGCTCGTCGCGGTTGGCTTTGATCCGGTTCTGGAGTTCGCGTTTGTTCTTCTGGCTCAACGCGAGGCTGCGCACGGCTTCCAGCACGATCAGGTCCGGAGCGCCGAAGCGCCTCATCAAGTCGGCCAGCAGCCGTCGGAAGAGGATCAAACGGTGGCGCACCAGCGGATGCTTGATGTCGGCGAGGTAGCGGTTGAGGGCAGATTCCGCCGTTTCTCCGTCGCGACGCAGGACGGGTTGGGCCACGTCGGGCCGCTGGCCGCTGGCGATAATGTCGCGCAGGCGGTGCAGCGTGGGCGAGGCGAACCGCGCCCGGCCCGCCCCGGTTTGCGGCGTGAGGGGTTGCTGGCCGTCAACAAGCCGATAACGAGCGGCGTACTCGTCGGCCCACAACTCCAGGACGCCTTTCTTGCCTCCTTTACGCTTCAATTCGATCTTCACTTCTCCGGTCCATGTTCCGCTGAGGACCGCCTTCCTTTTCGCCGGCGTCATCAACGACAGCCATATCTCTCTCAGCCGGTCGATCGCTGCCTTGTCAGGCGAGACAAGCGCCCCAGTGGCTAGGTCAACCACTCGGAAATTGATGACGGCCAGTTCCCATTGGGCGAGGCGGAAGGCGTCCTTGTTCTTGCGGACGACGTGGAGCGGACGGCCCTCGTTGTCCACGGGAGTGAAGGCGTCCAGCGCGGGGCCGCGGTTATCAAAGCGCGGCCAGCGCAAGCCGAGGACGCCGGGGTTGCGGGCTTCGGAGTTCTTGAAGAAGACGTGGTGGCCCTTCACTTCGCCGGTGTCGCCGTAGAGCAGCCAGTCGGCCTTTTCAGCCAGTTTCGGATGCTGTGCGGCCTGAACGCGGAGGATGGCGCGGAATTCTTTTTCGAGCAGTTCTCGGGGCCAGACCTCCTTGCGCTGGGGCAGGCCCTTTTCCCTGCGACGGGCCAGGAGTTGGCTGGGGAACTCGCAATCTTGCGATCGCATCTCCCCGGCAAGCTGGGACATCTTCGTTTTGATCTCGCCGAGTTCCTTCTTGCGGTCGGGGTTCTCCTCGCCGGCCTCGCCTGTTTTCCAAGGCACCTCGGTGTAACCGCGCCGTTTGAACAAGTGGGCCAGCGCGGCGTGAAGCTCCTCCGGTTGGAGCGGTTCGCCGGCCAGCGCACGGTTGCGCAGGCTCACCGGATCGTGAAAGGCGTTGGGCGGCGGCTTGGGTAGTCCGAGCTTGGCCAATTCAGTGGCGAACCACTCGCGCCGATACTTTCGGCTGCGCAGGGTGCGGCGCTGGCGGCGCAAGCCACGCCGGCCGCTCAGGTCGTTGGTGTCCTCCGGGCAGATGAGCACGCCCACGTCGAGAAACTTGTCACCCTGGCGCACGGCCCAGCCGAGGGAACCGGTGCCGACGTCAAAGCCAAAGACGAGGCCGGTGAGAAAGGCGTGGGCGCGGGAAGCATCCGCGGACGGGAGCAGCGCTGGATTCATAACACAAAGACCGGGTTTGCCCAATTTGGCGCAGGCTAATTCAGGCGCCTCCCTTTGGGCAATTCGTATTTGCGGCGCGCCGGAGGCGGGGACGCAAGGCGGCATTTCATCCGGTGCGCCGCCGGCGCCCGCGGCGTCCCCGTCAAAGGAACCCGCGCCCGCTCCTTGCCCCGCGCTGGCCGCCAGCGATAGACTTGCCGCCATGAATCCGACGGCAGACCGGCGCGCCAGAATCCGCCGCGCGGCTGGGCCTAATTTTTCGCGGCCACCATCGCCGGCGCCGTCAGCGTAAGGCCGCGTGAGGCCCCCCGTGAACGCAGACCGGACCGCCGCAGAGGCCTTTTACCATGAAGGCAACCGCCATCAGTTAGCCGGCGCGGTGACGGAGGCCGAGCGTTGTTTTCGGGAGGCGCTCCGGCTCCAGCCCACCCTGGCCGAGGCGCACACGAACCTCGGGCTGCTGCTCGAACAACGGCGGGCGCTGGCCGAGGCGGAGCAACATTACCGCGCGGCCATCCATCTCCACGGACGGAATGCCAAGCCGCACCTGAACCTGGGAGCGCTGCTGGCGGGGCAGAAGCGGTTCGTGGAGGCGGAAGCCGCCTACCGGCGCGCCCTGGCGTTGGCGCCCGATTCCCCCGCCGCGTGGTCGAACCTGGGCGTGCTGCAAGCGGGCCGGCGGCGGGAGCGGGACGCGGAGCGCAGTTACCGCCAAGCCCTGGCGCTGGATGCCGGGCATCAGCCGGCCCGGTTCAACCTGGGCTACCTCTTACTGCGGCAGGGGCGCTTCGCGGAGGGATGGCGTTGTCTGGAGGCGCGGAAGTGGCGCGCGAGGCTGGAGAAAATGATCCCCGGTCCGCGCTGGCAGGGCGAACCGCTGGAGGGACGCTCCCTTCTGATCGTGTTTGAGGCGGGGCACGGCGACATGATCCAGTTCTGCCGCTATGCGGCGGTGCTGAAAGCCAAGGGGGCGGCGCGAATCATCCTTCTGTGCCATCCGGCGCTGAAGACGCTGCTGGCCACACTGGAGTCGGTGGACGCGGTCATCGCCCTGAACGAGGGCGGCCACCTTTCCGGCTACGACTTCTGGACTCTCCCGCTCAGCATCCCGCTCCATTGCCGGACCCGGCTGGACTCCATTCCGGCGGACCTTCCCTATCTCCGCGCCGACGCCCGGTTGGTGGAGAAATGGTCCGCCGTGCTGGCCCCGGAGTGTCGGGCCGGCGATTTTCGGGTCGGGCTGGTCTGGCGAGGCAATCCCAACTTTGAAAACGACGCGGATCGTTCCCTTCCCGATCTGCGGACGCTGGAACCGCTGGGCGCGGTGGCGGGAGCAAGGTTCATCAGCCTGCAAAAGGACGCCGGAGAGGCGGAGGCGGCCTGCCCGCCCGCGGGGCTTCCCGTGCTGCCCTTGGGGCCCCAGATATCCGATTTCGCCGATGCCGCCGCGGTCCTCGAAAACCTCGACCTGGTCATTTGCGTGGACACGGCCATCGCCCATCTGGCGGGGGCCATGGGAAAGCCGTGCTGGGTGCTTTTGCCGGACTACATGACGGATTGGCGCTGGCTGACCGCCCGCGCCGACTCGCCTTGGTATCCCAGGGTGATGCGCTTATTCCGGCAACCGCGCATGGGGGAGTGGGGCGAAGTTGTCGGCGCGGTGCGCGGGGCCTTGCGGGACGTCGTGGCGTCCCGCGGGAAATGATTGGCGATGTCTGGAACGGCCCCCTCGTCCTCGCCAGCGGTTCGTTGTCGGGTTCTGGGAACTCTACGGTTTCGTTCCAGTCAAAGAGCAGCGTCCCGTTCCCGAACTTTTCCCGGAGAAGCTCAGAACGACCGCAGCGTCTTTCTCGGGGGGAACGCGTCTGGCTCAAACTTCGCCCGGAGCGGATGTCACTGGCCGACTTGGCTGGTGTCGTTGCCGAAAAGCCCGGCCCTCGGCTGGTCATCCTCAACACGGTCCAATCCGCCGCCATTTGGGCCAACCACCTCCGCCCCGAGTGCAAAGCAGGGCTTGAACGTGGAACATCTTGCGACGGCTCTCTGCCCAGCCGAGCGCGAGATCACTCTCCGCCGCGGCAAAGCGATCCTTCAATGGGCCGCGAAAACTTGTTGCCGCTGGCTCAATCCGCCTGGGCCGCCGACTGGAACACGCCCGAGGAGGAGGCGGCATGGCGCGATTTGCAAGAGGCCAAGTCGTGGTCGTGCCGTTCCCGTTCCCGGACCTTTCCAGCGCCAAAGTGCGGCCGGCCCGGGTGCTGGCGTCGCGCCGTCGCGGACAGCTTTGCCCGCTCCAGTAGGACGAATGTTGATCCGCGGGCCCGGGCTACGGGCTCGGCACCAGATAGCTCCGCGTCCATTCGGGCGAGGGCGGTTTTTGGCCCGCCTGGAGCCGGGTTTTCCAATCGTCGTCGGACAAACGGGTGACGCCCGGCACCTCGAATTCGTAATGGCTGAAGACCGGGCCGGCATAGACCATCCGGTCCGGGCCGTTGTCCACGGCGATCATCAGGAGGTGGACGTTGCCGACGGCTTCGTGGATCACGGCGCCGGGGTCGCCCGAAACCTCATCCGGCACGTCGGTGTGGACGTCGGCGACCAATGGATCCCACAGAGCGCAGCCGGGTGTCTCTCCCCGCGCGCCAGCGAATTCCCCGTAGAACAAACCCGGATACCACCCAGTCCACTGCTGCACGCCCATGTAATCGACGAAAACTTCGACCACATTCTGGAGAAACACGCTCTCCGTGGCGCTGAGCGGTTCCTGGGCCAGTTCCTTCTCGGCGATGCCTTGCAGCGTCAGCATCGTGTCGGCGAAGGCGTGGAGGAAGTTCAGTTGGGTGCCTGTGTTGACGGGCGATCCGGCTATGGCCAAGGCGGTGATTTCCGCCAAGTCGTGCATCCGCTGCCAAAATTCCGGTCGCGGCTCAACGAACCCGTCCGGATACCCGCAGAGGACCGGGTCGCTGTACGATTGCTTGACGTAGAGTAGGGTGTCGTGTCGCAACTCCGTCCAGGAGGCGAGCTGGGTGTTGAGCGTCTTCATCGCCCAGGCCCGGGTGCGCATCGCCTCGGGGTACTTCGCGTCAGTAGTGGGCGCCGACAACGCCCGCAACGCCGCGAGCCAAGCGTTGTAGATATTGTCGGTCCAGATGCGGGCGTCTTGGCTGTCGATCACGTTCCGCACCGCCGTCAAGTTGTGCTGGTACGGCAGGCCATCACGGAAGGGAACGCCGTTGGTGGTCGTCATGCGCGCGACCAGGTCGGGAACGGTTTGGTCATTGCCCAAGACCGAAAACGCCACGTCCAGGCAACTCGGTTTGCGACGGTTCACCTTGACAGTGATGCCTGCGGCCGGCGACCAAACGATGCGGTCGTACGTCACTTGAGAGAACGCCCAGCTATCCATGACGAACTTCTGTCCGCAGACCGTGAACGAGCGAGGCAACCGAACCTGCTCGCGGCTGAGCGGCGAGAAGAACACGTCGCCGGTGATGCTCTGCACGCCCAGCTCGCCCGTGAGCAACCGGGTCTGGAGGTTGGTCAGCGTAAGGAGGTCGGGCACGTCGGCGAGCGACTGGATGTTCGCCGCCGCCAGAAGATCCGCCAATTGGGCAAAGGTCATCGAGTCGGTGACGCCGACGAACACGCGGATGATCTGCTCGATGGCCGACCAGTTGGCAAATTGGCCCGATTGCCGGAGCAGGTGGTTGAGCACCACGGCCGTGCCCAGTTGGCGGATGTCGTCTTCTTTGTTGGGAGCGAACGCGGCCAGCCGGAGATCGATCCGGCCGCACCACATCATGGTGCGGAAGTAACGGCGCAGCGTCTCCGAGCTGTCGTAGTGCCCGCGCACTTTGAATTGCGAGAAATCTACCATCCGCGTCGAACCGAACAGGGGAAACCATTGCAGCGACAGACCGGTGACGGCCGTCAGAGTTGTTCCCACAAGCTGGTCTTGCCCGGCCGCCCCCACCGAACTGGGCACCTGCTGCCCGGCCCAGAGACTGCGCGCCACGGTCAGGAAGTAGTCCGCGTCCAGAATG
>JAJXZI010000308.1 GCA_021780115.1 bacterium | reverse complement strand
GATCTTCACACGCCAGAGAGAGCATCGCGGCCGGCCGCAATCGGCCTTCGGGGTGGAAATTGGATTGAACCAGCAGCTCCGATTCGCTTAAACAGGCCGCGCGTTATGCCACGATTGATCCATCCCAGCGGCCGGCTGGCCGGCCAAGACCGGAGCGCGCCTTTGCCGCGGGCGAGGCCCACGAAGAACGTGCCGCAGCCCTGGGATTACTTGATCGTCACCGCGTCCAACGACGCCCAGGCCCGCGCCTACGAGTCGCAATTGAAGTTGAGACACCGGCTGAGATTCCTGCCCCACGTGCGCCACGTCCTAGTGGTGGCCGATCCGGAAGGCCGGCGCGTCGGTAGCGGTGGCAGCACGCTCTGCTGCCTTATGCAGGTCGTGAACCGCGAGGTCGCGAAGGTCCGCGGCCTTCGTTCTCGCCCTGCGTCCTCGTCCTCGCGTCCAACCGTTTTTAGTTTCGGTTTCGGTTCAAAGGCAAGGGACGAGGACGAGGCCTTCCTCGGCACTCTCGGCGCACTGAAGAAGCTGCGCATCCTCATCATCCACGCGGGCGGTGATTCCCGCCGTTTGCCGGCCTATGGTCCGTGCGGGAAAATCTTCATCCCGGTGCCGGGACAGGGCGACGTCCGATCGGGCGTTGCCCTGTTTGACCGGATCGCGCCGGCCTTTCTCAAGCTGCCGCCGGGCCGGGACGGATGGGGCCAGATCGTGATCGCCGCCGGTGACGCGCTGATCTTGTTCGATCCCTCCCAGGTCTCACTCGACCATCCGGGCCTGACCGCGCTGGCGTGTCCCGACACGCCGGAACAGGCCAGCAAGCACGGCGTCTTCTGCCCCGGCAACAGCGGCCAAGTGCGTCGCTATCTCCAGAAGCCCAGCCCGGCCGCCCAGCGAACGCACGGCGCGCTCAACCGCGCCGGCCACTCGTTGCTCGACATCGGCATCATGAGCTTCGACAGCACGATGGCCGTGGCGCTGTTCCGCGCGTTCGGCATTCCACCAGCCCGCGACGGCCAACTCGTCTGGCCCGCCGCGGCGAAACGCGAGGTATTGGCGCGGGGCGTGGATTTCTTCCGTGAAATTTGCTGCGCGATGGGCGAGGCGGCGACGGCCGCGCACCATCGCCAACAAGCCTGGGCCGCCGGCTCCGGTTGGAGCGCCGCGGGGCTGAAGCGAATCTTCGACGCGCTCGTCGGCGTGCCGTTCCACCTGGAAGCGATTCCGCAGGCGCGGTTCCTGCACTTCGGCACGACACGGCAGTTAATCACCAGCGGATTCGATCTCCGCCAGCACGACCGGGCGGGCGTAGCGAGCAGCGCGCCGCTCAGTTTGAACAACGCCGTTCAATCCGCCGGCAAGGTCCATGGCGCCGACGCCTGGGTCGAGGGCTGTCGGCTCCGCGCGCCGCTCAATCTTGGCGGCCGGAATGTCGTCATCGGCGTGAACGTGGACCAACCGCTGACGCTGCCGGAAAACGCCGGCCTCGATGTCCTCCGCGGCGCGAGCCGCGCCGGGAAGCCGGTCTGGTTCGTCCGTCTCTACGGAATCGGCGACACGTTCAAGGACAGCGCCACCCAAGGCGGCACGTTCTGCGGAATGCCGTTGCGGGAATGGCTGGCGGCCGTGGGCGCGAAGCCGGCCGTCCTCTGGGATCGCGCGGTGCCCACCCACCAACGGAGCCTGTGGAACGCCCGCGTCTTCCCGGCCGAAACGACGCCCGGCGGCTATCGCCGGTGGCTGTGGATGTACGCTCCCGCGCAAGCCACGCTGGCACAGCGGCAGGCGTTTCTCGCCGCCGATCGCTACAGCGCCGCCGAAATCAACGCATTCGCTGACCAGGAAGATTTCTTCGCGCGCCGCCGGCGGTTGCGCCAGCGGGGAGCGTCCGCCGCGGCGGGTTGAAGCGCGCGGGCGGCCTCGCTCACGACTTGGCCGGGGCGCGCAGCCAACCCGCGGCTTCCTCCGGCGGCACGGCCCTTTCCTCGCGGGTCCGCAGGTCCTTGATTCGGGCCTGGACTTCGCCGGTTTCGCTCCGTTCCAGACGAACGGTGCGGGCCGCTTTCAGTTCCTGGGCGCGCTTGAATTGCTTGTCCGGTTTCGCCGGGGTGAGCGAGTAGTCCACGGCCAACCCTCCGGAACGCAGGGCGTGGATGAGCCGCAACGACTCGGTGCGCAGGCCCTCGTCCTCGATGAGGCAAAAGGCATCCAGTCCGCCGTCAAACGGCGGCAGCAGGCCGCGGGCGTTGAGCAACTCCAGCAGGACCACGTCGCCCATGCCGAAGCCGAGCGCGGGCAGGTTCACCTTGTCGCCGCTGATGAGCTTGACGAGGTTGTCGTACCGGCCGCCGCCGGCCAGGGCGCGGAATTCCCCCTTCCGGTCAAACGCCTCGAAGACGGTCCCGGTGTAGTAGGCCAAGCCGCGGATGACCTGGTAATCGACGTTGACGAACTCGCGCAGGCCACGGGCGGCAAGGTTCGCCAGGATGGCGTTTAGTTCCGGGGTCGGTTCGCCGCCGCCGATGAACTTCATCACTTCCTCCAGCGAGAAGCCGAGGGCCGCCAGCTTTTGCTCCGTCTGCTCGCGCTCCTCGCGGTCCAGCTTGTCGATGATCTGGTAAAACTCGTACGCCTGGGTGTGGTCGTGGCATTTGCGGCTGAAGAATTCCTGCCAGGCCTGGCGGCTGCTGAGCCGGATGACGAAGTCGCCGGCGGTCAGGCCGAAGGCGCGCAGCGCGTCGATCAACAGCGCGATCAACTCCGCGTCGGCGGCCACGTCCGGCTCGCCGACGATGTCCGCGTTGAACTGGAAGTGTTCGCGCAGCCGGCCCTTCTGCTGGCGCTCGTACCGGAAGAGTTGCGGGATGGCAAACCACTTGATCGGCTTCTTGTAGTTGCGCTCGTGGGCGGCGACCATCCGGGCGAGGGTGGGCGTCATCTCCGGCCGCAACGCGACGGCGCGCTCGCCCTTATCCATGAAGTTGTAGAGTTGGTGGACGATTTCCTGGCCGCTTTTGGCGGTGTAGAGTTCCAGCGGCTCGAGCGGCGGCCCGTCGTATTCGCGAAAGCCATAGCGCCGGGCCGTCGCGCGCCACCGGTCGAAGACATACTGGCGCGCGTCGGCGCTCCACACGTCCCGATGCGGAATCGGCTCGGGGTAGAAATCACGAAAACCGGGTAAACGTTCCATAAGCCGGGCGACACCGTAGGAGGTCACAGGCAAAACACAACCCCCGACTCAGGAAGGAGTGCCCGGCGGCGCGGGTGTGGGGCGGGCGGAACCCGCCTCTCCAGACGCCGATGTCTCCCGCGATACCGGCGGCCTCGACCGGCTGGTTCTTACTGCGCCGGAGCGGGCGGTTTTTGCGACGGCGCCGTCGGGCTAAGCTTGAGAACGGCGGCCTTCATTTCCTTGCCCGCCTTGAACTTCACGACCGCGCGCTGGGGAATCGGCACGTCCACCTCCGGAGCGTTGGGGTTGCGCCCGACTCGCGCCTTGCGGAGTTTGATCTCGAACACCCCGAAGTTGCGCAACTCCACCTTGTCGCCTTTGGCCAGGGCCTCGGCGATGTGGTCCAGCGTCTTCTGGACAACGTCCAGGACTTGTTGCTGAATCATGCCCGTCTCAGTACTGATTCGCACGACCAGGTCTCGCTTGGTCAGAGTCATAGGAGCAAGTGGTTAGATGTTTATGCGTACCCTAACGCCTTGCTGTATAAACACTTTAGCGTTCCCGGTCAAGCATTACTTCGTCCGCAAGCCACCTCCCGGCGAATTGAGCCAAGGCGGACACGGCTCCAAACCGGCCTATCGGGCCTGGCGGACCACATAAAAAGGCTGTGCCAGCACCGGATGCCATAAGCCCGGATACAACTCCGCTCCGCCGGCCGCGCGCCGCATTTCAAAGTAGTATTGCAAAGGAAACGGCGAGTCCGAATAGGCGGCGGGGATCATCGCCTCATACCGGCCAGACCGGGCGTTCATGTCCTGTGTCTGCCAGCTCTCGGCCTGATTCACACGCCGGAAATGGAGGCGAAGCGCGGTGACATGCACCGCGGCGCGGCTCCCGGCGAGCGAGGCCCGGATCACCAGCGGCTCTCCGCGGTGGAACGCTTCGGGTGGATCGTGAAATCCTGGCAGCACGGTCGGCCGAGTGCCGCGCCGCCGCCCAAACACAGCGCGAACGGCTCGTTCGATGGCGCGCGCGTCCATCGGGCGTTGACCCGTTTCGGCGTGCGGTGGTTGTTCGAGCAGTTTCTCCAGGTCGGCGATGTCCTCGTCAATGGCCGGCAACCGGTCGCGCCAGTGGCCGCGCAAGTGGCGCTCGTAACCGAAGGTGATGTCCGGCAGGTAAACGTCCTGCGCGCTCTCGCCCAGCGCCGCCCACGCGGCCCGGGCCACGCGATATGCCCGCCGCGCTTTCTGCAGCGTGGCGCGATGGCCGGTCCGCTCCGCCAGCGCGAACAGAATACTCGCCCGCAGTTTCCAGGCGAAGAAGCGTCCCAAGCCCGCCTGAATGGCCACATCCACCACCAGTCGCCGGAAATCGGGTCCGCCCGCCGCCCGCGCTTCGATCCGGGCTAGAGCGAGAGATTTCTCCGCGGACGCGGCCCATTCGAGCAGATGTTGCGCGACCTCGCCGGGCGAACATTTTGGGCTGGGTTCGCCTTGTAGCAGTTCGTCGGCATAGTCGTCGATGCGCGAGAAGAACTCCGGGTCGAGCGGGCTGACGGCGCCGAACCGCTTCGGACTGAGCGTGTCGCCGTAGGGATGCGGCCGTTTCGGATCCACGATCGGCATGTTGGTGTACACCTCCGGCCAGTAGTTGTTGTTCGCCGCGGACGGGCAGTGGGCCGTGGTCACCAGCGGCAGAATCCGGCTGGCGGCGGCCAAGGCGTTCTCGGCACTGCGCGTGCCGGCGCCAAACTGTGGGCGCAGCACGCGCCGCCACGCCTCGGCGTCGCACGCCGGATCGTAGATGCACCGGCCCCAGACGCGGTAGGTATGCAGGAATTTCTCAAAGTCGCCCCCGGCCGGCCGCAACGCTGCGTCGGCGTAGGCGTTGCGTCCGCCGGGCAGGCCGGAGCCTTTTCGCCCTTTGAACGAAAGCGGCTCGCACCATTCCATACCCGCGCTGCCGCAGAAACTCGAGACTAGGCCGTAGCGCCGGGCCGTCTCCGG
This sequence comes from bacterium, assembly GCA_021780115.1. Lineage (GTDB taxonomy): Bacteria > Verrucomicrobiota > Verrucomicrobiia > Limisphaerales > JAJXZI01 > JAJXZI01. The sequence goes on along the minus strand of JAJXZI010000308.1, from coordinate 3,702 downwards.
ATCGCCCCAGAGCAACAGCCGTTGCGTGCCCGGCCAGATGCGATGCAGCACGCCGTAGCGCCGGTCTTCGCGTAGCAAATCGCCGTAGCCGTAGCGGAGGAAACTGCGCGAGCCGCTGCTCTTGGCGAAGAAGCCGATGTCTTTCGCGTCGCGCCGCGGCATCTCCAGCGGGCGGATGGCCCCTTGCATGTAGGGCAGTCCCATGTGCTCGGCCCAGAACTTGGGCGAAACATTCACCGGCAGGCCGGTGGCCAGCGCGACGTCGATCATCGGCGAGTCGATGCCCTTGGCGTGCATGTCGATCTCCACGCGGCGGCCGCACCGCCCGATGCCGTCAAACACCGTCTTCCAGAATTCGTAATTTCCCTCCGGCACGCCGCTTTCGCCGTGGATGCGGAAGGTCACGCCGCTGATCGCCGGGCAGGCTTGAAGTAGCGCCAGCAAGGCGTCGCGGCAGTAGGCGGCGTGCGCGTCGGGCGTCAGCCCCTGGATGATGTAGTTCGCGTGCGGGCTGTTGGACCATTGGTAAGCGTGGGTCCAGAGGCCCAACTGGAAATGCAGGCCCCGCGCCGCCGTTTCGTCGCTGATGAACCGCAGCGTCTCCAGGTTCCGCTCGCGCTCGGCGTCCGGAAGGGGCAAGGCGCGCACGGCGTAGCCGGGTGGAGCAACCAGAAACGGGTAGGCGAAGTGGAAGTAGCAATCACGGATGTTCGAGGCGAAATCGTATCCGAGGCCGAGCGTGAAGCTGAACCGGTTGAACCGCTGCGTCGCGAGCGTGGTGAGATAACGCCGCCAGAAGGCACGGTCGTTGAACCACGGTTTGTCTTCGACGTCGCTAACAAAACATCGCGCGACGCTCCGGATCAGGTTGGCCGGCTTCTCAATGATCGACCGTCGAATGACCAGCGCGTCGAGTGGCTGATCGGCGTGGGTGACACGGTCGGCCAGTTCCAGCAGGGCGTACACCAACCCGCGCACGTCCCGACCGCAAGCCAGCAGCGTCGGACGGCCACGGCCGGCGCCCTGCACCAGCGCCAAAGACTCCGCCGCGTCCGGCAACGTGACGTTCGCCTTGCTACCCGCCTCACGAGCCGCGGTGGCGCCGCTCCCGGCCGCCAGAACGCAAATGTCCCGCAGCCCCGAACCACCCATCGTGTCCTCCAGGCGCACGCCAATCCCCCGCGCCGCCAGCGCCGCCTGCAACTGGCCGATCGCCCAGCGCGCTGGCGCCGCCGTCGCGACCGGGTCGGCCGGGTCGGACGCGATTACCACGCCGCGCGGCCCAATGGCGATCGCCGCGCCGGCCTCCGTGAGCCATCCGGTGCTGGTGGCGCCAAGGGCCAGTCCGGCTCGCTTGAGGAACGCTCGCCGGTTCAATCCGGCGTGATCGGACGGGTTCATACGGTGCCTTCTGCGGCGGCGCCATCATGTGCGCCGGTGGACCGCTGCGTCCACGAAAAGTTGGTGAAGCCGGCGGGGAGGCGATCTTGCCGCAATCGTGACACGGGCGTCTCGCTGGCCGTTCCATCTTTGCCGCTCCGGTTGGTGGTCATTTTTGCGGCTGCGAGGCGCAGCAATCCGTTGGGCCAGGAACCGGAGAGGCAATGTTCCCTCCAGCCGCCGGGCCGGGTTGCCCCACGCGCCGGCTTGGCGCACGGCCCGCCCGCGCAGTAGCTTGGCCAAGGCGGCCATCCGGGAGGGCCGTCAACTTGCGGACTCGGCGCTTCCCGCTGCCCCCGGCGCTCCACCGATTTTCTGCCTGGCCCACTGGCGTGCCTGCGCCGGCGTGGTCAATTCATCCTGCAATTGGCGTTCGCGCACTTCCCGCAGCAGCGCGCCCAACGCCGGGCCGGGTTCCAGGCCCAGCGCGATCAGGTCGTGGCCCGTGAGCAGAGGCGGACGCAGCGCGGGTTGCCGAGCCAGTTGCTCCGCCTGCGCGACCAGTAAGTCGTACACGTCAAGCCGGCCATGCGAGCCGAGGCAGTCAAGCCGGTGCAATTCCAGTTCCAGCGGGAATGTCGGGCGCAAGAGCATCCGCCGCAGCGTGGCTTTGCGCATCTGGGGCGCATCCTTGAATTGCATGTGGTGGCGGACGCAGCCGGTGATTTCCTCGGTCTGCTTCCGCGGGAAGCGCAGGCGTTCCAGGATCGCGCGGGTCATCTCGGCCCCGATCCGTTCGTGGCCGTAAAAGTGGATGCTGCCGGTGGCTGGATCCCGCGTGGCGGTGACCGGTTTCGCCACGTCGTGCAAAAGCACGGCCCACGGCAACGACTCGTGCGCATCGGCGGGCATCCGCGCCAGCATCAGCCGCAGGTGGTTGAAGACGGTGCCCTCCGGATGAAAATCGGGCGACTGCTCGCAGGTCACGGTCGCGGCCAGTTCCGGCAGGAGTTGCTCGAGCAGTCCGCCGACGCGCAGCAGGTCGAGTCCGCGGGCCGCGTGCGGCGGGCGAAAGAGTTTCACCAACTCCTCGCGCACCCGCTCGGCGCTGACGGTCCGGATCTGGCCGGCACGGGCCTGGAGCGCGGCGACCGTGCCCGGCGCGATCTCGAAACCGAGTTGCGCGGCAAACCGCACCGCGCGGAGCAGCCGCAGGTGGTCCTCGGCGAAGCGCTCTTCCGGTTCGCCGATGGTCCGGATGATCTTCGCCCGCAAATCCGCCTCGCCGCCGACCCAATCGTGCAGCACGTCCCGGATCGGATCAAAGAACAGCCCGTTGACGGTGAAATCGCGGCGCCGCGCGTCGGCCTGCGCGTCGCCGAACGAAACCTGTTCCGGATGGCGGCCATCCTGGTAATCCGCCTCGGCACGGAAGGTGGCGACTTGGAACTGGCGTCCGTCTTCGACGACGACCACCACGCCAAACTGCCGGCCGACCGGGACGGTGCGGGAAAACAGCGCCTCGATCTGCGCCGGCAGCGCGGAGGTGGCGATGTCGTAATCCTGCGGCTCGCGGCCGAGGCGGAGGTCGCGCACACAACCGCCGACCCACCAGGCGGCAAAGCCGGCGCCTTGCAAGCGGCGGACGATGTCCGTCGCCAGTTCGCGCGCGCTTCGCCGAGAATGCGAGGTCACTGATGAATCTGGTTGTCGAAGTAAGCCTTCGCCCGCGCCAGGGCCGCCCTCAAGTCGGCCTCCACCGCGAAGGCATTGGTGAGGCCCACTATGCGCCCCGCCCCGTCCGCGAGCAAGCTGGGCGCAGTGGACCCGCGCCGTTTCTTGGGGATGGTTTAAGCCGGCAACAGGCCGGCGCTCCGCAGCCGCGCCGCAGGCACAGCGCGCTCATCCTTTGCGAAGGACGCGTTGCCCTCGCCCATCGGATGGGAGAGGTTGGCAGAGGTCGGGTGAGGGCCGCACTCGATGGCGTCAATCTCGCTGTGGAGGCAGCGGACGTTGATGCCGATGTCGCGGAGGTAATCGGTGAGTTCCTCGGCGGTGCGCTGGGTGAGGGTGGTCTGAAAAGCGCCCCATCGGGGCAAAGGAAAATAGCCCAGGGCACACGAGCAACCGCGAGCGCCGCCCTGGGGAAGCTATCCAACAAATCACCCAAGCCCTGAAGGGGCGGCAGAAGGTTCAGGTTGAGGTGCTCCCCAATGTCGAGACAGTTTTGGGGGTGATTTAAGAGTGTGAAAAGTGCGATCTGCCCACGGCGCTATTAGCGGAGATAAACGAGCGGGGGGGCGGCTTCTGAGCCGCAGCTCG
>JAJXZI010000205.1 GCA_021780115.1 bacterium | reverse complement strand
TATCTCTACCGCTCCGGCAATGTGAACTGGGAGAGCACATCGGCGGACAGCACGCTGCTCTTCACCAACACGGCGGCGACCGCCCAGCAGTTGCTAATCACGTCCAATCTGACCCTGCTGGCCGCCCAATCCTTCACCAACAACGACGCCGCATTGCTGACGCTTTACCCGGACTTGGTGATCGCCAGCACGACGCCGGCGTTCACCAACGTTGTCACGACCAACTACCTGGTGTACTACACCAATTATCCTTGGAACTCCTCCTCTTCCACCGCCACCCTGGTGACAAACCTCACTTACGACACCAACGTCCTGGCGGCTTACCTCCGCAGTTTCGCCAACGTCATCACCAATTCCTACTCCGCCACCGGCGCGGTCACTGTCCTGACCACCAACGTGACCACCGAGCCTTGGGCCACGCCGGGGACCTTCGTGACCAACGTCACCCTGCAAACCATGCAGACCAATATCGTCAGCGGGGATTACTACGTCATTCCCACCAACGCCTGCGGCGTGCAGCTCCTCAGCACGCAATTGGTCAAGCTGGTGACGTTTACCAATACCATCATCGTCTCCACCAATGTCGCCAACACCAACACGCTTACCACCAGCAGCAACGGCCCGTCCTATTCCCTCAGCCTTATTTACTATTTTACCAACCACCAGTTCATCGTCTATCCCGTCTCGTGCCTGACCTCCAACGTCGGCCTGCGCCGCGGCATCGAGACGATCCGGTTTGTGCGGCAGGACTTCGACTCGCTCCTGGGACGGGCCTGGGGGCCGGTGACCAACATCTACACCTCCGTGGCCGTCACCAACAGCACCAATTGGGTCCAAACTCTCCAGCGGGTCGCCACCCAGCCCGACTTTGTCTTCCAGGCCCGGGACTTTCTGCCGGGGCCGGCGGTGCTGCCCGGTTGGTTCGATTACTCGCGCAGCATCAACTTCAATACGGCCAACCATCTGGCGCAGCTTTCCGGACCGGGAACGATCGAGAGCCCGACGGTGTTCGCGTTTAACAAGGCGGGACCGACCTTCGTCAACCAGTCCCCCAGCTTTATGGATGAGTTGAGCGCGTTCGTCGAGCCGATCTGGGGATCCTTCGATGAGAGCACCAACGCCCCGGTCATCTATGCCAACGGCGTGAGCATCGCAATGCTGGAGAACATGACGATCATGCAGATCACCACCGCGTCGCTCCCGCCGGGCCAGGCAGGGGTGCCGTACACCGCGTCATTGGCCGGCAGCGGCGGGACGCCGCCCTACACTTGGTCGCTTTCTCCCGGCTCGCCCGGTCTGCCACCGGGCTTGGTGTTGAACGCCGGCGGAACTTTGAGCGGGACGCCGCCGGCGGCGGACACTTATGACTTCACCGTGCGACTGACCGACGCGGCCGGCCGCTTCGTGGACCGGCCCCTGGCCTTGACCGTCACGCCCTAACTGGCGGAGAGCCTGACGCGCTGGCATGACTTAGGAGACGCTATATGAAACCAATATTTTTCGCCGGGTTGCTGACCCTGGCGCTGGTGCCCGGGGCGGGGGCGACGGACCTGGGGTACACCAACAACGACGTGCTGAGCCTGACCGTGCCGCCGCAGATTGACGCCTGGAATTTCGTCAACAACGGCACCTTTGTCATCAACCAGTTCGTGTCGCCGACCACCGTCGGCATCATTGGCGGCTTCGGCGGCTTCACCGGGGGCTTTTCCCTGCCGTACGAGACGGCCAGCACCACCAACTACCTCAACGCCGGGGTCATGGATTCGAGCACCGGCTTCCGGTTCGATTACTTCAACCGCCTGACCCAGCAACGCCAGATGGCGGCCAGTGTCGTCAACGCCAGTTCGGGCGTCATCAATTGCGGCACCAGCACGAACCTGTTCGCCTTCTCCCTTCAAAGCGGGTCCGTCTTCAGCGTCTCGGCCACCAACATCGTCAACCGCGGCACGATCAATCTCGGTCCGGACAGCCTGCTCAGCCTCCAGGGCCAGAACATCGACCTGTCGCTCGGCTTGCTCAACATGCAGGGTTTCGAGAGCGGCGGGTCTATCTTTACCGTGGTCGGCAACAACATTTTCTTGGGTTCCCCGGGCATGTTTGACGGCTACTGGGGCGTCGGCACGACCACCTGGAACCCGGGGGCGAACCTGTCGCCGACGTTTGCCTTCAGTCCGGCGCATTGGGTGACGAACCGCAATTTCCTCAACTACCAGCAGCAAATCGCCCTCAGCAATCCGTCCAACTACGTCAACGACTTCATGACCGACCTGTCCAACCGGGTCGTCCAGGCGGCCTTCGTCAGCGAGCCCAATCCCGCCGTCAGCAACAAGGTCTATTTCCTCAACGGCGAAATCGCCGTGGAATGGAGCTGGCTCTGGACCAATATCGTCACCGGGCTGACGACGACCAATTACCTCTATCTCTTTGATGCCCTGGGTTCGGTGACCAACTTGATGGTCATCACCAACGGGGTTTCGGGCCCGAGCGCCGCCTATTACCCGACGTACATCCCGACCAATTACACCTTCTTCCGGTCCAGCACGCCGATGTTCCCTGGCTTCCCCTCGGCCACGCCGGGGTTGCTCCAGCCGACCACCTTCGACACCGCCACCTTCACCAATGACTACGCCGGCTACGAAGTGCTGCTCGAACCCACGACGGTCATTCCCGGCGAGGTCGCCGGCCAGACTGTGGCCAACATGCCCGGCCGCGTCGAGGTCAGCGCCGGGCAGCAGCTCACCCTGGACCGGGCGCGCATCGCCAGCCTCAATTACCTCCGGATCTCGGCGACGAACAACTTCACCACCAGCGGCCAGACGCGCATCGTGTCCCCGTTCGCCGACTTCGAGCTCTACACCACCAACGGCCTGCTGGTCTTCACCAATCTGCTCGCCCCCGTGGTGCCCCGCCTGGAGGGCACGTGCGATCTGTTCAGCGCCCGCTGGACCAACGTGGCCAACGTGATCTTCGGCGGCGCCACCAACACCGTCACCAACCTGTTCCAGGTGCTGCTGGTGGACAGCCATCTGCAGACCACGACGATCCCCCAGGTGATGACCCTCAAGCTGGGCAGCACCAACGTGGTGATCACGGACGTGCTCAACGTGATGTCGAACCTGGTGATCGACGCCCAGACGTTGACCGTGGCCAGCAACAGCCCCGGCTCCACGCCGCCCGCCGGCCAGTTGAATCTCCTCTCCGGCGCCGTCCTCGGCCCCAATTCCCTCCCGCGCTTGCAGGCGTTGACGAATCACGGCGTCATCCAGAACTACAACAGCGCCGTCTTCCGCGGCTCGCGTTTCCCGCCCTACTTCCCGGCCAGCTTCGAGGAGCCGTATCAGGCCTTCGTGAACGACGGGAGCATCATCAACAACGGCAGCTCCATCTGGGCCGATTACTTCCAAAACAACGGCAACCTCGTGGCCCAGAGCGCGGGCATCGCCGTGCAGGCCCAGACGGCCGTGCTGGCCAACGGCGCCTTCTTCGCCCCGAGCGCGCCCGGCGGCGATATCACGATCGTCAGCGGCAGCCTCTCGGCGCGCAATCACGGGATGCAGGCGGGCGGGCAGATCAGCCTCGCCGTCACCAATGCCCTGGACGACGGCGGCACCGCCAACTTCTGGACGGTGGGCTATGGTCTCAATCTGCCCATTCTCCCCGCCGCGGGCGATCTGCTGGGCACCACTGTCACCGGCATCGGCCAATCGTTCGCTGATGTGCCCTTCCAATGGGCCGGCCAGGACCGCGGCTCCAGCGTCGCCGGGTTCTTGAACAATGCCGCCCTCGGCCGGTTGATCCTCGACGGTCAAGGTCCCGACACGACCTTCAGTTTCACCGGCGCCGGCACAAACAACGCCCTCTATGTGGATTCCCTCGAATTGCGGAATTACGCCACCAACCGGCCGGCCGGCGCCATTCTCTCGGCGCTCAACATCGCCGGCAACATGCGGATTTATTTCGCCCAGGCCATCATCAACGGCCAGTCGGTGGCGGAGAAACTGAACCATGCCAACGGCGACCGCCTGCGCTGGGTCGCCGCCTACGCCGGCCGGTTCAGTTCCACCAACGTCGTCTATCCGGACGGCACCACCAACACGCTTAACGCCGCGCTGGCGGCCAGTTGCAACCTGGACTCGAACAACAACGGCATCGTCAACTGCATCGACCCCGCCCCGGTCTTTGTGCCGGGCGAGTTGCAGTTCCAGGTGGCGTTGACCAACGCCCCGCAGCCGGCCGCGCTGCTGTCCTGGCAGTCCATCGGCCGGACGGCGTTCGGCGACACCACCAACACCCTCTTTTTCCGGTCCAGCCTGACCGCCACCAACTGGCAGGTGCTGACTAATTTCGTGACCGGACCCTACAACCAGCGGGTGTCCGTGCTGGATCCGCTGGGGGTGGCCAGCCGGTTTTATCAAGTGCGGGTGGACGTGGCCCAGCCCTGAGACGCGGCTATGCGGAGGGAACGATCGCGATCAGTGGACTCCGTAAGCGCCGAGGCATGGAAGCGGGCGGTGCGGCGCCTGTCTCCGCGCGGTGGCGGCGCGGGGACCGGGGCGGGAACCGGCCGCGCCAGAATTTTGTCCAGTGTGTTATGAAAAGATTCGGCAGTCATCGTACGGCACAACTCATCCGCCGCGCCGGCTTGGCGGGCGCGGGCTTGCTGGCGTTCCTCCTGGCCGCCGGCCGCGCCCAGGCGCAGCCCGCCAACGACAACTTCGCCAGCGCCCAGGTGCTGACCGGCGACTTCGGCTCGATCACGGCCGACAACACCGGCGCCACCGCCGAGCCGGGCGAGCCCAACCACGCCGGCCTCAAGCCCCGCGCCTCGGTCTGGTACCAATGGACGGCCAGCACCGACGGCCCGGTCGAGTTCGACACCTTCAACAGCTCCATTGACACCGTGCTGGCCGTCTATGTCGGCGGCACCCTCGGCACGCTCAACCAGGTCGTCGCCAACGACGACGTGAACCCGGACAATCCGGTGACCGTGCGGAATGGGGGCAACGACCCCTACCGGGTGAATCCCTACCTGGGACCGAGTGGGGTGAAGTTCAACGCCGCGCGCGGCACCACTTATTACATCGCCGTGGACGGCTACCGGAAGAACAACAGCAGCCTGCCCGGCCAAGGCCCCTTCACGTTGAGCTGGGCCTACCATCCCTCCGGCGTCTTCCGCCTCACCGCCAACAGCTATTTCTGCTCGGAAACGGAGTCTGATCCGGCGGCCGACGGCAGCTACGCCGACAGCCCGGCCGGGATGCGCATCACCGTCACCCGGCTGTTCGGCAGCTCCGGCAAGGCGGTGGTCAGTTTCCAACTGACCGATGGCCAACCCGTCATTGATCCAATTACCGGGAACATTATTTACAACGGCGCGACGAACGGAGTTGATTACAACACGCCCGCCCAGACGAACCTGGTCTTCGACAACGAGGAGATGAGCAAGAGTTTCATCATCCCGATCATTGACGACGGCTTCCTGTCGCCCCCAGTGGCCAACCGCAATCCGGACCGCCTGGGGATGTGCCGTTACAGCCGGATCTTCAACGTCGCGCTGACCGGCGTCGCCCTTGACCCGCTGGAGGATCCGACGGTCCTCTCTCCGCCGCGCCTCGAAGCGACCCATTCCGCGGCCCAGGTCACGATCTACGACATGGACATGATCAGCGTCGGCTTCCAGGGCGTCAGCACGAACGGAGACTGCACCTGGTCGTCCAACATGCAAGGCACCAACGGCATCGCCAACTTCGAGCGGACGTCCTACCGCGTCCACCGCGACGCCGGCATGATCCGCATCCCGGTCTATCGCGTCGGCGGCGATTTGCAGAAAGGGGCCTCCATCCACTACATCATCAACAGCCACCTGCCGCCGGAGGACACGGGCGTCAACTTCTTCGACCTGCAGGCCGGCTCCGATTACGCCTCGCCCGACTTCGGCACCAACCGGCCCAACGGGCCGTTGAGTCCCGACGCCGACTACGGCTCGCCCGTCACGCACGGGGAAAACGGTGGCACCACGACCACGGGCTACGCCATCGGCGGCTACCAAGCCGAGCAGGACAGCAAGCTCACCTGGGGTTCGCCCGGGGACATGTGGCCCAAGTTCATTGAGATTCCCATCCTCAACACCGGGCAGGCGCAATTCAACGAGGACATCACCATCACGCTGTTCTCGTGGGCCGATGAAAGCGACGCCCTCTTCCCCGGCAACATCACCCAGACCACGGTCACCATCCTCTACGACAACTATCCGGCCGGCGCGCTGGACGACCAGCACAACCCGGACTTCAACCAGTTCACCGAGCCGCCGTTCAACACCGTGCCCGGCGCCGACGGCACTGTGTACGCCTTGGCCGTCCAGCCCGGGGACAAGACGATCATCGCCGGCCACTTCAACGCCTTCGACGCCACGCCCCGCAACGGCATCGCCCGGCTCAACTTCGACGGCCAGAACGACATCACGTTCGACCCCGGCACCGGTGTCAACACCGTGGGCGGCGACTTCATCAGCGCCCTGGCGCTGGCGCCCGGGGGCAAGATCGTCATTGGCGGCAGCTTCAACTCCTTCAACGGCATTCCGCGCTACAACATCGCGCAACTGAACGGCGACGGTTCCCTGGATGCCACTTTCAATTCGGGCCTGGGCGCCAACGGCTCGGTCTGGTCGGTCGCGGTCCAACAGGACGGCAAGGTGCTGCTCGGCGGCGCCTTCACGTCGATCAACGGGACCGCCCGGAACTCCATCGCGCGGCTGAACACGGACGGCTCGTTGGATGCGACGTTCGATCCCAGCACCAACGCGCCGAACGGCACCGTGAACGCCGTGGCGGTCGCGCCCGACGGCCATATTCTTCTCGGCGGCGCGTTCACCGCCCTGGGTGCCGCCCCGTTCCGCTCCGTCGCCCGGTTGAATCCCGACGGCACGCTGGACCCGACGTTCCAGACCGGCGCGGGGGTGGATGGTCCGGTGTATGCCATCGCCATCCAGCCTGACGCCAAGCCCGTCATTGGCGGCACCTTCGGCTCCATCAATCAATACAACCGGCGGAACATCGCCCGCCTCAACGCCGACGGCTCGCTGGACCTGACGTTCGACCCGGCGCGCGGCGCCGATGACACGGTTTATACCATCGTGGTGCAGCCGGACGGCCGGATCCTGCTGGGCGGGCTGTTCACGTCCATCAACAACACGCGGCGCGACGGCGTGGCCCGGCTGTTTGCCAGCGGCGAGGTGGACACGAGCTTCATGGACACCGCCTACAACCAGTTCGCCGGATTGCACAAGCCGTATTACAACCCGTACGTCAACCCGAAGAACTTTCTGCTGGCGATGGGCTTGCAGAGCGACGGCAACCTGATGATCGGCGGCAGCTTCGGCTACGTCGGGGGCGGGCGGTTCACCCCGCAGGTCGAGACGAATTCCCCCACCGGCAACAACGGGCCGATTGATGGCGTGGCCTTCACCCGTGCCGCCTACCGCTCCCGCGCCAACGTGGCCCGCCTGCTGGGCGGCGACACCGTCGGGCCGGGGAGCATGAACCTGGTGGCGACCAATTACAGCGGCCTGCAGAGCCAGTCCTACCTGTTCGTCAAGCTGGTGCGCACCAACGGCACGCTGGGCCGGATCGAGTCCACCTTCTCGATCCCGCCCCGGCCGCAGGGTCCGGGCGTGGCCCAGAGCGGCGTGGACTACGCTTACAACCGGGTCAATCCCCTCTACAACTGGAGCTGGCAGGGTACCCGCTCCCGCAGCGACGGCCTCTGGAGCACCAATATCTACGACCTCGACGTCATCCCCGGCGATCTGAACCACATTGGCGACGGGCTGGACGACGTGTACCTGACGATCTTCAATAAGACGAGTTTCCAGGGCGACCGCACGTTGCCGTTCCAGTTGGACATGCCCAGCTACGCCGACGTGTTCTTCCTGGGCGGCGAGGACATCCCGTTGGCCAGCGCGTTGGGCCGCACGGCGGGCACGATGAACATCCTCGAAACCTACTATCCGACCCCCGGCAGCATCGGCTTCAGCTCGCCCACCTACACGGTCACCAAGAGCGGCGGCAACGCCGTCATCAACTTGGTCCGCACCAACGGCAGCGCCGGCTTCGTCACGGTCCGTTTCGCCACGACCAACGGCACGGCCCTCGCCGGCAACGAATACCGGGGCGTGACCAACACCGTCACCTTCGCCGACGGCGTCACCAACGCGACCCTCCTGGTGCCGATCATCGACAATTCGATCATCGATTCGGCCGACAAGACGGTGAACCTGTACCTGGCCAATCCCGGCAACGGCGCCGTTCTCGGTTTGAGCAATGCCGTGCTCTCGATCATCGACGACAACTTCCTGCCGGGCCGGCTCAACTTCGCTTCGACGGCTTACGCCACCAACGAAACGGCGGGGCTGCTGACCATTCCCGTGACCCGCACCGGCGGCAGCCTGGGCGTGCTGGACGTGCAGTACGCCACCCATGACGGCAGCGCGCGGGCGGGGATCAACTACGTCAGTGTGACCAACCGCTTCCACTGGGACAGCGGCGACGCCACGATGCGCTACATCACCATTCCGCTGCTCCACGACGGCGTGGTGACGCCCAACCTGACCTTCACGCTGTCGTTGTTCAACGCGTCGGTCTTCGGGGCGCTGGGCAGCCGGACCAACGCCACCATCACGCTCATCAACCAGGACTTCTACGGCAATCCGCAGTTCACCACCAACCAGTTCCTCGTCAACGAGAATGGCGGCTACGCCACCATCACCGTCTTCCGCGCCAGCGGCAGCGCCGAGTCCATCAGCGTCAACTACGCCACGTCCGACGGCACCGCCTTCTCCTCCGGCCCGCTGCCCAATTACGTGGCCACCAGCGGTACGCTCACCTTCGGCCCGGGCGAAGTGGCCAAGAGCTTCAACGTCCCGATCCTCAACGACGGCGTGGTGGATCCCAATCCGTTCTTCTTCACGGTGACGCTCTCCTCGCCCAGCCCGGCGGGCGTGACCAACGGCTTCCCCAGCACCGCCATCGTCACCATCAAGGACGTCCAGGCCGTCAACGAGCCGGCCGGCATGGTGGACAACGGCTTCAACCCGAACGGCGGCCTGAACGACGACGTCTATGCCGTCGTGCTCCAGCCCGACGGCAAGATCGTGGCCGGCGGCAATTTCACCGTCATCAACGGCCTGCCGCAGAACCGCCTCGCCCGGATCAACCCGGACGCGACGACCGACACCGGTTTCATGACCGGCCTGGCCGGCCCGAACGATTCGGTGCGCGCGCTGGTCAGCCAGACCGACACCCGCGTGGTGCTGGGCGGCACCTTCACCACGATGAACAGCGTCAACCGGAACTACATCGCGCGGCTGAACTACGACGGCTCGCTCGACACCAGCTTCAACCCCGGCTCCGGCGCGGACGGCCCGGTGTACGCGCTGGCGGAAACGTTCGCGCCGGATCGGCGCCTCGTTGTGGGCGGCAGCTTCGTCATGTTCAACGGCGTCTCCCGGCCCGGCTTGGTGCGACTCGACGACGACGGCACGGTGGATCCGGGCTTCAACACCGGAATCGGCGTCAACGGCACCGTGTACGCCGTCGCCGTGTATCCCACCAACACGCTTCACGGCGGCGCCGTGCTCATCGGCGGCGACTTTACCAGCGTCAATGGCGTCCCGCTCAACCGCATTGCCCGGTTGAATCCCGACGGCTCGGTGGACACCGCCTTCAATCCGCCCGGCGGGGCCAGCGACGTGGTGAGCGCCATCGCGTTGCAGACGGACGGCCGCGTGCTCATCGGCGGCGCCTTCACCAACGTGAACGGTGTCGCGTTCAACCACCTCGCCCGGCTCAATGACGACGGCACGGTGGATCCGACCTTCAACGTCGGCGCGGGCGCCAACGGCCCGGTCTATGCCCTCGCCCTCCAGCAGGACAACCGGATCGTCGTGGCGGGCGATTTCACCCGCGCCAGCGGGGTGACGCGCAACCGGATCACCCGGTTGATGCCCGACGGCACGGTGGACCCGACGATTAACTTCGGGACCGGCGCCAACGGCGTCGTCACCACGGTCGCCGTCCAAGCGGACCAGAAACTGGTGATTGGCGGCGGCTTCACCCAGGTGCAGGGCCTGCCCCGCGCCCACCTGGCCCGGCTCTACGGCGGCTCCATCACCGGCTCGGGCCAAGTGCAGTTTGTCGCGCCGGATTTCCAGGTTGCGGAGAACGGCACCAACGTCGTGATCACCGTGCAGCGCCTCGGCGGCACCAGCGGCCCGAACCCCGATGGCAGCGGCGACATCCTCGTGAATTTCAGCACCCGCGACGGCACGGCCGTGAACGGCGTCAATTACCGCGCCGTCAGCGCCACGCTGGATTTTCCAATGGGCGAGACGGAGCAGACCGTTACCATCCCGGTGCTGGACGATCTGCAGATCACGCCGGACTTGACGGCCAACCTCGTGCTGTCCGGGCCGACGGCGCCCGCCGCGCTGGGGCCGCAGCCGACGGCCACGTTGACGATTGTGAATGTGGACTGCGCGATCAGTTTTTCCGCGCCGACTTATTCCAGCCGCGAGGACGCCGGCGTGGCCGTGATCCATGTCGTGCGCACCGGTGGCACCGTCCTCACGGCGTCGGTGGACTTCGCCACGACCGGCGGCACCGCCGTGCCGGGCTTCAATTACACCCCGGTGACGAACACTGTCACGTTCGTACCGGGCGAAACCGACCACGTCGTCGCCGTCCCGCTCTTCCACACGCCTCAGGCCGAGGGTAACACGACCGTGACCCTGGAGTTGAGCAATCCGACGACCGCCTTGTTGCTGGCGCCCAACCAGGCCACGCTCACGATCATTGACGTGGATCGGTTGCCCGGCCAGATCGGTTTCTCCGCGGCGGCCTACACCGTCGGCGAGGGCGACACCAACGCCTACATCACGGTTCTGCGGACCAACGGCTACTCCGGCTTCGTGAGCGTCAGCTTCGCGACCGTGCCGGGCACCGCCACCCCGGGCCTGAATTACATTGCCACCAACGGCGTCCTGAGCTTCGGCGACGGCGAGACGATCAAAACCTTCGCCGTGCCGATCCTGGAGTTGAACCAGTATGAGGGCAACGTGACCCTCTCCTTGCAACTCGGCAGTCCCACGGGCGGGGCCACCCTCGGCGGCGTCAACCCGGTGCCGTTGACGATTTTGGACAACCATGTCGCCATCGCTTTCGAAAGTCCCGTCTATGTCGTGAGCGAGACCAACCGGCTGCTGACTCTCAACGTGCTGCGCCAGAACGGCACCAATGGCGTCAACCAAGTGAGCTACGCCACCACCAACGGCACCGCCGTCGCCGGCACCAACTTTGTTTCGGCCAGCGGCACACTCACCTTCAACCCGGGCGAAACCCGCAAGACCATCACCTTGTCCATTCTCGACGATCCGCGCGTCACCGGGAGCCTGACCTTTGGCGTGGCACTGGCGAACCCGACCGCCGGCGCGCAATTGACCACGCCGGCCATCGCCAACGTGGTGGTGCTGGACGTGGATTCCGGCCTGAGCCTGAACACCAACAGCTACACCGTGCTCAAGACGGGAAGCAACGTGGTCGTCACGGTCATCCGCACCAACACCAGCACCGGTCCGGTGTCGGTGAATTACGCCACCGCCGACGGGACGGCCGTGGCCGGGGTGGATTACATTCCGACGAGCGGCTCGCTCGTGTTCACCAACGGCCAGGCCTCGAACACCTTCGCCGTGCCGATCCTCGCCAACAACGTGGTGACGGGCGACAAGAGCTTCACCGTGAGCCTGTTCAACCCGACCGCGCCGGCCCAGTTGCTGCCGCCCACGACCGCGACGATCACCATCGTGGACAACCAGTCGGGGTTCCGTCTTTCCAGTCCATCCTACAGCGTGACGGTCAACGGCGTGGCGGCCACGATCGCCGTCCAGCGCGTCGGCTACACCAACAGCTCGGTCGCCGTCAGCTACACGACTCAGGATGGCACCGCCAAGGCGGGATCCGATTACGTCGCCGTCAACGGCGCGCTGGTGTTCAACGCCGGCGAGACGCTCAAGACGTTCTCGGTGCCGGTCATTGACACCACGGTCATCGGACCGGACAAGACCGTGCTTTTGAAACTGTTCAATCCGGTGGGCACCGCGACGCTGCAGGATCCGAGCGCCGCCACGCTGACGATCCACAACAACAACGGCAGCCTGATCGCCCCGGCCGGTTCGGCGCTGATCAGCGAGACGAACGCCAACGGAAGCATCGACATTCCCAACGGAGTCATCGACCCGGGCGAGACGGTGACGGTGTTGTTTGCATTCCGCAACACCGCCGGCACCAACACGGGCAACATGCTCGCCACGCTGCTGGCCACCAACGGCATCACCGCGCCCAGCGGCCCGCAGAGTTACGGCGCGCTGCTCGTCGGCGGGCCGTCCGCCTCGCGGCCGTTCACCTTCACCGCCAAGGGCGCCAACGGTCAGACCATCACCGCGACCTTCCGGTTGGAGGATGGCGGCACGTCCTTGGGCACCGCCATCTTCACCTACACGCTGGGCACCTCGGCGGCCTCGTTCACTAGCACGAATCTGATCACGATCAACGACTATGCGCCTGCCACGCCCTACCCTGCCACTATCAACGTCAACGGCGTCAACGGCCTGGTGACCCAGGTCACCGCGACGCTCCGGAACGTGAGCCACACCTCGCCCTCGGACATTGACGCGGTGCTGGTCTCGCCCGCCGGCCAGGGTCTGCTCCTGATGGCCAACACCGGCGGTGGCAACGCCATCGCCGGCGTGAACCTGACCTTCGACGACGCCGCCACGAACCGCCTGCCCCAGTTTGGCCAGATCGTGTCCGGCGCCTTCCAGCCGACGGCCTACTTCCCGGTCACGGCCTTCCCGACGCCCGCGCCGCCCGCGCCCTACGCGACCAACCTGGCTTCCTTCAACGGCAGCAATCCCAACGGCAACTGGCTGCTGTATGTGATCGACGACACGCCGCTGGATGCCGGCGCCATTTCCAACGGCTGGAGCCTGAATTTCGTCACCGCCCAGCCCGTGGTCGGCGCGGCGGACCTGGGCCTCACGATGCTCGTCTCGCCCAACCCGGTCGTCGCCACCAGCAATCTGACCTACACGATCGCGCTGACCAACTACGGACCGGCTTCGGCGAGCGCCGTGACCGTGGCCGATCCCCTGCCGGCCGGCGCGGCTTTTGTCTCGGCCACCGGCACCCAAGGCACGGCCGCGACCAACGCCGCCGGACTGCTGACGTGGACCGTCGGCACGCTGGTCAAGGACGCCACCGCGACGCTCACGCTCGTCATTCAGCCGACGCTCTCCGGCACGATCACCAACGCCGCGACGGCAAGCGCCGCCACGACGGACCTGAATCCGGACGACAACAGCGCGTCCACCGTGGTCACCGTGGTGCCGCCGACCGCGGACCTTGTGCTTGGCTTGTTCGATTCCCCCGATCCGGTGCTGACCGGCGCCGCGTTGACCTACACGATCTCGGTCACCAATCTCGGTCCCGCGACGGCGACCGGCGTGATGGTGACGAACCGGTTGCCGGCCGGCGTGCATTTTGTGTCCGTCAGCCCCAGCCAGGGGACGGCGGGCGGCGCGGGCGGCCTGGTCTGGGGCGACTTGGGCACGGTGGGCGCGGGCGATCAAGCCCTCGTCCAGATCATCGTCCAGCCGGCGGTCCCCGGCACGCTCACCGACTCGGCCAGCGTGGTGTCCGACGTGGTGGATCCACTCAAGGCCAACAACTTTGCCACGGTCAAGACCCTGGCGGAGCCGGCGCCGTTGACGGTCACGCAGTCGGGCAACCAGTTGACGCTTACCTGGCCGAACTTGCCCGGCAGCGTGCTGGAGACGGCGGCCAGCCTGGCGCCGCCGGTCGTCTGGACGCCGGTGACGAACCCGCCGCCGGTCATCAGCGGCGGTCAGCAGACGGTCACGTTGCCACTGACGGGCGCGAGCGGCTTTTACCGCTTCCGCGTGCCGGCGCCGTGAGGACCAAGGCGTAATGCCGTCGCTCGACCCGGCACCGGCCGGCGGGCGCGGACGTGGCGTTGTAATTTTTATGAAGATATTCTCCGCTCGCTTCGTTAGCGGCTTGAGGAAGTCCGCCTTGGCGGCGCTCGGGCCGGTTCTGCTGCTCGCCTGCGCGACCGGCGTGCCGCCCGCTCGCGGCGACACTCTCAGCGACAGCGCCCGGCTCCAGATTCAGGCGCTGGAGGCCGAGAAGACCGCCCGCACGCCGGCGCAACAGAAGATGGATTCGCAACTGGTGTACGCCCTCGAAATGGCCCGCACCGGGATGATCGCTCCGGGCGTGACCAACTTGCAGATCGGCGTCCAGCCGGACGCCACCGGCCGCGTCCGGGTGGACCTCGACGCGACGGTCACGCCGGATTTGCTCGCCGCCATCACCCAGTCCGGCGGCCAGGTCATCAACAGTTTCGCGGAGTTCCACGCCGTTCGCGCGGTGGTGCCGCTGGCCTTGACGGAAACGCTCGCCGGCCGCAGCGATGTCAAGTTCATCCGCCCCGCCGTCCCCTGTTTCACGCGCACCGGCAGCGTCGATTCCGAGGGCGACGTGACCCACCGCGCCGCCGAGGCGCGCAAGGCGTTCGGCGTCGATGGCACCGGCGTAAAAGTCGGCGCGCTCTCCGACAGCGTGGATTACATGTCCCTGGCGCAATCCACCGGCGACCTGCCGCCGAATGTGGCTATCCTGCCGGGTCAGAGCGGCGTGGGGCAGGGCAATGGCGAAGGCACGGCGATGCTCGAAATCGTGTACGACCTCGCCCCGGGCGCGCAACTGTTCTTCGCCACCGCGTTCGGCGGGCCGGCGCAGTTTGCCCGGAACATCCTCGACCTCCGCGCCGCCGGGTGCGACATCATTGTGGACGACGTCGGGTACCCCACCGAATCGCCGTTTCAGGACGGAATCATCGCCCAGGCGGTCAACTCGGTGACGGCGGGCGGCGCGCTCTATTTTTCCTCCGCCGGCAACGAAGGTAACCTGAAGCATGGCACCTCCGGCACCTGGGAAGGCGACTTCGTGGACGGCGGGGCCGTCGGGACACCCGTCAACGCCAAAGGGGGGAACCTGCACAGCTTCGGTGCGACGGCCTACGACAACGTCACCCAACAAGGCATGGCCACCATCCTGCTTTGGTCGGACCCGTTGGGCGCCTCCACCAACGACTACGATTTGTACGTGCTGGATTCGACCGGCGCGAACGTGGTGAGCAGTTCCACGACCGTCCAGAATGGTTCCCAGGATCCGTTTGAGATCGTGAACCCGCCGACCGTGGGCCAGCGCATCGTGGTCGTCAAGGCGACGGGCGCCCCCCGCTTCCTCCACATCGACACCATCCGCGGCCAGTTGGCCATCAACACCGACGGAAACATTACCGGTCACGCCGCCACGACCAACGCCTACGCCGTCGCCGCAGTGGACGTACATACCGCCTACCCCGGTCCCTTCACCGGCGGCGCGGCCAATCCCGTCGAGGTCTTCAGCACGGACGGTCCGCGCCGCGTCTTCTACAACGCCGACGGCACCGCAATCACGCCGACGAACTTCCTGTCCACCGGCGGCTACGTGCGCCCGAAGCCGGACGTGGCCGCGGCCGACGGGGTGAGCACCACTGTGCCGCCGATTCCGGGGCCGTTCGATCCGTTCTACGGCACGTCGGCGGCGGCGCCGCACGCGGCCGCCATCGCCGCGCTGGTTGAATCGTACAATCCGACGTTGCAGCCGGCCGACATCCGGACGGTGCTGACCAACACCGCGCTGGACATCGAAGCGCCCGGCTACGATTTCAATTCCGGTTCCGGGATCGTGATGGCGTATCAGGCGCTGCAAGCCGCGCCCGCCCTGCCGCTGCCGCGGCTGACGCTGCAAACCAACTACGTGGTTGGCGGGAATGGCAACGGCAAGATCGACCCCAACGAGTGCGACTCGCTTTACTTGGTCCTAGCCAATGTCGGCTTCGCCGATGCTACCAGCGTCCGGGCCACGCTCACCACCACCACGCCGGGCGTCGTCGTGCTGCAACCGCTCTCGTCCTACGCCAGCATTCCGATCGGCAGCAGTGCGACCAATTTCAGCGCCTACCGGGTGACGACCTCGCCCAATTTCATCTGTGGAACGCCGATTGACTTCACGTTGGTGGTCAAGTCCGACCAGGCCACGCAGACGAACCAGTTCCAGATCGCGACCGGGACGCTGGGCGCTCCGGTGCGCTTCAACGATCCAACCTCGTATCTCATCCCCGACAACGACCCCAACGGTGTCATCTCCCCGATCTTTGTTTCCGGCGTCACCGGCAGCATCGCCAACGTCACCGTGGGCCTCCACATCGTCCATCCGTCCGACAGCGATCTGACGTTGGAACTGGTCGCCCCCGACGGCACTACCAACCTGCTGGCGGCCCACGCCGGGGCCGGTGGGAGCAACTTCGGCCTCGCCTGCGCGCCGGATTCCTCGCTCACGTTCTTCGACGATGCGGCCCCCACACCGATCGCCAGCGGGTTCGCGCCCTTCGTCGGCCGTTTCATCCCGCAGGAACCGCTCGCGGTGTATAACGGTAAGTCCGGCGCGGCGGTCAACGGTATCTGGCAACTCCACGTCGTGGACAGCGTCGCCGGAAACGCCGGCAGTCTGGCCTGTTGGTCGCTGGTGCTCACGCCGGTCACTTGCGAAGACGGCGGCGGCCAGTGCCCAGGCGTGGATTTGGCCCTCGCCATGACCGGCAACCCGAATCCCGCGATCATCGGCAGCAACTTGGTCTATACGCTCACTGTTACCAACAAAGGCCCCAACGCCGCGCACAGCGTGGTTCTCACCCAGAACCTGCCCGACAGCACTGTCTTTGTCTCCGCGACGCCCTCCCAAGGCACCACCAGTGAGTCCCGCGGCGTGGTCACGGCCGCCTTGGGCAACTTGGACGCGGGTGCCTCGGCGACGGTTGCTGTCGTCGTCCAGCCGGCCACCGCCGGAACGATTACCTCTACGGCCACCGTCACGTCGGTGGATCCGGAACTCAATCCCGCCGACAATTCGGCAATGGCGGTCACCGTGGTGTTCGGGCCGGTGTCGGACTTGGCCGTCAGCCTCGCGGAGGCGCCCAATCCGACGATCGTGGGCGGCCCGTTGACCTACACCGTAACGGTGACCAACAACGGCCCGGCGACGGCTACCGGCGTGGTGCTTTCGAATACGCTGCCCGCTTCCGTGTTGGTCAACTCCGCGACTTCCTCGCAAGGCAGCGTGTTTCCAGCGGGCAACACGGTCCTCGCCAACATCGGCACGCTCATCAACGGCGGGAGCGCCACCGTGACTATCAACGTCACCCCGCTGGCCGCCGGGACGATTTACGCCACCGCCGTGGCCACGGCGAACCAGCCCGACCCGCTGCTGGCCAACAACACCGCCACGGTGGCGACCAGCGTGGGCCAGGCCGCGGACGTGGGGATTGGCATTGCCGCGTTCCCCAATCCGGTGGTGGTCAACAGCAACCTCACCTACCAGGTCACGATCACGAACTTCGGCCCGAACATCGCCACCAATGTGGTGGTCAACGACGCCTTGCCGGCCCACGTCGCCGTCATCTCGACCACTCCGTCGCAAGGCACGGTGGTTCAGACCGGCAACAACCTGATCTGGAGCGCCGGCACGCTGGTTGTTTCCGGCAACGCCTCCCTCACCGTTGTCGTGCAGAGCGCCACGCCCGGCACGCTCACGAGCGCCGCCACGGTCAGCGCCGGCCAGAGCGATCCGAATCCCGCGAACAACACGGCCACGGTGACCGCGCTCGTGGCGCAGCCTTTCGTCAGCATCGTGCCGGCGGGGGCCACGCTCCAGACCGAGAGTTTCCAGCCCCCTGACGGCTCCATCGATCCGGGTGAAACGGTGACGCTGAGCTTCCGTCTGCGCAACGCGGGCAACGTCAGCAACACCAACCTCACCGCCACCCTGCTGGCGAGTCCCGGGGTCACGCCGGTGGGCACGACGACGCAATTCTACGGGCTTCTGACGCCGTCGGGGCTGCCGGGCGCGCGGCCGTTCACCTTCACCGCGAGCGGAACGAACGGCGGCGTGCTCAGCGTCACCCTGCAACTGATGGACGGCGCCAACCCGCTGCCGCCGGCGGTCTTCACCTTCCCCCTGCCGCAGACGACGACTTTCCAAAATCCCAATTACATCACGATTCCCGACATTGGGATGGCATCGCCCTATCCTTCCGCGATCAACGTCACCGGAGTCACCGGCACGGTGGGCCGGGTGACGGCGACCTTGAACAACCTGAGCCACACTTTCGTCTCGGACATCGACGTTCTCCTGGTTGGTCCGGCCGGCCAGAACACGATTCTCATGTCGTCCGCCGGCAACGGCTTCGGCACCACCAACGCCACGCTGACCTTCGACGACTCGGCCGCGTCGCCGGTGCCGGCGTCGGACCCGATTCTGAGCGGGACGTACCAGCCCGCCGCCTACAATCCCAGCCCCAACTTTCCCGCGCCCGCGCCGGCCGGGCCGTACCCGGCGGCGTTGTCCGGTTTCGCCGGCGTGAACCCCAACGGTAATTGGTCCTTGTTTGTGGTGGACCACAGCGCTGGGGACTCCGGCCATATCGACAACGGCTGGAGCCTGGCGATCACAACCGTCACGCCCATCAATCGGGTGGCTGACCTCGCCTTGACGGCCGCCGCCGCACCCAATCCGGTCCTGGTCGGCAGTTCCCTGACTTACACATTCGTCGTCACCAATTCCGGCCCCAACACCGCCACGGGCGTGGCCTTCACCAATGCCCTGCCGGCGAACGTGGCGTTGGTTTCCGCGAGCGCCTCGCAGGGGGTCGTATTCACCAACGGCGCCACCGTCGGTTGCAGCTTGGGCAGCCTCGATGTGGGAGCCGCCGCCACCGTCACCGTCCTCGCAACGCCGATCGCTCCCGGCGTCATCTCGAACTCGGCCTCCGTTTCCGCCAGCGAAGTGGACTTGAACCTGGCCAATAATTCCGCCAGTGCGCTCGCCACGGCCACCCTGCCGGTGGCGAATGTGGCGCTGGCCGGGATCGGCACGCCCAATCCGGTCGTGGTCGGCAGCAATCTGACCTATACCTTCACCGTTGCCAACGGCGGTCCAGGCATGGCGCTGAACGTCACGCTGAGCGATCCACTGCCGGCGGGGGTCACGTTCCTTTCCGCAACGTCGCAATCCGGGACCGTGTCGAACGTCAACAACACCGTCATCGGCCAGCTTGGCGACTTGGCGGGAGGCGCCAGCGCGAACGTCGTTGTCACCGTGGCGCCGGGTGGCCTCGGGACCATGACCAACACGGCCAGCGTCACCACCTTCTCCACCGATTCCAATCCCGCGGGCGATTCCGTCGGCGTGGTGACGACCGTGGTGGCCCCCGCGCCGAGCATCGTGGCCGCCGGTTCGCGCCTGTTGAGCCAGAGCACGTCGCCGCCCAACGGCGCCATCGCTCCGGGCGAAACCGTGACGGTCTCGTTCGCGCTGGCCAATGTCGGCCAGCTCGGCACGTCGAACTTGGTCGCCACCTTGCTGCCGACGGGCGGCGTGACTGGGCCGAGCGCCGCGCAGAGTTACGGCGCGCTGGCCCCCGGCGGCGCGGCCGTGGCGCAGGCGTTCACCTTCACCGCCAGCGGCGTTCCGGGCGGCACGGTGGCCGCGACGTTGCAACTCGCCGACGGCCCCAACAACCTGGGCACGGCGCAGTACGTTTACAGCCTCCCGCAGGGCACCACCTTCGCGAACCCGACTTTCATCACGATCCCGGACCACGGCGCGGCGCCGCCGTATCCCTCCACGGTCGTCGTCTCCGGGGTCACCGGTGTGGTGGGCAAGGCGACGGTGACACTCAACCAGGTCAGTCATAGCTTCCCGAATGACATCAATGTCCTGCTGGTGGGGCCGCAAGGGCAGAACCTCATCTTGATGTCGGGCACCGGCGGCGGCCACCCGGCCACCAACTTGGTGCTGACTTTTGACGATGCGGCGACGAACACGCTGCCCCACTCCGCCGCGCTGGTGTCCGGCCTGTTCCAGCCGACCGCCTACAAGACCGCGACCGTGTTTCCGCGTCCCGCCCCGGCCGGTCCGCGCGGGACGGCGCTGTCCACCTTCAACGGCACCGATCCCAACGGGACGTGGTCGCTCTACGTGTTTGACGATACCGTCGGCGACGCCGGCAGCATCGCCGGCGGCTGGAGCCTGAGCTTGAGCGCCGTCCAGCCCGTCAATGGCGCGGCGGACCTCTCGGTGACCGCCACGGCCGCGCCGAACCCGGTCCTGACGGGCGCGACCCTGACTTACACGGTGAACGTCGTCAACCACGGCCCGGCGGGAGCCACCGGCGTCGTGGTGTCCAATGTGTTGTCGGCCGGAGCAAGCTTCGTTTCGGCGACGCTCTCGCAAGGCACCTCCGTGAACGTTGGGAGCGCCGTTGTTTGTTCGCTCGGCAATTTGCCGGCGGGCGGCCAGGCCAGCATCTTCATCACGGTCATTCCGGCGGTTCCCGGAACGGTGAGCGATGCGGTGGCGGTCACGGCCAATGAAACCGATCTCAACCCGGGGAACAACAGCGCGTTGGCCACTGTCGCCGTGTACAACCCCATCCCGGCGGTGCTCAGTGGCAAGTACGACTCCACCGGCGGAGTTTTCCGGCTGACGATGACCGGGCAATCGGGGCAGACGTATCTCTTCCAGGTGTCCACAAACCTGGCGAGCTGGGTCAACTTGGCCACGAACGTCGCGTCGCCGGCTGGAGTGATTCAATTCACGGACACCGGCGCGACGAACTCCGTCAGCCGGTTTTACCGGACGATCTGGCTGCCGTGAACCCGCCTGGGCGGGTGCGGCCGCTACGCCCCGGCCGATGAAGACGCTGGGCCTGACGGGTGGCTTGGGCATGGGCAAATCCACCGCTGCGGAATGGCTTGGTCAGCGCGGGGTGGCGGTCGTCGATACGGATCTGCTGGCCCGCCAGGTCGTCGCGCCGGGCCAGCCCGCCTTGGCCGAAATCCGGCAGCAGTTCGGCAACGAGGTGGTTGGTCCCGAAGGTTCCCTGTGCCGCGAAGTGCTGGCCCGGATCGTCTTTGCCGACGCTGAGGCGCGGAGGCGACTGGAGGAAATCACCCACCCGCGCATCGGCCGGCTCTGGCGCGCGCAACTCCAGGCCTGGCGCGAGGAAGCCCGCCCACGGGCAGCCGTGGTGATCCCCCTGCTCTTCGAGACAGGGGCGGGAAAGGAATTCGACGCGACGATTTGCGTGGGGTGTTCCACCTGGAGCCAACGGCAGCGGTTGCTGGCGCGTGGTTGGACAGCGGAGCAGATCGAACTGCGCCTGCGCGCCCAGTGGCCGCTGGAGGAGAAAATGGACCGGGCGGACTTTGTGGTCTGGGCCGAAGGCGGCCGGAGATGGCTCGGGGCGCAGTTGGACCGCATCCTCGCCGGTTTCTGAGCGGCCAGTTGCCGCACGGAGAGATGCCACCATCACCGGCTTTCGCTCTTCAGTGCTATGTTGCGGAGATGCAAGTCACCGAAGCCGTGCAGTGTCCGTTCTGCGGTCAAACCTCCGAGTTGGCGGTGGACACCAGCTTGGCCAGCCAGCGATTCGTCACCGACTGCGAAATCTGCTGCCGGCCGTTCGAGGTCCGCGCCGAATGTCAGCCGGGGGAAATCCTGAGCTTGGAAGTCGCGGCCAACTGACTCTCCCCGCGTCGCGGGGCCGGGACCCCTCCTGCGCCCCTTCGCTCCAGGTCAGCCGACCTCCGCGGCGGTGTCTTTGCAGAAGTTGACGAGGGCGGATTCCAGAGGGCTGAGCGTCCGCCCGCGCCAATGGGTTAGGCCCCAGGTCTGCGTCAACCGCCGGGGGCCCGGAGACAACGCCACCAGCGAACCATCCGTCAACTCGTCCCGGATCCCCCAGGCGGGCAGGACGGTGGCGCCCAATCCTTGTTGGACGAATTCCTTGATCATCGCGGCGCTGTCGATTTCGCCGACGACGTTCAGAACAATCTGGTCTTCGGCAAAGTAATCCTCTGTCAGTTTTCTCAGGTTGTTGGCTCCGCTGCCGAGGATGAACCCTTGCCGGGCGATGTCGGCGCGCACCACCTGGCCCTTCGCTGCCCACGGATGCGACGGCGCCACCACCACGTGCAGCCGGCTCTCCCCGAGCGGCACGAACTCGAAGCGGTCGTCGCGCCGGGGTTTGTCGCCCAGGACGATGTCGGCGCTATTGCGCTCCAGCAACGCCCGTGCTTCGGTCCCGTCGAGCGACTCAATTCGCAACAGCAGATGGGGATATTCCTTCTGCAACCGCACGAACACGGGGAGGAGCATCTGCCGGCAGAAGGCCGTCTCGGCACCGAGACGGAGTCTTTGGAAGCCCCATTTGTTTAATGAGGTCAAGGCGGTGCGCGCCCGCTCCATCTCCTTGAGGATGCTCTGGGCGTGGTGAAAAAGAGCCTCGCCCGCCTCGGTGAGGGTCATTCTCCTGCCCAGTCTGGCCAAAAGGCGACAGCCCAGGTCGCCCTCCAGGGTACGCATGGCATGGCTGACGGCCGACTGCGTTAGAAACAAATGCTTCCCGGTTTCGGAGTAACTGCCTGTTTTGGCCAGGAGCACGAAGGCTTTCAACTGGCGGCTGTCTATTGGCGCTTCCATTTGTGAGTTTGATTCACGGTTTCAATTAAAAACTTTCACTGGCCCGATCGGTTGAGCGCGGCAGGGCTGGCGTCGCAACTGCTTCCAGCCGGCCGGTTCGTGGCGCTCGGAACACCGGCGCCGGGAAGGCGGTCAGCAGTCAGCGGGCCAGTTGTTTGACCCGCGGCTGACCGGCGCGAAGACGCCGCTGCCACCGAACCCGAAACAACCAAACCGAAACTGAATGATGAAGAGCCATCGGAAGAGAAGCCACCCCCTCCAAGCGGCGGGCGCTTGCTTGGGTATCATGGTCGCGGGCACCACCGCCCTGCGTGCGCAGTCCGCGGCTCCCGCGGATGCCGACCGATTACAGAAGCTGGAACAACAGAACAAGGAACTCCACCAACGGCTGGATTCTTTGGAAACCCTGGCGCAAAAGGAAGGCCTCCTCCCCAGCGGGGCGAAGGCCGATCCCCCGGTGTCTGCCATGACGGACATCACCTTGAGCGGTTTTGTCACCACTTCCTTCTTTCATGACAGCAGCGAGCCGCCCGGCGGCCACATCCCGGGCTACCTGTGGAATACGCAGAATGATTCCTTCTCTCTGAACCTGATCAAGGTGACGCTGGCCAGCCCGGAGGTCCAACGCAGCGGGGACAAATTCGACGTGGGTTACCGCACGTCGCTCATGTTTGGCCAGGACGCGCAGTACCTGGACACCGGTTTCGGCAACCGGGCACTCGGCGCCGCCTATGTGCGGGAGGCGTATGTGGAAATGAACATCCCGGTGGGCACCGGCTTGGACGTGCGGATGGGCGAGCTGATCTCGCTGTTGAACTACGAGTCGGGCGACGGCGGGGCGGCGAACAACAACTTCTCCCAGGGCAACCAATGGTTCCTGACCGGCAATCCGCCCGACGCCGGGGTGCAGGTGGGCTACACCCTGACGGATTGGCTGGACGTCAAGTTCCGGGTGCAAAACGGGATGTACACCGGCCCCGTGGACTTCAACTCCTCGAAGGCCTTCATGGGAGCCATCGACCTCAAGCCGTCGGATAAAATCTGGATCAATCTCATTGGGTTTGGCGGGCGCGAGGGACTGCCCTTCGTTCAATCCCTCTGGGGCGGCTCGCTGCTCGGCGGCTGGCAGGCTACCGACAAGCTGCACTTCGGGACCGAGCTCGACTACTTCAACTTCCACAACCCTGTCAGTTACGCAGTCGCCGGGGACGCCCCGGTGTGGTCCGCCGGGCTGTGGTCGGACTACAGTTTTACCAAGAAGGTGGACCTGGCGTTGCGCGCGGATTTCCTCAGCGACCACCACGGGGTGGATGCTGCGGCGGGGGGCGTGGGCGCCCCGCTCGGCTGGCTCAATCCGTTGGGCACCGGTCAGGATCTCTCCAGCCTCACCCTCACCCTCAACTACATGCCGGTGCCGAACCTGAAACTCCAACCGGAGGTGCGCTTCGATCACACCTCGTGGAGCGGCGGCTGGGTTCCTGGCAAACAGAACCGCTTCATCTTCGGCGCGGGCGCGTCTTATCTCTTTTGATCCAGGATGACGATCTAACACCCATCGATAACTACCAAACCCTTGACTACCATGAAAACCTATCTAGCCCATCTGATCGCTGGCCTGGCGCTGCTGGGCGCGAGCCTGACCGGCCGCGCCGAGGACACCGTCAAAGTCGGCGTGCTGCATTCGCTGAGTGGCACCATGGCCATCAGTGAGACGTCGCTCAAAGACGTGCTCTTGTTCACTTTCGACGAAATCAACGCCAAAGGAGGCGTATTGGGGAAGAAAATCGAGCCCGTGATCGTGGATCCGGCTTCCAACTGGCCGCTGTTCGCCGAGAAGGCCGAGCAGTTGCTGGTCAAGGACAAGGTGGCCGTGGTCTTCGGTTGCTGGACTTCGGTGAGCCGCAAGTCGGTCCTGCCGGTGTTCGAGAAGTACAACGGGCTGCTCTTCTACCCGGTCCAGTATGAGGGCGAAGAGTTGTCGCGGAACATCTTCTACACCGCCGAGGCCGTCAACCAGCAGGCGATCCCGGCCGTGGATTACATGCTCGGCGAGGGCAAGAAGAAATTCTATCTCCTCGGCTCGGATTACGTGTATCCGCGGACGACGAACAAGATCCTCAAGCAGTACCTGAAGTCCAGGGGCATTCCGGACTCCGACATCGTGGAAATCTACACACCCTTCGGCCACACGGACTATCAAACTATCGTCGCCGCGATCAAGCAGTTCTCCGCCGGCGGCAATGCCTGTGTCATCAGCACGCTTAACGGCGACACCAACGTGCCGTTTTTCAAGGAGTTCGCCAACGCTGGCCTGACCTCGGAGAATTGTCCGGTCGTGTCCTTCAGCCTGTCGGAGGACGAGTTCCGCAGTCTGCCCGCCAAGGATCTGGTGGGGCACTTGGGTTGCTGGACTTACTTCATGTCGCTGAACACGCCCGAGAACAAGGCGTTTGTCGGCGACTTCAAGAAATGGCTCGCAACCGCCCCTCCCGGCGTGGAGCGCAAGAACCGCGTCACGTGCAGTCCCATGAACCTCTCCCGCGTCGGCGTCTATCTCTGGAAGGAAGCCGTCGAGAAGGCCGGATCGTTTGACGTGGACAAAGTCCGTGAGGCGCTGCCCGGACTCAAGTTCAACGCTCCGGAAGGCGAGGTGACGATGCAGGCCAACCACCACCTCATCAACTACGTGTTTATCGGCGAAACCCAGGCCAACGGGCAGTTCAAGATCATCAAGTCCTTGGGCGCCGTCGCCGGCGAGCCGTTTAGTGAGAAGTTCCTTTCGCGCAACTGAGAGCTTCCTCCGACCGATGGGCCGCCAGCCCGGGGACGGGGCTATGCACTGCCCCGTCCCCTTTCCGTCCGAGGGGCATGACCGTGACGGGACGAACATTGTTGATGAGTGATCACAGTTCAGCAATCTGCCCGCGCACCGGCGCCGCGGCGGAGTGGCGGCTCGTTCTGCTCGCGGCGGTCCTCTTGACCTCCACGACCGTGCGTGGGGTGGAGCCACGCGCCCTGCTTCTCCAAGCGCTGGCGACCAACGAAGTCAGCGCCCAGATCTCCCTGGTGCAGCGCCTGACCGCGGCGCAAGATCCGATGGTGGCCCAGGCATTGGCCGCCTGGCGTCAGGGCGGGGTGTTTCTCCTCGACGGGCCGGCCGGCGCCAAGATTCCCTTCCTGCTGGATGTCGTCACCGATGCGGCCGGCAAGGCCCGCGGCCTCCAGATCGCCACGGGCGAGGCGCTGAAGGATGCCGCCGGCCAACCGATGCTCTTCCTCGCCTCCGACCTGACACCCGTGGATACCACTGCCAAGCTGCGCAAGGCCATCAAGACCACGCTCGATTTGCTCGCCCTGTCCAGCCCGAATCCGAATATCCGACGCGATGCCGCGGCCAAGCTCGGTCTCGAACAGAACCCCGACTACCTGCCGTATTTTCGGGCGCACCTGGACACGGAAAAAGTCGCGCGGGTCCGCAAAGCCCTGCACGAAGCCATCGCCCTCACCCAGGTGAACGCGGACGACGCCGACGTCCGCTTGGCGGCGGTGAAGACGCTGGGCGAACTGCGCTCGATCGCCGCGCTGGACTTGCTTCAGAGAATTGAGGCGAACGCCAAAGCGAATTCCTCGTCGCCCGCGCCCGAGCTGGTCGCCGCCGCGCACGACGCCGCCGTGAAAATCCAGAGCTACATCGCCCGGGGCAACTTCATCGGGACTTGTTTTCGCGGACTCAGCCTGAGTTCCGTGCTGCTCGTGGCGGCGCTGGGTTTGGCCATCACCTTCGGCCTGATGGGCATCATCAACATGGCCCACGGCGAGATGATCATGATCGGCGCCTACACCGCCTACGTCTGCCAGAACTTCTTCATCAAGTGGTTCGGCCAGGGCACGCGCGGCTTCGACTTCTACTTCGTGGCCGCGCTGCTTTCCTCGTTTGGGACGGCCGGCTTCATCGGTTTGGTGCTCGAACGCGGCATCATCCGGTTCCTGTACCGGCGTCCGCTGGAGTCGCTGCTGGCCACCTGGGGCGTCAGTCTGCTCCTCCAGCAACTCATGCGCTCCATCTTTGGCGCGGCCAACGTGCAGGTCTATTCGCCAAGCTGGCTTAGTGGCAACGTCACCTACCAGGACGTCATCTTCGCCCACAACCGCATTTTCGTGATCGGCTTCGCCATCGGCGTCGTCGCGCTCACCTGGCTGCTGTTGACGCGCACCGCGCTCGGCCTCCAGGTCCGCGCCGTCATGCAAAACCGCCCGATGGCCTCCTGTTTGGGTGTGCGCACCGACCGCGTCAACATGGCGACGTTCGCCTTCGGGTCCGGTCTGGCCGGCATGGCCGGCGCCTGCCTGGCGCAGATCGGCAACATTGGTCCCAGCCTGGGCCAGAGCTACATCGTGGATTGCTTCATGGTAGTGGTGCTGGGCGGCGTCGGCAATCTGGCCGGCACCGTGTCCGCGGCGCTGGGGATCGGCGTTTCGGACCAGGTGTTGCAGCCGCATCTGGGCGCGGTGCTGGGCAAAATCACCGTGCTGGCGGCGATCATTCTGTTCCTGCAATGGCGGCCGGCCGGCTTGTTTGAGACGCGCAGCCGGAGCCTGGAGGGATGACGATGAAACGGTTCCTCAGCAAAGCGGAGATGGCCGGCCTGACCGTCGGGTTCATCCTCGTGCTCGTCGTCCTCCCGGCCCTCAACGCGTTTGTGCCCTCCAGTTCGCCCTTCCACGTCACCGACTTCGCCCTGAGCCTGTGCGGGAAGTATCTCTGCTACGCCGTCCTGGCGCTGAGCATTGACCTGCTCTGGGGCTACACCGGGCTGCTCAGCCTCGGCCAATGCCTCTTCTTCGCCCTCGGCGGCTACGCCCTCGGCATGTATCTGATGCTCATGATCGGCCCGCGCGGCCAGTACCACGCGGCGCTGCCGGATTTCATGGTCTTCCTCGAATTCCCCAAACGCTTCCCGGCCACCGGCGGCCTGCCGCCGCACTGGGTTCCCTTCCGGCATTTCTGGTTCGCGGCGGCGGCGGTTGTCTGGGTGCCGGCGCTGGTGGCGCTCGTCTTTGGTTTTCTCGCCTTCCGCTCGCGCATCAAAGGCGTCTATTTTTCGATCCTGACCCAGGCGCTGACCTACGCGGCCTGCCTGATGTTTTTTCGGAACGATTTTACCTTCGGTGGCAACAACGGCCTGACCGACTTCAAAGACATCCTCGGCCACGACATCAACGCGCCGGCCACGCGGCGCGCGCTGTTCCTCGCCTCGGGCCTGCTGCTGCTGGCGGCGTACGCCTTGTGCCGCTGGCTCACCACGACGCGCTTTGGCAAAATCCAGCGCGCCATCCGCGACAGCGAAAACCGCGTCCTGTTCTCCGGCTACGCCACCGCCCACTTCAAGTTGTTCGTCTTCGTCCTCGCGGCGGTCCTCGCCAGCCTGGGCGGCGCGCTGTTCGTCCCGCAGGTCGGCATCATCAATCCCAGCGAAATGGCCCCGGACAAATCCATCGAGGCCGTCGTCTGGGTGTCGGTCGGCGGGCGCGGCACGCTGGTCGGCCCCATCCTCGGCGCGGTCGGGGTCAACTGGCTGAAGAGCTTCGTCACCCACAGCGCCCCGGAATACTGGCTCTACATCCTCGGCGGCCTGTTCATCGTGATGACGCTCTTCTTCCCCAAAGGCATCGTCGGCATCCCGGAGCAGGTGCGCGCGCTGCGCCGGCGCTGGCTCTCGACCCGCACTGGCGCGGCTCCGGTCGAACCCGGCCCGGCCGCGATCGCCCATTCCAAGGCCGAACCATGACGGGCGCCTGAGCACATTATGGCCAAGGAATTCATCCTGACTCTGGAGGGCGTCAACAAGACCTTCGACGGCTTCCAGGCGATTTCCGACCTGAATTTCTACATGGACGCCGGTGAGCTGCGCACCATCATCGGCCCCAACGGCGCGGGCAAAAGCACCATGCTCGACTTGATCACCGGCCGCACCCGCCCGGACTCCGGCACGATCGAGTTTGGCAAGGCCACCGACCTCACCCGGCTCAACGAGTACCAGATCAACCGGCTCGGCATTGGACGGAAATTCCAGACGCCGTCGGTCTATACCGACCACACCGTGTTCGAGAACATCCTGCTGTCGCTGCCCGACACCCGCAGCGTGCTGGGGACGCTCTTTTCGCGCGTCACCCCGCGGCAGCGCGAGCGCATCCACGGAATCCTGACCCTCATCGGGCTGGAGGAGAAGGCCGAGTCCAAGGCGGGCGCGCTGGCGCACGGCCAGAAGCAGTGGCTCGAAATCGGCATGTTGCTGGCCCAGAACGCCAAGCTGCTCCTGGTGGACGAACCCGCCGCGGGCATGACCGACGAGGAGACCGAGCGCACCGGCGAACTGCTGCTCAGCCTCGCCGGCCGGCACAGTCTCATCGTGATCGAGCACGACATGGCCTTCGTCCGGCAGATCGCCAGCAAGGTCACCGTTCTTCATCAAGGCTCCATCCTTTGCGAAGGCACGGTGGAGGAAGTGCAGAACAACGAAAAGGTCGTGGAGGTTTATCTCGGCCGGAAGCATGAGCCGAAGCGGCATCTATGACGGACACGTCGAACATGCTGACCGTCTCCGGACTCGACGCGGCTTACGAGGGGTCGCAAGTCCTCCGCGGCGTCTCGCTCACGGTGCCGGCCCGCCAGGTCGTTTGCCTCATGGGGCGGAACGGCGTGGGCAAGACCACTACGCTCAAGTGTGTCGTGGGCCTCCTCAAGCCGCTGGGCGGCGACATCCGCCTCGCCCATGTCTCCCTCATGGGTCTGCGCCCGGAGGAGCGCGCCCGCCAGGGCCTTGGCTACGTGCCGCAGGGACGCGACATCTTTCCCGGCCTGACCGTGTGGGAGAACCTCCAACTCAGCCTTGTCGTCCATGGGCGCAAGGCCAACGGCCAGGTGGACCGGGTGCTCGAACTGTTCCCCATCCTCAAGGACATGCTCAAGCGCAAGGGCGGTGTCCTCAGCGGCGGCCAACAGCAGCAACTCGCCATCGCCCGCGCCCTGCTCACGGATCCCAAGTTGCTAATCCTCGATGAGCCGACCGAAGGCATCCAGCCGAACATCATTGACCAGATCGGCGAGACGTTGCTCCGGGTCAAACGCGAGGGCCGGCTCAGCATCCTGCTGGTCGAGCAGTACCTTGACTTCTGCTTGAGCGTGGCGGACAGCTTCTACGTCATGGACCGCGGCACCATCGTCGCCGACGGTCCCATCGCGGCCCTGAACCAAGACATCGTGAAGCGCTACCTGACGGTATGACGTCCCTGTTGCCGCCACCCGGCTCCGAACACCTCCGGTCCCTCAGCGGGACGGGACACTTGGGAGTCGAAGTTGTCTCCGGCGAGAGCGCCGTCACCTCCGTCCGCGCCAGCAGTCCGCTCAAGCTGCTCGTGCCCCGCTCGCGCGGCCGAAGCGTCTGGGCCTACTTGAGCAGCCTCGGCGGCGGATTGGTGGCCGGTGATGAAACCCGCCTCTCCCTCCACCTCGGCGCGAGGACGCGCTGCCTCGTCAGCACCCAGGCCTCCACGAAAGTGTACCGCAACCCCGCCGGGCGTCCCTGTGGCCACCAACTTCACGCCTTGCTCGGCACGGACGCGGTGTTGGTCCTCGCCCCCGATCCGGTCCAGGCCTTCGCCGGTTCCAGTTACACGCAGCGGCAGGAGTTTCACCTCGCGCCCGGCAGCGGCCTTGTGTTGCTGGACTGGCTTTGCTCGGGCCGCTCCGCCCGCGGCGAACGCTGGGCCTTCACGCGGTTCCGCAGTCGCAACGAAATCTTTCTCGGCCCGGAGCGCCTGCTGGTCGATTCCCTGTTGCTCGATCCCGCGGACGGCCCGCTCGCTGCGCCGCACCGGATGGGCCGGTTCAACTGCCTGGCGCTCCTCCTCGTTGTGGGCGAACCGCTGCGCGAAGCCGGCGCCCGGTTGCTGGAGGACACGGCGGCCCAACCGGTGACGCGCGGCGCTCCGCTGGTCGCCAGCGCCAGTCCGATCCACGGCGGCGCGCTCCTCCGCCTCGCCGGCGAAAGGCTGGAAGACGTCGGCCGCGAAGTCCGACGCCACCTTGCCTGCCTCGCCGACTTGCTCGGCGACGACCCGTGGACCCGCAAATGGTGAAAATGAAGTCCAGATTCCGAAACGAGACATGCTTCACCAACCCGCGGCGCCGGTCTGGGCGTGGTTTTGGATTTTGGATCTGCTGACGCCATGCACCTGACGCCCCGCGAGATTGACAAGCTCCTGCTCCACCAGGCCGGCGTCGTCGCGCAAAAACGCCTGGCGCGCGGTCTCCGCCTGAATCAGCCCGAGGCCGTCGCCCTCATCGCCGCACAACTCCTCGAATTCATCCGCGAAGGCCGGCGGGTCGCGGAACTCATGGACCTCGGCCGCCAGTTCCTGGGCCGCAACCAAGTCATGCCCGGCGTCCCCGCCCTGATCACGGAAGTGCAGGTGGAAGGCACGTTTCCCGACGGCACCAAGCTGGTGACGGTCCACCAACCGATCGCTTCGGAAAACGGCGATCTGACACTCGCGTTGCACGGCAGTTTTCTCCCCGTGCCGGACCTGGCGCTCTTCCCGCCGGCGGCGGAAGGCGAGGCGGAACCTGGCGCGTACGAAGTGCCGGATGGCGAACTGGAGTTGAACGCCGGTCGCGCGACGGTTGAACTGGCCGTTACGAATCTCGGCGACCGCCCGGTGCAAGTCGGCAGCCACTACCATTTCATCGAGACCAACGCGCAACTGCGCTTCGACCGCGCCAGAGCTTACGGCAAACGCCTCGACATCCCCGCCGGCACGGCCGTCCGGTTCGAGCCGGGCGAAACCAAGACCGTGCGCCTCGTGGACATCGCGGGCCGGCGCGTGATCCGCGGCGGAAACAATCTGGCCGCCGGCCCGGTTTCCCCCGCGAACCAGACAGCCGCCGTGGCCCGCGTGAAAGCCGGCGGCTTCGCCCACCAGGAGGAATAACCATGCCGCACCGGATGAAACGCGCGCATTACGCCGAGATGTTTGGCCCGACCACCGGCGACCGCGTCCGCCTCGCCGACACGTCGCTGGTGCTGGAAGTGGAACGCGACCACACGGTGTACGGGGACGAATGCAAATTCGGCGGCGGCAAAGTCCTCCGCGAAGGCATGGGCCAGGCCGCCGGCGTCGGGCAGGCCGAGGCGCTCGATGGCGTTATCACCAACGCCTTGGTCGTGGATTTCACCGGCATCTACAAGGCCGACGTCGGCATCAAGGACGGCCTCATCGCCGGCATCGGCAAGGCCGGCAATCCCGACGTGATGGCGGGCGTCACGCCGGGCATGATTGTCGGCGTCACCACGGAAGTCATCGCGGGCGAAGGCTTGCTTCTGACCGCCGGCGGGATCGACACCCACATCCATTTCATCAGCCCGCAGCAGGCGTTTGAGGCCATCGCGGCCGGCATTACCACGATGGTCGGCGGCGGCACCGGCCCGGCGACCGGCACCTGCGCCACCACTTGCACGCCCGGAGCGAATCATCTGCGCATGATGCTCCAGGCCACCGACGGCCTGCCGCTCAACTTTGGCTTCACCGGCAAAGGGAACACCGCGCTGCCCGCGGGCCTGCCGGAGCAAATCCTCGCCGGCGCCATCGGCCTTAAGTTGCATGAGGACTGGGGCACGACGCCCGCGGCGATTGACTGTTGCCTGCGCGTCGCCGACGAACACGACGTGCAGGTCACGATCCACACCGACACGCTCAACGAATCCGGTTTTGTCGAGGCGACCCTCGCCGCCATCCAGGGCCGCACGATTCACACCTATCATTCCGAGGGGGCCGGCGGCGGCCACGCGCCGGACATCATCCGCGTGTGCGGCGAGCCGAACGTGCTGCCGAGCTCCACCAACCCGACCCGGCCGTACACGATCAACACCCTCGACGAGCACCTGGACATGCTCATGGTCTGCCACCATCTCGATCCGAGTCTGCCGGAGGACGTGGCCTTCGCCGAGAGCCGCATCCGGGGCGAGACCATCGCGGCCGAGGACATCCTCCACGATCTCGGCGCCATCAGCATGATGAGTTCGGATTCACAGGCGATGGGCCGCGTCGGCGAAGTCATCACCCGCACCTGGCAAACCGCCGATGTCATGCGCCGCCAGCGCGGCCGATTGCCCGGCGAATCCGGCGCGAATGACAACCTCCGCATCAAGCGCTATCTCGCCAAATACACCGTCAACCCGGCGATTTCCCACGGCTTGGCGCATCTCGTCGGCTCGGTCGAAGCCGGCAAGCTGGCGGACCTCGTGCTCTGGAAGCCGGCGTTCTTCGGCGCGAAGCCGGAGCTGGTGCTGAAAGGCGGCGTCATCGCCTGGGCGCAGATGGGCGATCCCAACGCCTCCATCCCCACGCCCCAGCCGGTGTTCATGCGGCCGATGTTCGGGGCATTCGGTTCGGCTCCGGGTCCGATCTCGATTGCTTTCGTCAGCCGCGCCTGCCAGCAGCGTGGCGTCGCCGCCGGGTACGGGCTGCGGAAGCGTCTCGAAGCGGTGTGCGGTTGCCGCCGCCTTGGCAAGAAAGACATGAAGTGGAACGATGCCCTGCCGCGCATCAGCGTCGATCCCGAAACCTACGAAGTGCGGGCCGACGGGGAGTTGCTGGCGGGCGAGCCGGCGCAAGTCCTCCCGCTCGCGCAACGCTATTTCCTCTTCTGACGCTTGTGCGTGGCGGCGTGCCCATGTTGCCAGTTCCTGTCCGGCGCCTCGATGAGGCGGACGAAGCCCCGCGCGAGCCGATCCTCGGTTTCGTTCCCATCAAGGCTCCGGCGGACGGCGCCGCCAACGAGTGGCTGTTGTGGCAACTCGCCGACTCCGCCTTTCCCACCGGCGGTTTCGCGCACTCGAACGGACTCGAAGCCGCCTGGCAACACGGCGAAGTGCGCGACGGTGCCCAGCTCGCCGGGTTCATCGAGGCCAGCCTGCGCCAACTCGGCCACGGCGCGTTGCCATTCGTCACCGCCGCGCATGGCGAACCGGACCGGCTGGGTGAACTCGACCGGCTGTGCGAGGCCTTTCTGACGAATCACGTCGCCAACCGGGCCAGCCGCTTGCAGGGCCGCGCGCTCCTGGCGTCGGCCGAACGCATCTTCGCCCCACCCGCGCTGCGCCGGCTCAAGGAATCGCCCGAGCACGAACCGCCCTGTGGTCATCTTGCCCCGATCTTCGGCGTGGTGGCGCGGGCGCTCGGTCTCGGCCGGGAGTCCGCGGGGCGGCTTTTCTTCTTCCTCCACCTGCGGAGTCTCACGGCCAGCGCGGTGCGGCTCGGCTTCGTCGGGCCACTGGAGGCGCAGGCGTTGCAGCACCGCCTCGGACCGCGTGCCGAAGGGATTTTGACCCGCTGCCAAGATCTCGCGGTGGATGCCATCGCTGTGACGGCTCCCTTGCTGGAGCTTTGGCAAGGAACCCAGGACCGGCTCTACTCGCGACTCTTTCAAAGTTGACGCCACCGCCATGCATCTCCACCTGCACCCTCACGGCCCGAACGGCCACACTCACGAGCACTTCCACCAGCCGGAAGATTTCCGGGAGCGGGACCGCGCGCTCGAACGCGGCTTCGGCCGCCGCGCCTTCACCGTGGGCGTCGGCGGGCCGGTGGGCAGCGGCAAGACCGCGCTGCTGCTGGCGCTGTGCGAACGGTTGCGCGGCCAGATGAGCCTCGCGGCGGTGACGAACGACATTTTCACCAAGGAGGACGCGGAGTTTCTCGTTCGCCACCAGGCGCTCGCCGCGGAACGCATCCGGGCCGTCGAGACGGGTGGTTGTCCACACGCCGCCATCCGCGAAGACATCTCGGCGAACCTGCTCGCGCTGGAGGAACTGCACCGAAGGTTCCACCCGGACCTGCTGCTCCTTGAATCGGGCGGGGACAACCTCGCCGCCCACTTTAGCCGCGAACTGGCCGACTACACGGTTTACGTCATCGACGTCGCCGGCGGAGACAAGATCCCCAGAAAAGGCGGCCCGGGGATCACGCAGTCCGACTTGCTGGTGATCAACAAGACCGACCTCGCGGCCGCCGTCGGCGCGGACCTCCAGGTCATGGAGCGCGACGCCCACGCCATGCGCGGCACCGGCCCGGTCGTCTTCGCGCAGGTCAAACACGGTTTCGGTGTGCCACTCATCGTTGACCAAGTCCTTCACGCCTGGGAGCACGCCCGGGGTTTTCCGCACCCGCACGCCGCAGCGGCCGCGCCGGGTCCGGCGGCCCGCTAAAAAACGATGAGCCGGGAGGCGGAACCTCCCGGCCCACAGAATAGCGTTCTGACGTGATGGGGATTACAGGCCCGGTTTCACCATGCGGTAGAAGCCGGATTGGGCGCCGGGCAGACTGTCCTTGGAAATCAGGACTTTCTTCACCTTGCCCATGGTGACGGTGTTGGTGAGGCCCGGGTCGAACCAGGAGGTGGCCGTCAGGTTCGTGTTGGCCTGGAGGCTGAAGCCGAGGTCGGGGAGGCTCCAACTGAGCCAGAAGATGTCGTCCGTCCCGACCACGAAAACGCCGGTCGGGTCGGCGGCCACGACCTGCCAATTCGGATTGTTGGGATCGGGGTTGAGTCCCGGACCGGGGAAGTGGTCGTCCAGCGGGGTGGCCACGCCCTGAATCTGAATCCGGCTGAAGGTGGTGGATTGGCCGGTGCTGAGGGACGTGTTGCTGCTCGGGTTGTTGGGCTGGTTGCCAAAATAGGCGTACAACGGATCGGCAAACAGGGAGGCCGCGTCTTCGGTGAGGGAGAAGCTGGTGCTGGCGCCGCCGGGGGCGGTGAGAGTGACGTTAGTGTCGTTCAGGAACGTCACGCTCCAAGTGCCCAGGGGGCCGTTGGTTGAGACGACGGTGCCCAGTGTGCCGACGGGACCATTCGTCGGATTGGTGTTCCAGAGCATCGCGTTGGCGCTGGGGTCGTTGGTTTTATACATGAAACGCGCGGTCGCGCTGCCGTCGTTGTTTTCCACGAGTTGGACGAACACGAGGTTGGCCGCGTTCCAGTCAATGGAGTTGTCGTTGGCTCCGTAGGGCATGCCCGCCTGGGGGGCGAGGAACATCTGGGCCTGGAAGCCGGGGTAGTTCGTGTTGGGAAAGCTGGCGACGGTGAAGGAATACGTCACCGGCGTCGCGCCATATCCCACCCAGGAGTAGGTGTTGTTTACCATGCCGTTGGTCGGGTTCATGGCGTTGGCGGTGGCCACGTTCTGCCGCGGATACTGGCCGGGGGCGCTGGCCACAATCGTCAAGCCCGGCGGGTTGCTCACCGGGCCCAGCGTCATCTGGGGAGGAGGAATGACGGGGTTGGTGTTGGCGTTCAGGATGATGTTGTCCACCCAGAAGGTCGCCGTGCCGGCCAGCCCCGTGCCGGCCCACATCTTAAAGGTGACGCCGGTGACCTGGTCGATCTTGGACATGGTCGGGTCAATCGGGGCGACCAGGTGGATCCAGCCGTTGGTGACGGGCACGTTGAGGTGGCCGAAGTAGTTCTGACTGTAGTCGCTGAA
>JAJXZI010000326.1 GCA_021780115.1 bacterium | reverse complement strand
GCCAAGTTCGGCAGCGGCTTCAAGGCTTCCGGCTTCCGTTCATTCTTCATGTCATCTCGCTTTCTGCCGGTTGAGGAACCTTTTACCCACTCATCCTAAGGACAGTGTCAAGATGCACCCCTTGCCATGCCGGCTGGCCCAGAAATGGTTCCAGATGCCCGACGCGCTGGAAGCCCAGGATGAGCGCCATATCCGCCAGCCGCACGGATGGGGGGCGGCAGCCCCGACGACCGGATTATGTTGCATTGTGCGTTCTGGTCCTTCTTTGTTGGTTGTGTTACTCTTTGGCTTGGTCGGGCCTCAAACACCCTCGAATCCGCCGGCCGACGCCGGCACGAATGACGCGTTCGCCGCGGCGCGGGGGCGGATGGTTCGTGACCAGTTGGCTGCGCGGGGCCGCGACATCACCAACGCCCGCGTCCTGGCGGCGATGGGCCGGGTGCCGCGTCACGAGTTCACGCCCGAGCGATGCCGCGCGCAGGCCTACGAGGACGGGGCGCTCCCCCTCGGTTACGGCCAGACGATTTCGCAGCCGTACGTGGTCGCTTTTATGACCGAGCAACTCGAACCGAAGCCGGGCGACCGCGTCCTGGAGATTGGCACCGGTTCCGGCTACCAGGCGGCCGTGCTCGCCGAGTTGGTGGCGGAAGTCCGCACCATCGAAATCGTGGAACCGCTGGCCCGTCGCGCGGAAGCGGACTTGAAGCGGCTGGGCTACCAAAACGTGAAGGTGCGGGCCGGCGACGGGTACCAGGGCTGGTCGGAAGCCGCGCCGTTTGACGCGATTATCGTCACCTGTGCATCGGACCAGGTGCCGCCACCGCTGATCGAGCAGATCAAAGACGGTGGGCGCCTGATCCTTCCCCTCAAGTCAGGCTGGGGCCAGGAATTGGTCCTGCTGCGTCGGCGGGGCGGCGAACTCCGGCGCGAGTCCGTCCTGCCGGTGCGTTTTGTGCCGATGACGGGCCAGGCCCAGCGCGAAGGCCCTGGGACGAACCTCCCGGAACGGTGACGCCCGGCGCGGCCGACACGATTCCCCCCCGGGTATGGAAAACGGCCCGTGCCACGGCGAAATGCACGCCGCCCCGACGAAAAGGATTGCCATTTCGGCTGAATATTCTAGGACCGGACCAATCCAACTTGTTGCCGAATGAAGATGAACAACTGGCCACCGCCTTTCGCGCCGCCGATCCTCCACTTTTCCTTCGCCATCCGGTCGTGGCCACCGCCACGCGAGCCGTCCCGCCGCGGAGGAGCGCTCCCCCCGCGCCTTCTGAGTGCGGTAGTGCCGCTGCTGGCGGCGGCGTTGCTCGCCGCGCCGGCGCTCGCGCCGGCGCAGACGGCGTTGCGCGAGCATCTGAAGGCCCTGCCTTTCAAGATCGCCTGGGAATGCTACGTCAACGACAACTGGGAGATCTTCGCCATGAACGCCGACGGCTCCGCCCCCGTCAATCTCACGCAAACGCCCCACGAGCACGAGCATTACCCACAGGTGTCGCCCGACGGAACCCGGATC
Source organism: bacterium (assembly GCA_021780115.1). GTDB lineage: Bacteria > Verrucomicrobiota > Verrucomicrobiia > Limisphaerales > JAJXZI01 > JAJXZI01. The sequence continues at coordinate 7,410 of JAJXZI010000326.1, read as the reverse complement.
GCGTTTGTGGAGGACCGGGGCGATGGGCGCGACACCGTGCGCAGCTTGTGGGTCATGGACATCGACGGACGGCACCGAAAGAAACTGGCCGATTACGCGCGACAGCCGTTCTGGAGTCCAGACAGCCAGACGGTCGGCTTTCTGCAGCAGGAATATCCCAAATTCAACGTGATCGACTTTTTCACGAAAGGGATGGAATTCTACGATCTGGCCACGGGCGCTATCACGCCGCACGCCAACACCACGAACCTGCATCACCTTTACAACCCGAATTTTTCGCCGAACGGCCGGTGGATCGTGTCCACGGTTCACGCCGGCATGGGGGTGGACCACGGCATCCTGCTCCTCGAGGCGCAAGGCGACCGGATCCTCAATTTGAAAATTCCCGGCTGCCGGCCGTGCCTCAGCCCGGACGGCCAACAAGTCGCCTGGGGCGCCGGCGATCATGAAATTGCGGTCGCGCCCATCGACACGACGGCCGAGACGCCGGTGGTCGGCCCGTGGCGCCTGCACATCAAGGACGAGACGAACAAGATTTATCACGTGGACTGGTCGCCGGACAGCCGGTTCCTCTGCTTCAGCCGCGGGCCGGATGGCGAAGGCGACCTGAGCAAACCCGGCACCTTCCAGGCCGCGTGCGAGATCGTCGGCGTTCACGCCCAGGGCTGGAATCTGTGCGTCGTCTCCGCTGAGCGTGATGGAACCATCGACTTGAACGCCGCCACCGATGCGGACTTCACCATGCTGACGACCAACGGTTGCAGCAACAAAGAGCCAGCGTGGTTCCGACCGGCTCGCCGCAGGCGCGGGCAATGAATCCAATCCCGATGAACAGAGTCGTTCGGTGCGTCGCACTGGCCGTCACAGGCGCGTTTTTGACTTCGTGCGGCAACACCGGTTCAGGCGGCGCCGTCGAGGTCGTCACCAAGTCCGGCGTGCCGATGGTCTCGCTGCCAGGCGGCGAGTTCACGATGGGCAGCAACCAGGGGAATCCCGACGAGGCGCCGGCGCACAAAGTCCGCGTGAGCGCTTTCCTGATCGACAAGTTTGAGGTGACGCACGAGATGTTCGCCAAGGTGCAGTTGCCTGACCCGTCGCACTGGCAGGACAGCCCGAAGAAGCCGGTCGAGCGGGTGCGCTGGCTCGACGCCAAACGCTATTGCAACGAGCGCTCGCTGCTGGAAGGACTGAAGCCCTGCTACAACGAGAAGACCGCAGATTGGGACTGCGATTACTCGGCCGACGGTTACCGCCTGCCGACCGAGGCCGAATGGGAATACGCCTGCCGTGCTGGCACTGACGGCCCGTACGATTTCGCGCAGCCCGACAAACTCCGGCAATACGCCTGGTTTGCCGACAACGCCGACCAGAAGACGCACCCGGTCGGCGAAAAAAGGCCGAACGGGTGGGGCATCTGCGACATGGTCGGCAACGTCTCCGAATGGTGCGAGGACGTTTATAGCCCGACGTATTACAAGGAGAGCCCGGCAGTCGATCCCCACGGCCCGCCCAGCCCGGGCCGCGACGTGAAGCGTGTGATGCGCGGCGGCAACTGGAAAGCCAGCGCGGACATGTGCCGCGTCTCCTACCGGCAGGGCCAGCGCACCGGCGACACGGATGCCTGCTTCTACACGGACTATTGCGGGTTCCGGTGCGTGCGGCGCGCGACACTGGAGGAGTTGAAGCAACTCCCGGGTAATTCGAAATAGACCCGCCGCTGGCGCAATGATCTAAACAGGCAGGCCGACTATGCTGTTTCACACATGGCCGTTCCTGGTCTTTCTGCTGATCGTGTTGCCGGTGCTGTTCGCGCTGCGCCGGACCCGACTGTGGCTGCCTTGGCTGACGGTGGCCTCGTATTTCTTCTACGGCTGGTGGAATCCCTACTACCTCTTCCTCGTCGCGTATTCCACCGTCCTGGACTTCTGCCTCGTGGTGCTCATGGACCATTGCCCCCGCGAACGGCAGAAGGTGGACATGCTCACCCGTTTGATGCGGCTGCGCTTCGACGATCTCGTGCTGCGCAACGCCTTCGTCGTGGCGGCGCTGGCTTCGCTCGGCAGCCTGACGCTCGCCCTCGTCGGGCCGAGGACGCTGCGGCCCACCCTGGTCGCGCTGGGATTGATCGTCTTGCTGATGGCGTGCGGCGCGCTTTTTCGCAGCCGTCGCACGTGGCTGTTCATCAGTCTGGCCAACAACCTCGCGCTGCTGCTCTTCTTCAAATACGCCCGTTTCGCGGTCGAAAACCTCAACGCCCTTCTGGCGTGGGTTCATCTGGCGCTGAAGCTGCCGGACCCTTCCATGCTGATGCCGTTCGGCATGAACTACGTCCTGCCGGTTGGCATCTCGTTTTTCACCTTCCAGTCGATGAGTTACACCATCGACTTCTACCTCGGGAACGTGGAGCGCGAGCGCAGCTTTCTTCGCTTCGCCACTTTTGTCTGCTTCTTTCCGCAGCTCATGGCCGGCCCGATCGAACGCGCGAAGCATTTGCTCCCGCAATTCCGGCAGTTCCCGCCCTTCCGGCTGGAAAACTTCACCGATGGTCTGTCGCTCTTCCTCGTCGGCCTGTTCAAAAAACTGGCCGTGGCCAACTATCTCTCGTTCTATGTGGAGCGCGTCTATGACAACCCCAAAGCCGTCGGCGCTCCGGGCTTGGTGCTGGCGACGTTTGCCTTTGCCTGGCAGATCTATTGCGACTTCAGCGGCTACACGGACATGGCCCGTGGTGTGGCGAAGCTGATGGGCTTCAATTTGATTCTGAATTTCAACAATCCCTACCTTGCGACCGGGCTGGGTGATTTCTGGTCGCGCTGGCACATCAGCCTCTCCACCTGGTTCCGTGACTACGTCTATATTCCCCTGGGCGGAAACCGCCGCGGCGAGTTCAACACCTACCGGAACCTGTTCGTCACGTTCCTGGTGTCCGGCATCTGGCACGGCGCGGCCTGGAGCTTCGCGATCTGGGGCGCGCTGCACGGTCTGGGCGTGATGCTGACGCGCGCGCTGGAACGATCCGCCTATTACCGGGAACGAGTGCCGAAGTTGCTCAAACAATCCTGGGTGTTCCTCTACGTGTGCTTTGCTTGGATTTTCTTCCGGGCGGAATCCCTCGGTGACGCCTGGCTGATCGTGCGCCGCATCTTCACGGCGGCTTGGCAGGATCCGCAAATCCCGCTGCTGATGCTCAGCTTGGCCGCCATCGTCTGGCTTTACCAATTCGCCTACGAATCTCGATTCTGCGAGGTTCTCCAGCACAGTTTTGTCCGGGTTGGTCTGGCGGTGGGCATGGTCGTTTACCTCTGCCTCTGTTCCTCGGGCGGCGGCGCGTTCATCTACTTTCAGTTCTGAAATGCGAGTGGAACCCACAGACACGACATCCGCGGCCCGCTCCCACGCCAAGGCCCGCCCGGCCGTCGTTCCCTTTGGCGCGAACGCTGTGCGGCTGTCGGCTTGGCAATGGGTGGTCGCCTTCGTCATTCTGTGGGGGATCGTGGCCGGGATCCCCCGGCTGTGGAAGATAGTCGAGCGATTCGACACCGGACCCGATTACCGGCTGCCCTACGCGCTAAGCACGGACTACTGGCTCTACCAGCGCCGTCTCCGGCAAATTACCGACCCCGCCGCCATCGTCGTGCTGGGCGACTCCGTGGTCTGGGGCGAGTACGTGTTGCCGGATGGAACGCTCTCGCATTTTCTGGATCGCGAGACTGACCGGCGAGGTCGGTTCGTCAACGGCGGGGTGAACGGCCTTTTCCCGCTGGCGCTGGAAGGCTTGGTTCACTATTTCGACGGGCCGCTCCGGCACCGGAGAATCATTTTGCACTGCAACCTCCTTTGGTTGACCAGCCCGAAGGCCGACCTCAGCACGGAGAAGGAGGAACCCTTCAACCACGCGCGGCTTGTGCCGCAATTCTTCCCGCGCGTTCCGTGCTACCGGGCCGATGCCAACGAGCGGCTCAGCGCCGTGGTCGAGCGCGAGGTTCCCTTCATCGCCTGGGTGAACCACCTGCAATGCGCCTATTTCGGGCAGCACAGCATCCTCGGTTGGACACTTGCCGACGATGGCCGCGATCCGCCGCAGTATCCGAATTGCTACCGATTTCCGCTCGCGCAGATCACCTTCCGCGTCCCCACCGCGCCATCGGAGGATCCGCAGCGAGGTCCGCACAGCCCGCGGCACAAGCCGTGGTTCGCGGACGGCAATCGTCCGACCCACTTTGACTGGGTTCCGTTGGACACCTCGCTTCAATGGCGTGCCTTCCAGCGGTTGGTCAACCTTCTGCGCCAGCGTGGCGACGACGTGCTGGTGGTGCTTGGCCCGTTTAATGAACACATGATCGCTGAGGACAACCGACCGGCTTACCGCCAATTGAACGACGGTGTCCGGTCCTGGTTGGTTCAGCACCATGTGTCGTGCGTCACGCCGGAGACCCTGCCCAGCGCGCTTTACGCCGACGCCAGCCATCCGCTCACCGACGGCTACGCGCTGCTGGCCCGGCGGCTCGTCGAGGACGCGCAATTCCGGGAATGGCTGGCCGGACCCGCACGGCTCAAGTGAGGTGAATCCGCGGGGATTCGGACGCCGGACACTAGCTCGGCCTGGGTCACTTCCCTGACGCGCGGCGCCTTCAAGAAGGGTTGCCGCTGACGTGGGGAGGCGGATTTCCTGCGCGAATCATCGCTTGCCTGGCCTGCTCCGAGACATGGGGCACAATCCTTGAACGCCACTTGTCCTCGGAGCGGGGCTTCACAATAAGAATCGCCTTCGCCCTCCGTACCGTGTTTCATCCGTGGCGGTTAGCTATGCCCAAGCGCACCGACATCCACAGCGTTCTCATCATTGGCGCCGGCCCGATCATCATCGGGCAGGCGTGCGAATTTGATTACTCCGGCACCCAGGCCTGCAAAGCCCTCAAGGAAGAGGGCTACCGGGTCATCCTGGTGAACTCGAATCCGGCCACCATCATGACCGACCCGGAGTTTGCCGATCGCACTTACATCGAGCCGATCACGCCGGAATGCATCGAGAAGATCCTCGCCCGCGAAATCGCGGAACTGAAGCGCCTGGGGATACCGGCGAATGCGGGGAGTGCATGCGGCCAGCGTGCTGTCGAAGGCGGCCCGCATTCGACGCCCACCCCGCCACACAAGCTCGTCCTGCTCCCCACCCTCGGCGGCCAGACCGCCCTCAACGCCGCCATGGCCCTGTACCGTTCCGGAGTGCTGGCCAAGTACAGCGTCGAAATGATCGGCGCCAATGCCGCCGCCATCGAACGCGGCGAGGACCGCCAGGTGTTCAAGGACCTCATGCTGAGCATCGGTTTGGACGTGCCGATTTCCGGAACCGCGCACAACATGAACGAAGCCCGCGACATCGCGGAAAAAATCGGCCGCTTCCCGCTCATCATCCGCCCCGCGTTTACGCTCGGCGGCACCGGCGGCGGCATCGGATACAACCGCGACGAATTCGAGGAAATTGCCAAGCGCGGCATGGAACTTTCACCCGTAAACGAAATTCTCATCGAGGAATCCCTCCTCGGCTGGAAGGAATACGAAATGGAAGTGATGCGCGACAAGGCCGACAACTGCGTCATCATCTGCTCCATCGAGAATTTTGACCCCATGGGCGTCCACACCGGCGACAGCATCACCGTTGCGCCGATTCAAACGCTCACCGACAAGGAATTTCAGATCATGCGCGACCAGAGTTTCGCCGTGATCCGCGCCGTCGGCGTCGAGACTGGTGGCTCGAACATCCAGTTCGGCGTCAGCCCCGACAATGGCCGCATGGTCATCATCGAGATGAACCCGCGCGTCAGCCGCAGCTCGGCGCTTGCGTCCAAAGCCACCGGCTTTCCTATCGCGAAGATCGCCGCGAAACTCGCCGTCGGCTACCTGCTCGACGAACTCAAAAACGACATCACGCGCGAAACGCCCGCGAGCTTCGAGCCGAGCATTGATTACGTCGTCACCAAGATTCCGCGCTTCGCCTTCGAAAAATTCCCGCAAGCCGATCCCACGCTCACCACGCAGATGAAAAGCGTCGGCGAAGCCATGGCCATCGGGCGCACGTTCAAGGAAAGCCTGCAAAAATGCCTCCGCTCCCTGGAAATCGGCCGCAGCGGCCTGGGCGGCGACGGCAAACCCTGGCGCATCGGCACGGAAGTCTATGGCGACCGCGATATCCTCCCGCGCGACGTCATCAGCCGCAAACTGAGCGTACCCAACGCCGAGCGCGTCTTCTTCATCCGCCACGCCCTCCGCGCCGGCTTCACCGTCGAGGACATCTTCCAACTCACCAAGATTGACCGCTGGTTCCTCACGCAAATGAAGGAGATCGTGGATTTTGAGGAGGAACTGGCGGGGACGCAGAATTAATTCAAGGTGGCCGCAGCTTGCGACCGCCTCCAAAGCCATGAGCCAAAACGGCGTAACGATTCCAATGGAGCGAATCGAGCGGGCCATCCTTTTGATTCGTGGCGAGAAGGTCATGCTCGATTCGGACTTGGCGGAAATTTCGGTGTCGAGACGGGCGCTCTGAATCGCGCCGTGAAGCGCAACGCCAGCCGTTTTCCCACGGATTTCATGTTCCAGCTTACCGCCGAAGAGGCGGCAAACTTGAGATGCCAATTTGGCATCTCAAGTTCGTATGGCGGCCGCCGCTACTTACCCTACGCCTTCACCGAACACGGCGCGCTGATGCTGGCGAACGTGTTGAACAGCGAGCGCGCGGCGCAGACCAGCGTGCAGGTGGTGCGCGCCTTCGTCCGCCTGCGCCAGATGCTGGCCTCCAATGCCGAACTGGCCCGGAAGCTGACGGCGATGGAAAAGAAATACGACGCGCAATTCAAGGTTGTGTTCGATGCCATCCGGCAGCTCATGTCCCCACCAGAGAAACCGAAACGGGAAATTGGATTCCATGTCAAACCCGACGATGACAAGCTCAAGGCCAAAAAACGCTGACTTCGGTTATCCTTGATGCAGCTCCGTCCGGAGCGAAATCTTTGTAACCATCCGTGCCACCTCACCCCGTCCCTCTCCCCCATTTCATAGCGGAGAGGGTGAAATTCCGCTCGCGTCTTTGGCGTCTTTCGCGGTTGGCCTGGGCCGGGAATCGACAAATTCGCGGTGAAAAACTAAACTCGCTCCCATGCTTGAACAATCCCGTCAGCGACCTGGATTATCCGGCCGAATTCTCACGCGGTTTCTTGGGCGCGCGGTGGTGGTCGCCGGGTGGCTGACCTTGGCGTTGGTTTCCCAGGCGGACGGGTTGCCGGCGGCGACCAACCACCCGCCGCGATTGCAATTGGAACTGGTGCAGACCGAGCCGGTGCCCGTCATCGGTTCCCAGCATCCGGACGCGAAAGATATTCCGGCCGGATTCGAGGCGGGCACAACCGTCAAGGT
>JAJXZI010000033.1 GCA_021780115.1 bacterium | reverse complement strand
GCGGAGTGCCCGTCGAGTTCAACTGTAGCTTCCACCATTGTATTCCCGAACGGTTCACGCTGGAACCGGTCTGGTCTCCACTGTATGTGCCGTCCGCACTGTTCAGCCCGACGTGCTGGCAGGTCCAAAGGAAACCGTTCCGAATGAAAGGCGGCTGCAACCGGCCGCCCGTAGCCGCAAACGCCGGGGTGTTGGTGCCGCCAAGTTGGGGGGCGCCGCTCGGGTTCAACCGCATCTGCCACCACGGTGCTGCCGGACAGTTCATGGTGGAGCGGGTGTGAGCTTTACCGCGCCCCGGGCCCAGTGCCGGCGCCGGCCCAGCGCCAAGAGGGACCCTCCCAGCAGCCCAATGGCGAAAACCGATGGCTCAGGCACCACGACATGCAGCGAAAAACTCTGCAGCCCAAACAAGGTGGCCGGATCAGCAGATGAGGGCGGAGGAAGCAGACCGCCCAGACCACGCACCGTAATTACGGAGGATTCTCCAACGTGTCCACCGGGGTGATCAGCGGCCTCGAAGGTCAAACCATCGCTGGCTCTCCATGCGACTACCTGCACCACCGCCGTGCCCCCTTGGGGGACACCAAGCACTGCAACCACATCCCCCATAAAATACCCTGGGTTACTGCTTTGAAATGGAACAGGCACTCCTACTGGCTGCAAACTGCTTCCGGGCGCCGCCGCGTAAAGTTGGGCCGAGAACGCCGGTCCGGCCAATGGAGTCCTCCCGTCCACATCATAGACCGGCGCATCCGACCCTGGCCCCCAATTCGAGAATTCAATAAGGCCCTGAGCCAAAGCACCTGAAGCGTAAAACCATACTCCTAGTACGAGCAACAATTTCGGGAGCATTCGCCGCATGCCATTCAATGTCTTCATACACGATCTTGGCTAAAACTCCCGAAACCTACGGCCCCGGTCTAACCGAGACGACTCAATCCGACCAATAGAACTGAGCCGTGTTGCGCGAATTTGCGGTTGGTACTGTCCGCCGGCCGGCAACGCCAAGGTGAGCGGCACCTGGAAGAATACAGCACGTTTCATGTTCGGAACGACCGACAGGGCCGGACGATTTTCACCGCGCGTCCACAACCCTACGCCTTGCCTGACGAAGGTCAAGCAGGAGTCACCGCCAAAGCGCCGCCAAAGTCACGGCCATCCGAAACCTGGAATCAGAACCCACAACGAGAAGTCCGCTGCCCGGGTGGGCGTGTGGAGGGGACAAGCCGCGGCTCTCCGAGCGTTTCGGCCTTGTCAGCGAACGTTTCATCCGCCGATGCAGCTCATCGTCCGCTCCGGTTGGACAAAGCCCGGCTCGCCGATGTGATGGCGCTCCTCCTTGCCTCGCACCACCGCGCGCAGCCACTCGTCCAAGTCGTCGTCGGTCGCGCCGTTGCGGAGCCGGGAGCGCAGATCGTGCTCCCCCACGCTGAACAGGCAGGTCCGGATCTTGCCGTCGGCCGTCAGGCGCAGCCGGTCGCAATGGCCGCAGAACGGCTCGCTCACCGGAGCGATGAGGCCGATCTCGCCGCGGCCATCGGCGAATGACCAGCGCCGGGCGGTCTCGGACGGGTTTTCCGCCAGGACCGGCCGCAGCGCGAACCGCGCGCGGAGACGGTCCAGGATTTCACGGCCTGACACTACCATTTCGCGCTGCCAGGCGCGGCCGGAATCCAACGGCATGAACTCAATGAAGCGCAGGCGGACGTTGCGGTCCCGGGCGAAGCCGGCCAGCGCCTCGATCTCGTGGTCGTTAATCCCACGGATGACCACCGCGTTGACCTTCACCGGCTGGAAGCCCAGTTGCTTGGCCTGTTCGAGGGCGGCCAGCACGGTGTCGAGGCCGTCGCGGCCGGTGATCTTCTTGAAGTTTTCGCGCTCCAGCGAATCGAGGCTGAAACTGACGCGCTGCAATCCCGCCGCGCGCAGCGCCGCCGCGTTCGGCGCGAAGAGAAAGCCGTTCGTGGTCATTGCCAGGTCGCGCAGGCCAGGCGTCCGGGCCAGGCGCGCGACCAGTTGCTCCACGTCGCGGCGGAGCAGCGGTTCGCCGCCGGTCAGGCGCACCTTGGTGACGCCCCAGGCGGCGAGGAGACGGACGACGCGCTCGATCTCCTCGAAGGTGAGCAGGTTGGCCCGCGGCTGCCATTGATGGACGATGGGCGCGGGCGCGGGGAGTTTCGCCCAGTGGCCGCGATAGAAATTCACGGCCGCCTCCGTTTCCGGCAGGCAGTACAGACAGCGGAAATTGCAGCGGTCCGTCAGGCTCACCCGCAGGTCGCGCAGGACGCGGCCGTAGGCGTCGGTGAGCGGGCGCGGCATCATCGCGGCGGCGGATTGGTCGCCGGCCGGTTCGTCAGTGGCGGGATGACATGCACGCTGCCGTCGGAGCCGACCTCGACGTTCAGGTTGTAGCGATTGGTGTCCGCCGCGGCGGCACCAGCGTTCGGTTTCTGCATCAGCAGTTCCGCGCCTTTGACGTCGGTCCCGCCCCAGAGGCCTTTGCGGATCCAATCCAGGCGCCGGGCGACGACGAGTTCCTCTTTCAGGCGTTTGACTTGGGCGCGCAGCACTTCCAAGTCGTTGAACTTCTTTTCCAAGTCGGCCTTCTCTCCCATGAGGCGTTGGAGTTCCTTTTCGAGGAAGGCCTTGTCGCCTTCGGCCGCGGAAAGCTTGTGCTGGGTCTCGGCGATCTTGACGTTGAGGCTGGCAATGGCGTTGGTCAATTCACCGGCGCGCTTGTCCAGGTTGAGATTCTGCGCCTCCAACTCGGAAATCCGGACATCGCGTTTGGCGATCTCGTCCTCCGCCGCCTTGACCGACCTGCGCGCGGCCTCCAAGTCGTCGGAGGTCTTGGCGAGGCTGGCGGTGGTCTGGGTCAGGCTGTTCGTCAGGGAGGCGATGTAGGCGTTGGTGCGGTCCAGGTCTTTCAGCAGGGAGACGTTGACCTGCTTTTGCTCCTCGAGTTTGAGGCTGGTGTCGGTCCACTGGTTCGAGATGTTCAGGATGGTCTGCGTGTCCGCCAGTTTTTGTTCCGCCGCCTGCTTGCGATGGACGAAGAGCAGGATGACGAGCGCCAGGCAGGCGACCGACAACACGACCAAGCCGGTTTTGCTTTTCATCCGCTCATCATGGCGGCCCGACGGTCCCTTTGCAAGGGCGCTGTGGCGTCGCCGGAGGGTGGCGGGGCAATTTTCTCCGGCGAGGAATCGTTTCGGCCCCGCCCTTCGTCCTTGTCCGCGAAAGTAGCGGCGTGAAAGCGGATCCGAGGGCGGCCTCTGCCCCCGTCACGCCCCAGATCCCAAAGCCAAGCCACCGTTCTGCTTCACGGTCCGGTCTGCTGAAGCACCGCCCGGTTTTGGTCGCACGCGGGATTCTGGTTCTGAAAACCACCCCGCGGAGCCTCTTTCACTGTTTGACCCTGCCCGGATAGTCGCCTAGACTGCGCCTCCTTTTGCTTTATGAAAGTGCTTGTTTGCGATCCGGTGTCGCCCAAGGGAATCGCGCTGCTGCAACAGCGGCGGGAATTCCAGGTTGTGGTGCTGCCGAAGAAGCACGCGGAAGCCGAACTGCTCCCGCTGGTCGCCGGCGCCGTCGCCATCGTGGTGCGGTCGGAAACCAAGATCACCCGCAAGGTGATCGAGTCCGCGCCGCAACTGCGCGTGGTGGGCCGGGCGGGCGTCGGGGTGGACAACATTGACGTCGAGGCGGCCACCCAGCGGGGCATCGTGGTGATGAACACGCCGGGCGGTAACACCATTTCCACCGCCGAGTTGACGTTTTCCATGCTGATGGCGTTGGCACGCAAGATTCCGCAGGCGCACGGCTCCATGAAGGCGGGGGAGTGGAACCGCAAGGCGTTCAACGGCACCGAGCTTTACGGCAAGACGCTGGGCATCCTCGGGCTGGGCCGTATCGGCAGCGAAGTGGCGCGGCGCGCGATCGCCTTCGGCCTGCGGGTGCTGGCCTACGATCCGTACCTGACGCTGTCGCGGGCCAGCGCGTTGCAGGTGGAAATGGCCGAGTTGGACGAACTCTACGCCCGGTCCGATTTCATCACGGTTCACATGCCGATGACGGCGGAAACCAAGGGGATGCTCAACGCCGCCGCGTTCGCCAAGATGAAGAAAGGGGTCCGCATCCTGAACTGCGCCCGCGGCGGCATCGTGAACGAAACCGACCTGCTCGCCGCGCTGCAGAGCGGCCAGGTTTCCGGCGCGGCACTGGACGTTTACGAGACCGAACCGCCGCCGGCCGACTTCCCGCTGCGCGCCCTGCCGCAGGTGATCATGACGCCGCACCTGGGCGCCAGCACCGAAGAGGCGCAGGAAAACGTCGGCATCGAAGTGGCCGAGTCGATCACCGATTTCCTGGTCACGGGCGCGGTGCGCAACGCCGTGAACCTGCCGAACCTGGACATCAAGACCTACGAAAAGGTCCGGCCCTATTTGAGCTTGGGCGAGAAGCTGGGCCGGTTGGTCGGCCAGATCGGTCCCAAGCGCAACGACCGGCTGGTGATTACCTACGGCGGCAAGGCCACCGAGATGCCGGGCGACCCGATCACCCGTTCGGTCCTCAAGGGGTTCCTGGAGTCGGTGGGTGGCAAGGATGTCAACCAGGTCAACGTTCGCACCATGGCCAAGGGGCTGGGGCTGCGGGTCGAGGAGATCAAGTCGAACGAGGAAACCGATTTCAACGAGTGGCTCCACGTTCAGGCCTGGAGCGGCGACCAGAAGGTGTCCGCCGGCGGCACCTTCTACGGCACCCGCAACCAGCCGCGCATTGTGCGCGTCAACAGCCATCCGGTCGAGATCGTCCCCGAAGGGGTTTTGTTTTTAATGACGAACAAGGACCGGCCCGGGATTGTCGGATACCTCGGCACGCTGATGGGCAATCACCACATCAACATCGCCAGCATGAGCCTGAACCGCGACATCGAAGGGGGCCGCGCCCTGACGGTCCTGAATCTGGACAGCCCGCCGCCGGCCGCGGCGCTGGCCCTGCTCCAGCGGGATGCGGACATCAGCGACGTCCATGTGGTCCAACTGTGAACTGAACCAAGAAAGGTGCAAAACCGAAAAGCATGAGAATCCTTCCTAGCGCGCTCGCCTTGAGTGCTGTCCTGTCGGCCGCCCTCCTGGCCGCGCCGCTCGCCGCCGCCGAGGCGCCGGCACCCGAGGCCGCCGGCCAACCGGCGGGCAAAACCGCCGACCTGTTCCCGGACCGGGTCATCGCCAAAGGCACGGGGGTGGAGATCAAGCGCAGCCAGTTGGATGACGCCGTTGTGACGGTCAAGGCCAACATTGCCGCGCAAGGGCGCACCCTCACCCCGGACGAATCCTTGGGCGTCGATAGGCAAGTGCTCGACCGGCTCATCCAGATTCAGCTCCTGCTGGCCAAGGCCACCGACGCGGACAAGGCCCAGGGCCGGGAGTTGTCGCAAAAACGGTTCGCGGAGGCCAAAAAACGGGCCGGATCCCCGGAGTCCTTCGAGCGCCAGTTGAAGGCCGCCGGATTGACGGAAGCGATGGTCTCCAAGCGCATGACCGAGGAGGCGACCGCCGAAACGGTGTTGGAGCGGGAGTTGAAGATCAATGTCACCGACGACGACGTGAAGCAGTTTTACGATGAGAACCCCGCCAAATTCGAGCAGCCGGAAACGGTGCGTGCCGCCCATGTCCTGATCGGCACCCGCGATCACGCCACCGGCGCGGAATTGAGCGATGAGGCCAAGAAGGCCAAGCTGAAGCTGGCCCAAGACATCCAGAAACGGGCCAAGGCGGGCGAGGACTTCACCAAGCTGGCCAGGGATTATTCCGATGACCCCGGCTCAAAGGACAAAGGCGGGGAGTACACCTTCGCCCGCGGCCAGATGGTGCCCGAGTTCGAATCCGCGGCCTTCGCGCTGGGCACGAACCAGGTCAGCGACATCGTCACCACTTCCTACGGCTACCACGTCATCAAGCTCTACGAGAAGTTCCCGGCCAAGAAGCTGGAATTGGCCAAGGTTTCGGACGACATCCGGCAATTCCTCAAGGCGCGGCAGGTGCAGAAACTGCTGCCACCGTACATGGAGAAATTGCGCAAGGATGCCCACATCGAAATCCTGGACGACAGCTTGAAACCCGCGGGGCTGGCGGCGGAAACGCCGAAGAGCGAGAGCAAATAAGCGGGCCGGGCGGCAATCCGGCTGGCGTGCCCGGCGCCGCTGCGGATCAATACTTCTTGGTGAACTTCTTCTTCGAGTCCTCCGGCGCGGAGGCCGGAGCGGCTTCCGCGGTCGCCGTCGGGCGGGCCTCCCCGGCGGGCGAGTGATCGGCCGGGGCCGGGCCGGGCGCGGTGTCCACCGCCTCGACAAAGGCCAACCTCAGGGTCATCAGGCTCTGCCGGAGCAGACCCGCTTCGTCCTTGCTCAGATTGCCTCGGGTCTTCGCCTCGATCATCTCCAATTGGTCAATGACCGATTGGGCGTGGTCCAAGTCCCGCACGGTCTCGCCCGAATCGGGCCGGGGCGTCTTGCCCAGCAGCATCAAGCCCAACTGGGTGTGCTGTAGCACCAAATGCGCGAACAGGCCGGCCATCCTTTCTTCCTGGCTCGGCGCGGCGGTCGTTTCAGCCCGGGAAGCGGGGTCGCTCATGTCTTGCTTTCTTTGCGGCGCTGCCGGATGTCGGCCAGCAGAAAACGGATGAGGTAGCGCAGGCGGGTCTCCAGGTCCACCGTGGCCAGGATGGTCTGCCTTTCCTCGGCTTGGCGCAGCACGGCGCAGGAAACCAGGTCGGCCACGTGTTCCGGGTTTTTCAGATCGCCCACGTATTTGAGGATCTCCCGCGCGGCGAACGCCATCGGCGCGGCCTTGCTGGCCGGCACATTCTGGCATGGGGAAACCATCGGGAACGGGCACGGCAGGCCCAGCTCGATGCGTTCGGCCATCAACTCCCGCACCCGGCAGACCAGCGCGTCCACCGTCACGTCGTTGCACGGCCGCGGCGACAGCGGGCGGATGCGATGCACGCGGTAAGGCCGGTAGCGGACGGTTTCTTCGAGTTCCACCCGGGCGACGCCCTGCAAGATCAGGTGTGAGGTGCCGTCGGGGCGTCGCACGGAAACCCGGATCAGCCCCAGACCCGCCACGGCTTCGGGCGCTTCGCGGGTGCAGTTGGGGCGTTGCATGGCTACGCAGAAGACGCGGTCCGCCGCGAGGGCGTCGGCAAGCATCCGGCGGTAGCGGGTTTCGAAGACGTAAAGGGGCAGCAGCGCCTGGGGAAAAAGCGTCGCGTTCGGCAAGGTCATCACGGCAGCTTCGCGCGGCAATTTCATCGGCACAATCTAGGGAATCCGGCCAATTCCGCAAGTGGGATGCCGGCAACCAGCGCCCGCCGGACCCGCGGCGGGCGCCGTCGCCGGGAAAGGCCGGCCTGAGCGCGGCAAGAAATGGAGATGCGCCCCCCATTGTCCCTATCGGCAGAAACCCTTTGCCTCGATGGGCGGCGCTGCCTACGTTGCCGCCCAGCCGACTCGGCTGAGCCTGACCCGTGGCACCAATGAACGAAGCCGCCAGCACGCCGCTCGCCCGCCCGCCCTACCCCCCCGGCTTCCGGGCGCGGCGCGGATTGAACTGGGGCGTTCTCGGCCTGCTGTACACCTCGTTCTACATGTGCCGCTACAACCTCTCGATAGCCAACAAATCCATCAGCGAGCAGTACGGTTTTTCGCGGGCGCAAATGGGCGCCATTATCACTACGGCGCTGTTCGCTTACGCTTGCGGCCAGATCATCAACGGCTTGCTCACCGACCGTATGGGCGGCAAGCGCGCCATGCTCATCGGCGCCGCCGGCACCATCGCGATGAACCTCGCCTTCGGCGCGGCCTCCTTCGCAGGGATGCTCGGCTTGTTCGTGGCGATTCGCGGGCTTGACGGCTATCTCCAGGCCTTCGGCGCGCCGGGCATGGTGAAAATCAACACCGCTTGGTTCGCCCACCGCGAGCGCGGACGCTTCTCCGGCATCTTCGGATTCATGATCAACCTGGGCCGCTTCGGCATTTTCACTCTCGGCCCGGCCTTGCTGGCTGGCTTCACCCTGCTGGGGCTGATTCATGTTCCGCCGCTGCACTGGCGCTGGCTGTTCTGGACGCCGTCGCTTCTGTGCGCCCTCGTCGCCGTCGTCATGGCGTTAACGGTCAAGGAAACGCCGGAGGAAACCGGCTTCCCCGGCGTCATCCCGGACGACTCCGGCCCCGCTGGCGTCCGCGCCGACGTGCGCGAGGTCATCCGCGCCATCACCCGCAACCCGGTGGTGTGGATCACGGCTTGCGCCTACGCCTGCACCGGCGCGGTGCGGCAGGCCGTGGACCAATGGTTCCCGCGCTACATGCAGGAGCTTTACCAGGTGGACCTCAAGTCCGCGCAGTTCCAGTTCCTCGCCTTCCTGATTCCCTTCGTTGCGTCGGCCGGCTCGCTCCTCTCCGGTTACGTCTCGGACACGGTGTTCCAAGGCCGCCGCGCGCCGGTGGCCCTGGTGCTCTACTTCCTGGAGACCGCGATCATCCTGCTGGCCGCGCGGTTCCACTCCGCCAACGCCGCCATCCTGTTCCTGATCCTCATCTCGTTCACCGCCAACTCGACGCACTCCATCCTCGGCTCGGCGGCGCCGATGGACATCGGCGGGCGCCGCCGGGCGGGCTTCGCGCTGGGCGTGATCGACTCCTTCCAATACTTCGGCGGCAGCCTGGCCGGCTACTTCCTCGGCCGCCTGCTCGACCGGAGCCTGGGCAGCTACTTCTACTTCATGGCGCCGTTCGGAATGTTGGGCGGATTGCTGATGCTGACCATCCGGGGAAGGATCACGACTCCGCCGAAGGCAGCGTGAAGGAAGGCAGCCGGGCCACCCCAGCCACCGGGAACGGGAATCGGACTCAGTGGTATTCCTGCAACGTCTTGATCCCGTAGCCTTGCTTCTGGAGGGCCGCGATGCCCAGCGCGGCGGCCCGCGCGCCGCTCAGGGTCGTCATGATCGGCGTGCCGGAATAGACGGCGGTGGTGCGAATGCGCACTTCGTCGGCGCGCGGGCTTTCGCCGGTCGGCGTGTTGATGACGAGCTGGATTTCGCGGTTCTTCAGGAAATCCAGCGCGTTGGGGCGGCCTTCCTGAAGCTTGAAGATGCGCTGCACTTTGAGGCCCGCCTGTTCCAGCACGCGGGCGGTGCCGCTGGTGGCGATGATCTCAAAACCGAGGCCGACAAACTGCCGCGCAATCTCCGCGACGTGGCGTTTGTCGGCGTCGCTGACGCTGATGAACACCCGCCCGCCCAGCGGCAATGGACCGCCGGCGGCGATTTGCGATTTCGCGTAGGCAACGCCCAGGTCGGCGTCCAGCCCCATCACTTCCCCGGTGGACCGCATTTCCGGCGAGAGCAAAATGTCCTGGCCGTGGAACCGGTTGAACGGGAAGACCGATTCCTTCACGGCCCAATACCTCGGCCGGACTTCCCGCGTGAAGCCAAGGGCCTGAAGCGTCTGGCCGGCCATGACTTTCGCCGCCAGCTTCGCCAGCGGCACCCCGATGGCCTTGCTGACGAACGGCACGGTGCGCGAGGCGCGGGGGTTGACCTCAAGCACGTACACCGCCTCGCCCTTCACGGCGTACTGCACGTTCATCAGGCCGATGACTTTCAACTCCTTTGCCATCGCGTGGGTGTAGTTCTGGATGGTCTGGATGACGCGCTCGGAAAGTGTGTGCGGCGGTAGCACCATCGCGGCGTCGCCGGAATGGACGCCGGCATATTCGATGTGCTCCAGCATCCCGCCGATGACGATGGTGCCCTGCGCCGGATTGTCGAAGCGGCCGACGTCGGCGATGCAATCCACGTCCACTTCGGTGGCGTCTTCGAGGAACTTGTCCACCAGCACCGGACGCTCCGGCGAGGCCTCGACGGCGAACCGCATGTAATGCTGCAACTCCGCGTCGGAATAGACGATCTGCATCGCCCGCCCCCCCAGCACAAACGACGGACGCACCAGGATCGGGTAACCCAGCGTCTTGGCGATGGCCACGGCCTCGGCTTCGTTGGTCGCGATGCCGTTGGGCGGCTGCGGGATGTCGAGTTTGCGCAGCATCGCGGCGAAGAGCTTGCGGTCCTCGGCGATTTCGATGCCCTGCGGGCTGGTGCCGATGATGTTGACGCCGTTCTTCTGCAGGCCGAGCGCGAGATTGAGCGGCGTTTGCCCGCCGAATTGGGCGATGGCACCCCAGCATTTCTCCCGCTCGTAAATGTGCAGCACGTCTTCCAGCGTCAGCGGCTCGAAATAGAGCCGGTCGCTGGTGTCGTAATCGGTGGAGACGGTCTCCGGATTTGAGTTCACCATGATGGTCTCGAAGCCGTCCTCCTTGAGCGCGAAGGCGGCGTGGACGCAGCAGTAATCGAACTCGATGCCCTGGCCGATGCGATTCGGCCCGCCGCCCAGGATCATCACCTTGCGCCGGTCGGAGGGCCTGACTTCGTCGTCGCCGCGGTCGTAGGTCGAGTAGTAGTAGGGCGTGTAGGCCTCGAACTCGGCGGCACAGGTGTCCACCAGGCGATAGCTCGGCACCAGGCCGAGTTGCCGCCGCCACGCGCGGATGTCGTCCTCGGTCTTTCCGGTCAGATGCGCGATCTGCCGGTCGGAGAACCCGAGCGATTTGGCTTTGGCCAACTGTTCAGCGGTCATGGTGCGTCCCGACTCGCCCCAGTAAGCCGGGCTGGGCAAACGTTGTCGAGTGCCGAGTGGAACGCCGGCGAAATCCGCTGGCCTCCGATTTGCGCGCGGCGTAGCTTGGCCGGCATGAAAGCCGCCTTGATCTCCCGCCGCCAAATGCTCGCCCGCTCCGGCTCGGCGGTCGGCGCCGCCCTCGTCTCGGACTCGCTGGCGCCGCTCTTTGCCGCGCCGGGGAAGCGTCGGTTCAAGATCGGCGCTTGCGACTGGTCCATCGGCAAGATGTGCGATCCGGCGGCCTTCGCGGTGGCCCGGCAGATCGGCCTCGACGGTGTGCAGGTCAGCCTCGGCACCGTGGCCAACCAGATGAGCCTGCGCCAACACGAGGTCCAGCAACGCTACCAAACAGCCGCGCGCCAGGCCGGCCTGGAGATCGCGTCGCTCGCCATCGGGGAGTTGAACAACGTGCCCTACAAGAGCGACCCGCGTACCGTCGAGTGGGTCAGTGACAGTGTTGACGTCTGCCAGGCGCTCGGCCTGCGGGTGGTGCTGCTGGCCTTCTTCAGCAATGACGACCTGCGCGGGGACGCGGCAGGCGTGGACGAAGTCGTGCGCCGGCTCAAGGCCGTCGCGCCCAAGGCCGAGAAGGCCGGGGTGGCACTCGGCATCGAGAGCTGGCTCAGCGCGGACCAGCACCTCGACATCCTGAAGCGCGTCGGCTCACGGGCCGTCCGGGTTTACTACGACGTGTGCAACTCCAACGACATGGGGTACGACATTTACGCCGAGATTCGCAAGCTGGGCCGGCGCATCTGCGAGTTCCATTTCAAGGAGAACGGCTCGCTCCTCGGTCAAGGCAAGGTGGATTTCCAGAAGGTCCGCGCGGCCATGGACGACATCGGCTACACCGGCTGGGTCCAAATTGAAGGCGCGGTGCCGTCGGGCCAGCCAATGCTGGAGAGTTATCAAGCCAACTGCAAGTTTGTGCGCGGCATACTGAGTGTGTGAAAGGAGCGGCGAGGACCTGCGCGGCGGTAAGAATCACCCGGCATCATCGATGCCTCGGCCAGCGAGGGCGCACGGGCGGAAGCGTGGACTTCTTTTGTCAACATCAACTCAACCATTCGAGTTGCCTCAAATGAACTGTTTCCGGCAATCCGGTCCGGACAAGAAACCCTGTGACTTAGCTGCTCGGATGCGTATAATGTCGGAGCGTAATGGCCGAAACAGCATGAATCACCAGACCCGGGTCTATCGCGACGTCTTCGAGATGCTGCCGAGCGAAGACAACCCGACGCCGATGGTGCGGATCCATCGGATGAATCCGCGCCCGGAGTTCGAACTCTACGCCAAGCTGGAGTGGTTCAGTCCCTTCGGCTCGGTGAAGGATCGCGCCGCCTGGGCGATGCTCCGCGATCTGGAAGCGCGCGGCGAAGTGGGCAATGGCCGCGGTATCGTCGAGCCGACCTCCGGCAACACCGGCATCAGCCTGGCCGCGATGGCCCGTGCCCGCGGCCACCACATGCGCGCCGTCGTGCCCAACAAGGTGCCGCTCGAAAAGAAGGTGCTGCTCAAGATCGCCGGCGCGGAGTTGGATGTCGTCTCCGACGAATTGTGCCCCGCCCCGGGACTGGGCGATGGTTCGATCAACCTCGCCAAGACCCACGCCAAGGCGCAGAGCGAGAAGTACGTCATGCCGAACCAGTACGAAAGCGAGCAGAACGTGCTGGCCCACTTCCGGACCACCGGCCCGGAGATCTGGCGTCAGACCGAGGGCAAGATCACCCACCTGTTCCTCTCGCTCGGCACTTGCGGGACGGTGACCGGCGCGAGCCGTTTCCTGCGGGGCCAGAAGCCCGGCCTCAAGGTCATCGCCGTGCAGCCGACCGAGGGCCACGACGTGCCCGGACTGCGCAACGTCAGCCAACTCGGTGTTTCCAAGCTCTTTGATCGTTCGCTGATTGACGACATCCTGGAGATAGATTTTCACCTGGCCTATACCCGCGCCTTGGAGCTTTGCCAGACCGAGGGTTTGCTCGCCGGTCCGAGTTCCGGACTCATTTACGAAGGCGCCCGCCGCATCATCGAGCGCGACCAGGCCGGCTGTGGCGTCATGATTTTTCCCGACAACATCTTCAAATACACCGCCAACATGGTCAAACACATCCCCAGCCTGGCCGAAGGGACCCAGGCCTAGAAAGAACCGCCCCATGCCAAACTACGCGCATCCTGAAGTGCTGGTCGCGACCGATTGGGTCAAAGAGAACCTCGGCCAGCCCGCCATCAAACTCGTCGAAGTGGACGTGGACACCAGGGCCTACGACGCCGGCCATATCCCCGGCGCCGTCGGCTTCAACTGGCAAACCCAGCTCCAAGACCCACTCCGGCGCGACATCCTCAGCCGGGAGGCCTTCGAGAAGCTGGCGGGCGACGCCGGCATCGCGCCGACCGACACCGTCGTCCTTTACGGCGACAACAACAACTGGTTCGCCGCCTACGGCTTCTGGTTGTTCAAGGTTTATGGCCACGCCGATGTCCGACTCATGAACGGCAGTCGCGTGAAATGGCTGAACGAACCGGACAAGCCGCTGACGACCGCGAAGACGAGCGTGACGCCCGTGGCGTACAAAGTCACCCGGCTGAACCTCGACCTGCGCGCCTACGTGACGCAGGTGCTGGAAGCGTCGCAGACGGCCAAGTTCAACCTTGTGGACGTGCGCAGCCCCGACGAGTTCACCGGCAAGGTCATCGCGCCCCCCGGCATGAGCGAGACCGCCCAGCGCGGCGGTCACGTCCCCGGCGCCGCCAGCATCCCGTGGAGCCTGGCCGTGAATTCCGACGGGACGTTCAAAACCGCCGAAGAACTGCGCGCGACCTACTTCGACCAGAAAGGCGTCGATCCGAAGAAGGACACCATTGCTTACTGTCGCATCGGCGAGCGCTCCAGCCACTCCTGGTTCGTCTTGAAATACCTGCTCGGCCTGCAGAACGTGAAGAACTACGACGGCAGTTGGACCGAATACGGCAATCTCGTCGGCGTGCCGATCGAGAAGGCGTAGGGCCTTGGGCCGGCCCGTCCGCTGGCCACCGAACCAGAGCGGCGTCGGAAGGCGGCAGATCGTGTTATAGCTGTCACACGTTTTGCCGCGGCGTTGCCGTCACGCTGCGGTTTCGCTTCAGCATTGTTTCCCCCGCCCGCGTTGCCTTACCGTCCGGGCCGGTCATGGCGATGACACCCAGATTCACCCGATTCGCGCTCGCCCTCCCTGCGCTCGCGACCCTTGCGGCCATTGTCGCACTCACCCTCTGGTGGGCGCGCGGCCCGGACCAGGAACTCAAGCTGCGCGTGCCCGGCACCGATCAGCCGCCGGGGGCCGAAGGCGCGGCGGCCATGAACCCGATCCTCTCCGGCAAACTCGTCCAGGGTGACGGCCAACCGTCCAGCCTGCCCGGCGCGTGGCCGCAGTTCCGGGGACCGAATCGCGACGGCATCAGCCCGGAAGCGACGGCACTCGTCCGTTCCTGGGAGGCGGGCGGCCCCCGCGAGTTGTGGTCGGTGGACCTCGGCGAAGGCTACGCCGGCCCGGCCGTGCTTGACGGCCGCGTTTACGTGATGGACTACGACCGCGAGAAGAAACAGAGCGCGCTGCGCTGCTTCTCCCTCGCTGATGGCCGGGAACTTTGGCGCTACGCCTATCCGCTTGCGCTCAAACGCAATCACGGCATGACCCGCACCACGCCCGCGATCGCGGCGAAGCGCGTCGTCGCGATGGATTCCAAGTGCAACGTCCTGTGCCTCGACGCCGCGAGCGGCGAATTTCGCTGGGGCCTGAACCTGGTCCGCGAGTACCTGGCCACCGTCCCGCCGTGGTACACCGGCCAGTGCCCTTTGATCGACGGCCATGCGGTGGTCCTCGCGCCGGGTGGCCGCGACGCGTTGCTGCTCGCGGTGGACCTCGACACCGGCAAACCGCTCTGGCAAACGCCCAATCCGCGCGGCTGGAAGATGACCCACTCCTCGGTCATGCCGATGGAGTTCGCCGGCCGGCGCCTGTATGTCTATTGCGGCAGCGGCGGAGTCGTGGGCGTGTCGGCGGAAAACGGGGCGATTCTTTGGGACACGACCGAATGGAAAATCAGCATCGCCACCGTGCCCTCGCCGCTGGTGCTTGACGGGGGAAGAATCTTCCTTTCCGGCGGCTACAACGCCGGGAGCCTGATGCTCCAGCTCAAGGAGGACGGCGGGAAACTCGTGCCGCAAACGCTGTTCAAACTCGCCCCCGAGGTGTTTGGCGCCACACAGCAGACGCCGGTGTTTCGCGACGGCCACATCTTCGGAACCCGCGCCGACGGCCAGTTCGTTTGCCTTGACCCGAGCGGCAAGGTCGCGTGGTCCAGCGGCGCCGGCACGCAATTTGGCCTGGGTTCGTTCACGCTGGCCGGCGGTCTCGCCTTTGCGCTGAACGACTCGGGCCGACTCAGTCTTTTCGAGGCGTCCACCTCGCGGTTTGCCCCGCTGGCCCAGGCGCAAGTGCTGAAAGGCCGCGAGTCCTGGGCGCCCATGGCCCTGGCCGGCGGCCGGCTCCTGGCGCGCGACCTGACGCGGATGGTCTGTCTCGACGTGGCCGCGCGGTAGCCGGCGCGCTTCGGATCGGCCAGCGGGCGGACACTTACTCCAGCGGGTAACGTCGCAGGCCGGCGAATTGGCAGGCGATGCGGAAGGCGAACAGCGGATTGTTCCTCAGATAGCGCCGCCACAAACGCCGCGGCTCGCAGCACAACCGGAAGCACCATTCCAGGCCGCCGCGTTGCATCCATCGCGGCGCCTGCCGGACACGGCCGGCATGGAAATCGAACGCCGCGCCGACACCGAACATCAGCGTGGCGTCCAGTTTCTCCCAGTATTCGGCCATGAATTTCTCCTGCTTGGGCGTGCTCAAGCCGACCCAGAAGATGTCGGGCCGGGCTTCCCGAACACGGCGCACCAGTTCTTCGGACTCGGCTGGGTTCAGCGGGCGAAAGGGCGGCGTGTAGGCGCCGACGACTTTGATTTGCGGAAAGCGGCTTTCGAGGCGCCGCTTCAACTCACCGGCCACGCCGGGACCGCCACCGTAAAGAAAATGCGAGTAACCCCGCTCCGCCGCGTGCCGGCAAACGAGGAGCATCAAGTCCGGGCCATAGACGCGGTCCATCGCGCGGAATCCCTGGAGTTTCCCGACCCACACCATCGGCATGCCGTCGGGCGTGTTGAGGAAGGCCCGGTTCAGGATGGCGCGCAGGTGCGGATCGCGCTGCGCCTCGGACACGCCATGGACCCCGGTCACGCAGACGTAGCCCTTGGTCCGGATGCTGAGGGCGCGAGCGATCTCCGACAGCGCCGAGTCCAGGTTGAGGGCGCTGACGCCGACGCCGAGCACATTGGCTTTCTTGGGCGGGCCTTGGCGGGCGGCGGTTTCCACGTGCGCGGCTTCTTCGTTCAGCGCTTCGGTGGCGCCTGGGCGTCGGGAGGCTCCGAGGCCAGCCGGGAATGTTTCACGCCGTACCCAAAGTAGGCCACCATGCCGATGAGGAACCACACGACCAGGCGCTCCCACGTCGTTCGCGGCAGCGACACCATCAAGTAGAGCGCGGAGAGCGCTCCCATCGGCGCCACGAACCAGACCCAGGGCGTGCGAAACCGGCGCGGCAGGTCCGGCTCCCGCAGCCGGAGCGCCAGGACACCCGCCGACACGATGACGAACGCCAGGAGCGTGCCGATCGAGCACAGGCTGCCGGCCTCGCGCACCGTGAACACCGCCGCGAACAGCGAAACCAACACGCCCGTGACGATGGACGTGATCCAGGGGGTGCGGAAGCGGGGATGCACCGCCGCCACAAACGGCGGCAGCAGGCCGTCGCGCGACATCGCCCAGAGGACGCGTGATTGCCCGTAGAGCATCACCAAAATGACGGATGACAGTCCGGCAATCGCGCCCAGCTTGATCAGTGCCGCCATCCACCCGAGGCCCGCGTGGTCGGCTGCCAGCGCGATCGGGTCTGGCACGTCCAGTTGTCCGTACGGCACGATGCCGGTGGCGATGGCCGAGACCACGATATAGAGCACCGTGCAAATGAGGAGTGAGCCGATGATCCCGATGGGCATGTCCCGCTGCGGGTTTTTCGCCTCCTGCGCCGCCGTGCTCACGGCATCGAAGCCGATGTAAGCAAAGAAGACGATGCCCGCGCCCGTCATCACGCCGGTCCAGCCGAAGTGGCCGGACTCGCCGGTATTTGCGGGGATGAAGGGGTGCCAGTTCGCCGGGTTGATCGCGTGGACCGCGCCGAAGATGAACAACAGGACCACCGCCAGCTTCACAAACACGATGCCATTGTTGAAGTTCGCCGACTCCTTGATGCCGACAACCAGGAGGGTAGTCACGAGGGCGATGATAATGACCGCGGGCAGATTGAAGATCGCCGTGGCGTGCGCAAGCGAAGCGAGGCCGGTGCCGTGCGCGGTGATCTGTTGTGTCAGGTCCGGGCTCACCACGTGCCAGCCCGCCGGCGCGTGCAGCGCCGTCGCCAGCGAGGCCGGCAACTCAATCAACTCCGTCCCCCGCGCCGCGGAAAGCTCCGGCGGAATCTCCACGCCGATCCCCCGAAGAAACGACACCGCGTAGCCCGACCAGCCGATCGCGACGGTGATGGCGCCGACGGCGTATTCGAGGATGAGATCCCAGCCGATGACCCAGGCGAAGAATTCACCGAGCGTGGCGTAGCCGTAGGTGTAGGCGCTCCCCGACAATGGGACCAGCGAGGCGAATTCGCTGTAGCACAGCGCCGCGAACACCGAGGCGAAGCCCGCGAGCACGAACGAAAGGATGACGGCCGGCCCGGCGTTCTGGGCGGCGACCGTGCCGGTGAGCACGAAGATGCCGGTGCCGATGATCGCGCCGATGCCCAACGCCGTGAGGTTCACCGGCCCCAGCGCGCGGTGCAGCCGGTGATCGCTCTCGGCCTCGGCCTGCAAGGCGGTGATCGTCTTTCGCCGAAGGAGATTCATGGATTCCTTGCTGCGTTCAAGTGGGGGGCCAGTTCCCAGCCGGGGGGCGCGACGAGGCGTGTGCGCGCCGCGCGGCTGGGGAGAGCATCGTTTGTCTGTTCACGCCATGAGCCGGTGAATTGGGTCGCAGTTAATTAAACACCGCGTCGGCGAAGTCAAGCCCAGCGCCCTTCCAACTCCGCCTTCCGCCGCCACGGACACTGCCCGGCGCGGAAAGTTTCAGGCTAAGCCGTCGCGCCGCCCTTCCCCCATTTCTTCCATCCGAAATAGACCGGCACGCCCGCCAGCACGATCAGCAAGCCGGGCCAGGCGTTGCCGCGCGTCTTGGCCGAGATCAGCAGGTCCAGCGCGAGGAGCGTCGCCAGCACGAGGTAAAGCGCTGGGATGAGCGGATAACCGAAGGCGCGGTACGGCCGCTCGGCGTCGGGACGCGTGCGGCGCAGCACAAACAGCCCCGCCATCGTCAGCACGTAGAAAATCAGCACGGCAAAGATCACATAGTCGAGCAAATCGCTGTAGGTGCCGGAAAGCGTGAGCAGAGCGGCCCAGAATCCCTGGACAACGAGACCGTTTTGCGGGACGCCGCGGCGGTTGAGCGTGCCGACGGGCCGGAAGAACAAGCCGTCCTGCGCCATCGCGTAGTACACCCGCGCGCCGGCGAGGATCAGACCGTTCATGCAGCCGAAAGTGCTCACCATGATGAGCAGCGCCATCAGGTCCGCCGCGCCTTGGCCGAAGATGACCTGCGCCGCCGCGGTGGCGACGCGGTCGTGCGGGGCGAACTGGATGCCGCGCTCGACCACGCCCGCGCCGTCGGGCGTGCCGTGCAGCGGCAGGACCACGAGGTAGGCGAGGTTGCACAGAAAATACAGGGCCGTGACCAGCACGACGCCCAGGAAGAGGCTGAGTGGCAGGTTGCGTTTGGGATTCTTGACCTCGCCGGCGGTGAACGTGACGTTGTTCCAGGCATCAGAGGAGAAGAGCGAGCCGACCATCGCGGTGCCGATGGCCAGCAGGAGGGTGAGCGCGGTGTGCGGCGTGGTGAGCCATTGGCCGGGGTGGTCCGCCGTCGGCTGGGTGAACGTCGCGGTCCACCCGTCGCCGAAGTTCGCCCGGATGGCCCCGGCGTTGGCGCCGACGAAGAGGCCCAGCGCGATCAAGCCCAGCAGCGCGGCGATTTTGGCGACGGTGAAAATGTTCTGCACGATTTTGCCCGTGCGCAGGCCGGTCGCGTTCAACCCCGTGAGCAGCGCGAGGACGCCGACGGCCACCAGCGTGGCCGGCGAGACGGAAAAGCGGCCGAGCGCGACAAACTTGTGGCTTTCCGAAATCGTCGGAACGAGCACGCCGAGAAACCGCGCGAAGGCCGCGGCGACCGCCGCGATGGTGCCGGTCTGGATGACCAGGAAAAGCGTCCACCCGTACAAGAAGCCCCAGAGCGGACCGTAGGCTTCCCGGAGATAAACGTATTGACCGCCGGCGCGCGGCATCAGGGCCGCGAGTTCGCCGTAACTGAGCGCGGCGATCAGCGTGAGCAGTCCGGTGATCAGCCAGACGGCGAGCAGCCACCCCGCACCCCCGACTTCGCGGGCAATGTCCGCCGACACGATGAAGATGCCCGACCCGATCATGGACCCGGCGACGATCATCGTGGAGTCGAGCAAGCCGAGGCCACGGACGAATCCGGCCGGGGCCGGAGCGGCGGGGGAAATGGTCGGATCGGTCATGGCGTGCCGGTGAAAACGTTCGGCGGACTATGCCGGACCGCGGCCGGGCCTCAAGCAAATCCGGAATCCGAAGACCGACCTCCGCGGTCGGGAAGAACTGAGGCCGGAAGGTAAAGCCCGATTTTCGCCGTCGATCCGTGGGTTTTTGGGCTTCGGAGCTTGGAGTTCGGATGCGTCCTGCCGCTCACGGCACCAGGATGTGATTCCGGTTGTTGGGGTCGCCGCCCGCCAGGTTGCGGGCGAACTGCTTGCGCAACGCCGATTGCGGCCATTGGCTGACCCGGCCATCGACCAGGCAGACATTGCCCGAGCTGCGGTGCAGCCGGCCGAGCCATTGGGCGCGAGCCAGTTGATCCGGCGGGAACGGCGTGGCGCCAAAGGAAAGCTGAGCCGGACCGCAGCCCTCGGTCCGACCGATGCCGTTCGTGATGTCGCGGTCCCCTGCCAGGAGTGTTTGCGATTTGTCGAAGTAGGCGTGGGTGCCGGCAAAGTAACTGAGGGAGCGGTTCTGGTTGGTGCGGGAGGCCAGGCCGCCGGGGTTGGCCGAGAAATCCAGCGCGGCGATCCGCTCGCGGTCGCTGGGGCAGAGCAAGACCTTGGGCGTCCCGAGCAGGTTGGACACCGTGAGAAACTGCTCCCAAGCATACGGCTGCTTGAGCGCGCCGCCGTCGGCCGCGGCGACGTGGCAGGGGAATTTGTCCGCGTGATCCTGCGCGAACAACTGCATGGCCATGCCCACCTGGCGCAACTGGCTCACGCACTGGATTTGTCGGGCCTTCTCCTTCGCCCGCGCCAGCGCCGGCAACAGCAGGCCCGCCAGGATCGCGATGATGGCGATCACCACGAGCAGTTCGATGAGCGTGAAGCCGTGGGCGGAGCCTCGCCTGCGGGCCGGAGGTCGAGCACGGGCCGGATCGGAATGCGCCATAACACCAGTTGCTTCGGAGACTTTGCTCAAGTCTCGCGGGCGAGCCTACCGTCGGCAACCCGGCCTGGCAAGCTTCCGTCCGGCGCTAATCGTGCCACAGAACAGACCGGCACAAGTGGTGTGCGGGATTTTTGCCAAAGGACAGGCGGAGAAATTGACCTTGCTCTCCGCCGGCTTTGGCGTAGGATTCGCCCCGCCTGAACGCCGTGAGTGCGGCCGTTCTTTGAGGCTGAGAAACGCAATGTTAACCGAGTCACCTAACCGTCAACCTCCGTTGCCGCTGCAACGTTTGATCCGTTAGGCAATGGAGCCTTCGTTGGGCCCGTCGCCCGCCAGGTTCCCCGCTCGTTATGCAGACAGATAACCGTCTATGCTGACCATGGAAGAAGCCCTGCGGCACACCCAGATGGGTTTTGCCCCCGGCGCAATCGTCAAAGGCACCGTCCTCGAAGTCCGCCCCAAGGAGATCCTGGTGGACATCGGCTACAAGAGCGAGGGGGCCATTCCCGCCTACGAGTTCATTGATGTCGCCGCCGTGAAGGTGGGCGACCAGATTGATGTGCTGATCGAGAAGTTGGAGGACAAGGAGGGCATGGTGGTCCTCTCCTTCGAGAAGGCCGAGTTCAAGAAGAACTGGGAGCGCATCCTCACCATCTGCAACGAAGGCGGCCGCATCGCCGGCAAGGTCAAGGCCGTCGTCAAGGGCGGGCTGATCGTCAACATCGGCGTTGAAGCGTTCGTGCCGGCGTCCCAAATCGACCTGATGATGCCCCGGAACCTCCAGGGCTATGTCGGCAACACGTATGATTTCAAGGTCGTCAAGCTGAACCAGGAGCGCCAGAACATCGTCCTTTCCCGCCGCGAATTGATCGAGCAGGAACGGGCCGAGCGCCGCGCCGCGCTGCTCACCGAGATGATGCCGGGCGACGTCCGCAAGGGCGTGGTCAAGAACCTGACCGATTTCGGCGCCTTCATTGACCTCAACGGCATTGACGGCCTGCTGCACATCACCGACATGAGTTGGGGACGCGTGGGCCACCCGTCCGAGGTTCTCAAAGTCGGCCAGGACATCGAGGTCGTCGTGCTCGACATCAACAAGGAGAAGGAGCGCGTCAGCCTGGGCCTGAAGCAGAAGATGGCCAACCCGTGGGACAGCATCGAGGCCAAGTACCCCGTCGGCGCCAAGGTCAAGGGCAAGGTCGTCAACCTCGTGCCCTACGGCGCGTTCGTGGAACTGGAGCCCGGCGTCGAGGGTCTGGTGCATGTCACCGAGTTGTCGTGGACCAAGCGCATCGCCAAGGCGTCGGACGTGTTGAAGGCGGGCCAGGATCTCGAGGCGGTGGTGCTCGGCATCAACCGCGAGGAGCAAAAGATTTCCCTGGGCGTTCGCCAGCTCGAAACCAATCCGTGGGACACCGTGGACGTGAAGTACCCGGTCGGCACCAAGATCAAGGGCAAGGTGCGCAACCTCACCAGCTACGGCGCCTTCGTCGAGTTGGAGGAGGGGCTGGACGGCATGGTCCATGTCTCCGACCTGTCTTGGACGCGCAAGATCAATCACCCCTCGGAGGTGCTCAAGAAGGGCGACGAAGTCGAAGCCGTCGTGATCGAGGTGGACAAGCCCAACCAGCGCGTCGCCCTCGGCCTGAAGCAGCTCGCGATCGATCCGTGGGAGAACATCGACCACCTCTACAAGGTGGGCGACCTCGTCACCGGCCAGGTCACCAAGCTGGCCAGCTTCGGCGCATTTGTGGGCTTGCAGCAGGAAATTGACGGCTTGGTACACATCTCTCAGATCAGCGAGGACCGCGTGGACAAGATCAAAAACGTCCTCAAGGTGGGCCAGGAAGTCACCGCGCGCGTCGTCAAAATTGACAAGAGTGACCGCCGGATCGGCCTATCCATCAAGGCCGCGACCTACTCGCCGGAGCAATTGCAGGCCGAGCAGAAGTTGCTCGACGCCCTCAAGCCCGGCGAGGATCTCGTCGCCCTGCAACACGCCTTCGACGCCGCCGAAGAGGGGCGCCAAGACGAACCGCGCGAAGACGAGGCCAAACCGCAGCCGCCGCCGGCGAAATAATCGCCGGACACCAGCGCGGGAAAACCAGGTTCGCCCTTGGCGTCAGGCCGATCCCAAGGCGGCCCGGACGGAGCTTGCCTCGCCGGATGTACTGTCCGGCGAGGCTTTTTTGCTGGGGACGAACGCTCCGTGAGGCGCGCCCACAAGCGGCAGGACGCGATTTCACCGCTCAGGAATCTCCGGGGTCCGCCGCCGCTTCCCCTTCCCCCAGCGCGACCACATCCACCGCGACGCTGAGGGTGTGCTCGTCGCCGCCCACAAGCACTCCGCGGATGGGGCCGACATCGCCGTAATCGCGACCCCAACCGAGGGTGATGTGCTGCATCGAAGGCAGCAGGTTGTTGGTCGGGTCCACGTCAATCCAGCCGAGGCCGGGGCAGAAGAAGCTCACCCAGGCGTGCGAGGCGTCGGCGCCGAGGAGTTTGGGTTGTCCGGGGGGCGGCACGGTTTCGAGGTAACCGCTGACATAGCGCGCCGGGAGACCCAGCGAGCGCAGGCAGGCAATCTCCAAATGCGCGAAGTCCTGGCAAACACCCCGGCGTTGCTGCAGCACGCGGGCCAATGGGGTGGCCACGGTCGTGGCGGTGGCATCGAACTCGAAGTCGCGGTGGATGCGTGCCGTCAGATCCAGGACTGCGTCGAGGATGGCGCGTCCGGCCCGGAAAGAGTCTCGGGCGTAGTCGGCGAAAGGCGTGTCGAGCGGCACCAGCGGGGAGCCGAAGGTGAATTCGCTGGCGGCAAGGACGGGCGCCGAGAGATCCGTCCGGCATAGGCCGCGAACGCTTTCCCAAGTGGGGGTTTCGGCGGCGTCGGGGATGAAGGCCGCTCCCACGGCGACGCGGCTGCGCGCGGTAACGCGCAACTGCCGGTGCGCGCCTTCGAAAATGACGAAGCCGACCTCATTGCCAAAGTAGTCGGTGTGACGATTGAGGGACGCGGCCGTCGGTTGCAAATCCAGCGCGTGCGCGAGCCTGAGTTGCCGCGGCAACCGCCGCGGCGCCAGCCGCAGCAGATGATGCGCTACGGTCACCGGCGATTCGTAGTGATAGGTCGTGGTGTGGGTGATGTCGAAGATCTGCGTTCTCATCTCAACTGACCCGCGGCACGACGTGGCTGAAATAAACGTGCGTGAGCAGATCGGAGAGACTGCCCAGTTCCGCCGCCAGGCTGGCCAGCCGTTCAGCCGTGGCGGTGGCGCCCGCGCCGGTGTCGAGTTCCTCGGCCGGGAGGCTATCCAGCATTCCGGCCGCCGCTGCCAGCCGTTGTTGGAGCAAGGCGGCTCCTTCCGGATTCGGCCCGGTGGGGAGGCTGGCCAGGTGGCGTTCGAGCAGGGCGAGTTGGAAAGCCAATCCGCGCGGATTTGTGGGATCGCGCAACAGCAGGTCGAGCACGCCAGCCAGGCGCGGTTCGGCGAAGTAGCGCCGGCGGTAGGTGATGACGCTGTCGGCGACTTCGAGCAGGGGTTCGAGCAGGAGATCGCCTGTCCCGATGCAACGCCGGGCCGCTTCCAGCAGGCGGGCGATGGCGAGGCCGCGTTCGAGCCGCCGGCCCAAGTCGAGAAACACCCAGCCGTGGCCGCGGGTCATGTTTTCCATCTCCATCCCGCTGAAAGCCGCCAGGTCGAGCACGAGCGCGTTCAACATCGAGCCGGCCACCACCAGCGGCAGATGCCCGGGGCGCTGCTCGCCGTCGAAGTTGAGGCGGTTCAGGATGCGCCAGGTGTCGGCGGAAAGCCGGTCGCGGACACTGAAACTGGAGGCGTGGATGCGCTTGAGGAGTCCCCGAACGCCTGGGCCTCGGTCGTTCTCCCCCAGGACCGCCAGGATGTCCCGTTGCAGTCGTTCGGGCGCGGCACCGCCGGCTTTGGGCGAAGCGGCCAGGCCAAGGTGTGCCAGCAATTCCGCGAAGGCCGCGGACGAGCCATGGGTGGATTCCTCCGCAAGACGGCGCACCGCCGAACGGCACAGCCGGAGAAGCTGCTCCAATCGTTCCGTGTAGCGGCCCAGCCAGAAGAGGTTTTCCGCGGTACGACTGGGCAAGTCCGAAGCCAGGCGTTCGAGCGCGGGGGCGGGGGCGGCAACCATGCCGGGAGGCGCCGCGCTTTCAGTGGCGTCGGAAAGCACCCAGACGTCTTTGCAACCGCCATTCAGCGAAAGCGTCGTTGTCGCCAGGACACCCCGCTCGAAGATGCGCGCCAGGCCGCCCGGCATGGTGAAATAGTCCTGGCCGTTGGATACCACGAATAAGCGGAGGGTCACCGGCCGGGACGGGCCATCCCCCACCGGCGCACGGGAAAGCCGCACCGGCGCCTGGCCCACGAACTCGTGCGGACGCTCCCGCAGCCGGGCGACCCAGTCGGCTCGGCTTTCCTGACTCAGCCCGCCGGGTGCGACCTGCGGGCCGGCGGTCAAAAACGCGGGGCGCAGGAACAGTTCGTCGAGGTGCTCCTCGACATACCTCCGCTCGCGCACCTGGCCGCACCACCAAGTGGGCACGGAAGCCAGTTGCAACTCCTCGCCCAGTAGATGCGCCGCCAGACCGGACAGAAACGGAAGAAACGCCGGGCTTTCCACGAGGCCGGAGCCGAGCGCGTTGGCGACGGAAACGCGGCCCGCCCGCGCCGCTTCGACGAATCCGGGCACACCGAGCAGCGACTCGCCGCGCAAGGCGAGCGGATCGCAGTAGGCATCGCTCACGCGGCGCAAAATCACGTCCACCGGGCGCAGGCCATCCAGGGTCTTCAGAAACATCCGGCCCTCGCGCACGGTCAGATCGCCGCCTTCGACGAGTGTAAAGGCCAACAACCGCGCGAGGTAGGAGTGCTCGAAGTAGGCTTCGTGGCGCGGGCCGGGCGTCAGCAAGGCGATGGCGGGGTTGTCGGTGGCCGCGGGGGCGAGCCGGCGCAGCGCCTCGCGGCTGATGCGCAACGTTTCCGAAAGTGAACGCGGGCGTACCGCGTGCAGCACTTCCGGCAGAACCCGCGCGAGGACGCTGCGGTTCTCCAGGGCGAAACCGAATCCCGCCGGCGCCTGCGTGCGATCCGCCAGCACCCACCAGCGGCCTTCCGGCCCGCGCGCCACGTCCGCGGCGTAAATGGGGAGGTAGTTGCCCCCGGGCACGCGGATGGCCTGGCAGGCGCGCAAATAGCCGGGGTTCGCGTGCAGGAGCGGCGCGGGGACAAACCCGTCGCGCACGAGGCGTTGCACGCCGAAGAGATCGCCCAGGATGAGGTTCAGCAGCCGCGCGCGTTGGACCAGGCCGGCTTCGAGTTCCCGCCACTCCTCCGCGCCGATCACGAACGGAACGTAGTCGAGTTCCCAGGGCGCTTCGCGCCCGCCGCCCGCCTCGGAGGAAAAGCAACTCACACCGTGCTCGCGCAGGATGCGGCGGCCATTCTCGGCGCGGGTCGCGAGTTCGTCGCGTCCCAGCGCCTCGAGCGACGCCAGGAGGGGCTGCCAGTGCGGACGAATCGCGCCGGAGGCCGCGTGAAGCTCGTCCCAGGCCGCGCCCGTGGGCGGCGGCGGGGCCGGCGGTTTAGTTTCCAGCGAGGTCATTGCGCGCAGCCGAGCTTCGCAAGGGCGGAACCCGGAGGCAACGGCCGAGCAAGCCAGGGCCGGCTTCAGGCGTGGGCGTCACAATTGGCGCAGGTCCAGGGTGAAGGGACACTCACGGCTCGCGGGCGGGGTGCGCGGCCGCATCGGGCCCGGCGTGTGGCCGAAGCGGAAGAAGCGCGCCAGGCGGCGACTCTCGGCTTCGTAGCTGTTCACCGGGAAGGTGTCGTGGCTCCGCCCGCCGGGATGCGCGACATGGTAAGTGCAGCCGCCGATGCTCCGGCCGTTCCAGGTATCGACGATGTCGAAGACGAGCGGGGCGTGGAGGCCGATGGTCGGGTGGAGGCAACTCGGCGGCTGCCAGGCGCGATAACGGACGCCGGCGACGTATTCGCCGTTCGTGCCGGTCGGGTGCAGCGGGATGGCAACGCCGCTGACGC
Organism: bacterium; assembly: GCA_021780115.1. Taxonomy (GTDB): domain Bacteria; phylum Verrucomicrobiota; class Verrucomicrobiia; order Limisphaerales; family JAJXZI01; genus JAJXZI01. Next base: position 10,097 of record JAJXZI010000033.1, on the reverse strand, counting down.
TGATGACATGGCGGGAATCCGTCAATCCGCGGGCCTTCACCTGCACGCGCTCCAGGCTGGAGTCCACGTAGCGGACGGTGCCGCCAGGGCCGGGTTCTTCGCCGAGGACGTGCCACGGCTCCAGCGCCTGGCGGATTTCGACGTGGAGATTCTTCACGTCCAGGTCGCCCAACGGCGGGAAACGAAACTCGAAATGCGGCGCGAACCAGTCGAGCTTCATCGGATAGCCGCTGGTTTGCAGGTCTTCGAGTACGTCGCCGAGGTCGCTCCAGACAAAGTGCGGCAGCATCCAGCGGTCGTGGATGTCGGTGCCCCAGCGGACGAGATCCTGGGTGTAGGGTTGCTGCCAGAACTTCGCGATGAGCGTGCGGAGGAGAAGTTGCTGCGCCAGACTCATCCGGGCATGCGGTGGCATTTCGAAGGCGCGCATTTCGAGCAGGCCAAGCCGGCCGCTGGCGCTGTCGGGCGCGTAGAGTTTGTCGATGCAGAACTCGGCGCGGTGCGTGTTGCCGGTGGAGTCGATGAGCAGGTTGCGGAACAGGCGGTCCACCAGCCAGGGTGGAACAGGCGTCCCGCCTGTCTCTAACTTCCTTTTCTCGGAGGGAGACGGGCGCGGCGCCTGCCCTACGCCGAGTTGCCGGTCCAGCTCCCGGAAGGCCAACTCCAGTTCGTACAGCGAATCATTCCGCGCCTCGTCAATGCGCGGGCTTTGGCTGGTCGGGCCGATGAACTGGCCGCTGAAGAGGAACGAGAGTGACGGATGGTTTTGCCAGTAAGCCACAAGGCTGCGCACCAGATCGGGACGGCGGAGCAGCGGGCTGTCCGCGGGGGTCGGGCCGCCGATGACGATGTGATTGCCTCCGCCGGTGCCGGTGTGGCGGCCGTCGAGCATGAATTTCTCCGTGCCGAGCCGCGCCCGCCGCGCTTCCTCGTAGAGGATTTCCGTGTTGTGGACCATCTCGTCCCACGAATGGGCCGGATGAATGTTCACCTCGATGACGCCAGGATCGGGCGTGACCTTGAGGACGTTGAGGCGCGGGTCGAACGGCGGCGTGTAGCCTTCAATAATGACCGGCGTGTCGAGCAATTCCGCCGTGTCTTCGACGGCGGTGACCACGCTGAGGTAATCCTCCAGCGTCCGTGCCGGCGGCATGAATACGTGGAGCCGGCCCTGGCGTGGCTCGACGCAGAGCGCGGTGCGAACGATCCACGCGGCCGATTCGCCGCGGGCCGGGGCGCGAAACAGTTCCGGCGAAATCTCCTGCAACGAGGGTCGCTGTTGGCGCACGCCCTGGGTCAGCCGGCCGGCTTCCCCGGCGGCGAGGCCGCGCGCTTCGAGCCATTCGCGCGGGAAGTATTTCTGCAAATCCTTCTCCGGGCGTGGCGGGAGCGGGGGGCGATCTTCGAACGGTTCCTGTTCGTTGAGATACGGATAATCGGTGGCGGTGACGTGGGGGAGCGAGTCGAGCGGCATCCGCAGGCCGATAGGCGAATCGCCGGGGATCAGGTAACAACGCTCCGGCCGGAAAAACCACGGCCCGCTGAACCAGAACGGTCCGCCGGGGCCGGCCTGCCGCTGCAACGGCAGTGCGTAGCCGACGATTTTGTCGAGGCCCTGCTCGAAGATTTTCGCGAGGCGGGCGCGGTCTTCCTCGTTCTTCAGGTTCGATTGGAACGGGTCCACGTTGGTCGGCAGGCGGCGCTCTTTCCAGAGGTAATACCAGACGTCCTCGAAGGCCGGCATGATCCAGTCGGCGCCGCAGGCCAGTCGCTCGGCGAGCGCGTAGATGAACTCCTCCGCGCGCCGCTCGGTGAAGCCGTAGTGCTTCGACTCGTCGGCGAAGAGCGCCTCGTTGAGCCAGACGGGCTGGCCGTCCTTGCGCCAGTAAGCGGCGAAGGACCAGCGCGGCAACGACTCGCCGGGATACCATTTGCCCTGGCCGTAGTGCAGCAGCGCGCCGGTGGTGAAGCACCGCTTGAGCCGCTTCATCAGGTCGTCGGCGCGGCGGCGCTTGGTGGGGCCGAGCGCCAGCGTGTTCCACTCGGCGCCGTCCATGTCGTCAATGCTGACGAAGGTCGGCTCGCCGCCCAGGGTGAGGCGGCAGTCGCTGCGTTTAAGTTCGGCGTCGAGTTGGTGGCCGAGCGACTCAATCTCGCGCCATTGCTCCTCGGTGTAGGGCTTGGTGACGCGCGGCGATTCGAAAATGCGCGTCACCCGCATGTCGTGGCGGAACTCGCACTCGCATTCGTCCACGACGCCGGTGATCGGCGCGGCGCTGGAGGGATCGGGGGCGCAGGCCAATGGAATGTGACCTTCGCCGGCCAGCAGGCCGCTCGTGGGATCAAGGCCAACCCAGCCGGCGCCGGGGAGATAGACTTCGCACCAGGCGTGCAGGTCGGTGAAGTCCTGCGCCGGGCCGCTGGGGCCGTCGAGCGATTTCACATCGGCGGTGAGCTGGATCAGGTAGCCGCTGACAAAGCGCGTGGCGAGGCCGAAGTGGCGGAACAACTGGCAGAGCAGCCACGCGGAGTCCCGGCACGAACCGCTGGCAGTCTGGAGAGTCTCCTCGGGTGTCTGCACGCCGGGTTCGAGGCGGATGAGGTAACGGATGTCGCGCCAGAGCCGCTGATTGACGGCGACGAAGAAATCAATGGTGCGGGGACGGGGATCCTGGATTGCCGATTTGAGATTTGCGATTTCAGACCCAGCGCCGGACGCCGGATGCGGGCGGCCGGATGCTGGGAGCAGTTCGCGCTTCAGGACGCCCAGATACTTCGCAAACACCGGCGTGGGTGGCAGGCGCTGGAGAAACGGGGCGAGTTCGTGGTCGAGGGCCTTGTCGTACACGAACGGGAAGCGCTCGGCCGGTGGTTCGAGGAAGAAGTCGAACGGGTTGAGCACCGCCATCTCGGCGACGAGGTCCACTTCGACGAGGAACTCGCGGGTCCGCTCCGGGAAGACGAGGCGGGCGAGGTAATTCGACTGCGGATCCTGCTGCCAGTTGATGAAATGCTTGTCCGGCGCCACGCGGAGCGAGTAGCTCAGGATGCGCGTCCGGCTGTGCGGCGCGGGGCGAAGCCGGACGATCTGCGGTCCAAGCGCGACGGGCCGGTCGTAGCGGTAGTGCGTCCGGTGGTGAAGGGCGACGTGGATGGACATGAGTGATCAAACCTGAGAACTGAAGTCCGAAATCCGAAGGAAGGCCAAAAACCATAGCTCAGAACGCCCCTTGCCGAAGGGCGCTGCGGTGTTCGGGCTTCGGAGGCTTCCGGGCATGCGGTTTTCGGAATGGGGCGGTTCGCCGCCTACTGCGCGGCGGAGCGGGCGGCCTTCTTGCCGGGGTGCGGAGTTTTGAACGCGAAAAACGTCTCGATGATGCCGAGGCCGACCTGGTTGAGTTTGGTCTGCAATTCGTCGAGATATTCGTGAAGGCCGTGTTGGATCACCTCGTCCACCCCGGCGAAGGAAAGGTCCGAGCAGAGCTGCCCGAGGAGTTTCTCCGATCCGTGGCGGAATGTCCCCGGCGGCGTGCCGCTGATGGCGTGGAGGGAATCGCGGGCGGCCAGCAGGCAGAACTGGACGGCCCGCGGGAACTCCCGGTCCAGCATCAGGAAATCCACCACCCCGCGCGGCGAAATGCGGCCCTGTCGTTTGCGATACATCTCGAAGGCCGAGGCCGAGCGCAGCACCGCGGCCCATTGGAGATCGTCCAGCGGCGTGCCCACGTCCTCGGCGGAGCGCAGCAGCAAAAAATACTTCACGTCGAGAATGCGCGAGGTCTTGTCGGCGCGTTCCAGCATCCGCCCCAGGCGGCTGAAATGCCAGGCCTCGCCCTGCGTCATCGTGGCGTCGGTAATGCCGCTGAAGAGATGACCCGCCTGCTTGACCTCGTCATAGAAACCCTCGTGGTGGTCCAGCCCGCCCGGTTCCTGCGCGGCGGAGTTCATCATCAGATAGAACCGGTTCAACTGGAGCCACATCTCGGAGGAGATGATCTCGCGGACGCTCCGGGCATTTTCCCGCGCGGCCCGCACACAGGAGAGGATGGAGTTGGGATTATCACTGTCGAAGGTGAGGAACTGGATGACGCTGCTCTCCGTGGCGGCGCCATAACGCCGGCCAAATTCCGCGTAGTCCCCGGTGATGGCCACCAGGGGATCCCACTGTTGATCCTGGCCCTCGGGCGCGTCGAGCAGGAGCTGAAGATTCACATCCACGAACCGCGCCACGTTCTCGGCGCGCTCAATGTAGCGGCTCATCCAATAAACGGAATCGGCGACGCGGCTGAGCATCAAGGAAACCTTCCATTCGTGACCGGTTGGGCGGCACCGTTGGCGCTTTCAGGCTCAAACGCTGGCGTATCCGCGAGGACCCACGTGTCTTTGCTGCCGCCACCCTGCGAGGAGTTCACCACGAGCGAACCCTTCTTGAGCGCCACCCGCGTGAGTCCGCCGGGCAGGACGAAGATTTCCTTGCCGTAGAGGATGTAGGGACGCAAATCCACGTGCCGGCCCTCCAGATGATCCGCGCAGATCGTCGGCACGCGGGACAGCGCCAGGGTCGGTTGGGCGATGTAGTTGCGCGGATGGGCCTTGACCTTCTCCGCGAACTCCGCCCGCTGCTCTTTCGTCGCGTGCGGGCCGACGAGCATGCCGTAACCGCCGGATTCATTGGCCGCTTTGACGACCAGCTTGTCCAGATTCTCCAGCGTGTAGCGCAGGTCCTGTTCCTCGGCGCAGATGTAGGTCGGCACGTTCGGCACGATGATGTCCTCGCCGAGATAGTATTTCACGATGCGCGGCACGTAGGCATAAACGACCTTGTCATCGGCGACGCCCGTGCCGGGCGCGTTGGCGAGCGCGACGTTGCCGGCCTTGTAGGCTTCCATCAGCCCCGGCACCCCGAGCATCGAATCAGGCCGGAAGCACTTCGGATCGAGGAAATCGTCGTCAATCCGCCGGTAAATCACGTCCACGCGCTCAAAGCCCTGCGTGGTGCGCATCAGCACCTGGCCGTCTTCGACGACCAAGTCGCGCCCCTCGACCAGTTCAACGCCCATCTGTTGCGCGAGGAAGGAATGCTCGAAATAGGCCGAGTTGTAGATGCCCGGCGTCAGGAGCACGACGCGGGGCGTGGCGACGGTTTCCGGCGCGAGATACTCCAGCATGTCGCGGAGCTTGAGCGGGTAATTCTGGACCGGGCGCACCTTGGCGGCGGCGAAGATTTTGGGAAAGAGACTCTTCATCACCTGCCGGTTCTGCAACACGTAGGAAACTCCGGAGGGACAGCGGAGGTTGTCCTCCAACACGTAGATTTGCCCGTCGCTATGCCGCACGAGGTCGGTGCCCGTGATGTGGCACCAGATGCCCTGCGGGGGTTCCCAACCGATGCATTGCTGGCGATAGGATTGGGCCGAGAGAATAATCGCGCGCGGCACCACGCCGTCCTTGAGGATCTTCTGCTCGTGGTAGAGGTCGTCAATGAACAGGTTCAGCGCGCGAATGCGTTGCTTCAGCCCCTTTTCCAACCAGGTCCATTCGGCCGCCGAGACAATGCGCGGCACGATGTCGAACGGGAAGATCTTCTCCACCCCGGCTTGCTCGCCATACACGTTGAAGGTGATCCCCATCTGCATCAACGCGCGCTCGGCGGCCACCTGGCGCCGCGCAAATTCCCCCGGCGGGAGGGATTCGATGCTGTGCAGCAGGTGACACGCGCCCGGACGGGCCGCCTTGGCGTCCGTCAGCAGCTCGTCGTAGAAGTCGCCGACTTCGTAGCTGACAAAGTTCATGGGTACAGACCAAGCCGGAGCAGTGCCTTGATGCGAACTGCCGTGGTCACGACGAAACCAGCAACGTCGGTGCCAGTGGCGGCGGCGATGGCGTCCAACGCCAAGAATCATTCCAGAATCCAGCAAACCTGGCGGCAAAGGGAAGAAACCGCGGGACGCCCCATCGCCGGGCCGGCGGCGCGGCCAGATCGGATGCCGCAGCTTGCCCGGTGTGGTCAAAAAGGCGCAGCGTTTCGCTGGCACTCCGCTGCGGCCCGAAGGCGCTCGCTTTTCAGAACTTCTCCCGTTGGAGTTCTAGCCGTTCAAAGTGGCAGCCTTCGTTGTAGCCGACCGCGTGCGCCAGATGCATGGCTTCCGCAAAGTTCATCCCCACCTCCTCCGGCGCGTGGGCGTCGGAGCCGAAGGTGATCGGCACGCCCTTGGCAAAGGCCGCTTCCAGGATTGGGCGGCTGGGGTAGATTTCCCGGCAGTCCTTCCGCAGACCGGCGGTGTTCAGTTCGATGGCCACGCGGTGCTGCGCCGCGGCGGAAAGAAAGCGCTCGTACAGCGGCTCGCAATCGCGTTGCGGTCGGAAGCCGAACTTCTTCGGCAAATCGGCATGTCCGATGATCTGGAAGAGGCCGGACTCGGCCGCCTTGGTCAGCCAAGCGAAATACTCGGCCCACACGTCAAACGCCTCGCGTTCCCGCCACCGCCCGAGGTTTTTCGGGTTGTCGATGTCCCAGCCGCCCGAACAGTAATGGACCGAGCCGATGAAGTAATCCCACGGATGCCGCCCGGCGAGTTCGCGAATCCACTCCTCCTGGCCGGGCAGGTAGTCCACTTCCAGCGCCAGCCGGATGACCAGTTGGGGAAAGTCGCGTTGGGCTTGGCGGACGTTCTCCACATACTCGTCGAGCTGGTCGAAACGCATCCGCCAGTCGTCGAAGTCGTCGCGGCGCATCGGCGAGTGGTCGGAGAAGCCGATCTCGGTCAAACCGAGCGCCATGGCGCGGGCGGCGTATTCGGCCGGCTCCCCGGTCGCGTGCCGGCACAGCAGCGTGTGCATGTGGTAGTCAGGGGGCAAAGGCATGGCGGGAGTAAAAGGGCAAATGGCGGAGGGCAAAAGCAGAAACGTGTCCGCTTGGCAGCGCCCGCCGCGGCCGACCGCTTGCGGGGATGCGGCGTTCTAGGTGGGACCGGTTCCCGACGCGGGTTCGGATCATGCGTCGCTTGGCACGACCACGGTTCACCGACGCCGCGGCGCCGGCCCAGCGCGCGCTTGACGCACCCCGCACCCCGCCCCACGCTTTGCCGCATGGCAAACACCATTCTGGTCGGCGCCCAGTGGGGCGACGAAGGCAAGGGCAAGATCATCGACGTGTTGACCGAGGACGCGGACGTGGTCGTGCGCTACGCCGGGGGCAACAACGCCGGGCACACCGTCTTCATTGGCCCGCAAAAATATATCCTGCACCTCGTGCCCTCGGGCATCCTGCGCAAGCGCAAGCTCTGCGTCATCGGCAATGGCGTCGTGGTGGACCCGGTCAGCCTCGTCGAGGAGATCAAAGGACTGCGCCAGCTCGGAGTCAAGGTGGACGCCAACCTCGCCTTGAGCGAGACGGCGCACGTCGTCTTCCCCTATCATCGCGAACTGGACGCGCAGCGAGAGACGCTGAAGGGCAAGCACAAGATCGGCACCACCAAACGCGGCATCGGCCCGGCCTACGGCGACAAGGCGGCACGCGTCGGCTTGCGCGTGATTGACTTGATCACCCCGGATCGCTTCGAGGCGAAACTGCGCCGGCGCCTCAAGGAGAACAACGAAGTGCTCAAGGCCTTCGGCGCGAAGCCGCTTTCGTTCAAGTCCGTCCACGCCGCCTACCGCGCCGCGGGCGATTTCCTGAAGCCGTTCGTGAAGAACACCGTCGTGCTGCTCCACGAGGCCTGCCAGCGCGGCGACCGCATCCTGTTCGAAGGCGCGCAGGGCACGTTCCTCGACCTCGACCACGGCACGTACCCGTTCGTGACCTCGTCGAACACGACGGCGGGCGGCGCCTGCACCGGCTCCGGCGTGCCGCCACATCGCATGGATCGCGTCGTCGGCGTGATGAAGGCGTACACCACGCGCGTCGGCGAAGGGCCGTTGCCGACCGAGAACGCCGAGATCGCCGACATGCTCCACGCGATGGGCCGCGAGTTCGGGGCGACCACCGGTCGGCCGCGGCGCTGCGGGTGGTTCGACGCCGTCGCCGTGCGCCACGCCACGATGGTCAACGGCATCGACGACCTCGCCGTGACGAATCTTGACGGCCTCGACACGGTCGCGACGATCAAGGTCTGCATCGGCTACCGCGTCGGCAAGGCGCGCTACGATTACGTGCCGGCGGACGTGGAAGTGCTGTCGCAATGCGAGGCGGTGTATGCCGAGTTTGAGGGTTGGCGCGAACCGACGAGCGCGGCGCGGAAGTGGAAGGACCTGCCGGTGAAGGCGCGGGCGTATCTCAAGGCGCTCGCGGAACTGAGCGGGGCGAACCTGGCGATTGTTTCCGTCGGGCCGGGGCGGGAGCAGACGATTTTCGTGTGATTCCGTGCGCGGTGAAGAAGCACGGCATCAGGATTATTTCCGAAACGCCCGGATCTGGCGCCGAATTGGGCAAGGGAGATTGTGTGCGGGTCAAATACAACATCCAGCTCAACCGAGGCGATTATCTTGCACGCGACCAAGAATCAACCTTCACCTTTGGGGACCGGAGTTTCGTGGCGGGATTCCGGCACGGGCTGGAGGGGATGCGAGCGGGCGGACTCCGGAAGTTCAAGGCCAGTCCCCACCTGTGTTATCGGGATCTTGATCTCGATCGGATTCCGAAGAATGCGGTCCTCATTTTCGACGTAAAAGAGGTTGAGATTCTGGATCGTCCTCCAGTTCCTGTGTCTCAGCCCCATCGCGCATGACTACCGCCGCCCCCACCCTTTTCCTGAAATCCGTGCCTCCGGTTATCCGGGCGCGGCCGACCAGAGATCGAAATGGCTGCGATCAGCGCCGCTGACCAGCGCCGTTTTCCAGGCAGCGCAGGACCAGCGCGGTCCAGCCGGTCTGGTGGCTGGCGCCCAGCCCCTCACCCGTTTCACCGTGGAAGTATTCATGGAACAGCAGCAAGTCGCGCCAGTGTGGATCGGTGGCGAAGCGCCGGTCCGCGCCGTGACAGGGGCGGCGACCCGCGGCATCGGGCAGAAAGAGGCGGCCCAGGCGGGCCGCGAGTTCGTGCGCGACTTGCCGGAGGTTCATCATGCGGCCGGAGCCGGTAGGGCACTCGACCTGGAGCGCCTCGCCGTAAAAGTGGTGGTAGCGTTCCAGCGCCTCGATCAGCAGGTAGTTGAGGGGGAACCAGACCGGCCCGCGCCAGTTCGAGTTGCCGCCGAACAGCCCGGTGGTGGATTCACCCGGCTCGTAGCCGACGCGGTGCTCCCGGCCGCCGGCGGAGAAGACGTAAGGCTTCTGCTCGTGGAACCGCGACAGCGACCGCAGGCCGTAGGGCGAGAGGAATTCACTTTCGTCGAGCATGTATCTGAGCACGCGCTCCAGCCGCGGGCGCGACGGAATCGCCAGCAACCGGCCGCGACCACCTGCTTCGCAGTGGGTGATGTGCCCGGCCAGGTCGGTCCGGTGTTCGACAAACCACGCCAGGCGTTTGGAGAAGCCGGGCAGCCGCCGGAGGGTTTCCTCCTCCAGGATCTCCACGGCGATGAGGGGCATCAGCCCGACCATCGAGCGCGTTTTCAGCGGGACGACGCGATGGTCGAACTGCACCTGGTCGTAGTAGAATCCGTCGTCGTCATTCCACAGGCCGGTGCCGCCGAGGTGGTTCATCGCGTCGGCGATTTGCACATAGTGCTCGAAGAACTTTGAGGCCATGTCCTCGTAGGCCCGATGGGTGCGGGTGCCCGGGCCCGTGGCCAATTCGAGCGCGATGCTGAGCATCGTGCCACAGTAGAAGGCCATCCACGCGGTCCCGTCGGCCTGACGCAGCCGGCCACCGTCGGGCAGCGGCTGCGAGCGGTCGAACACGCCGATGTTGTCCAATCCGAGGAAGCCGCCGGAAAACAGGTTCTCGCCGTGGACGTCCTTCCGGTTGACCCACCAGGTGAAGTTGAGCAACAGCTTCTGGAAGACGCTTTCGAGGAAGTCGCGGTCGCGCTCGCCCCGTTTGCCCGTGATTTTATAGACGCGCCACGCCGCCCAAGCGGCCACCGGCGGATTGACATCGCTGAAATCAAACTCGTACGCCGGAAGCTGGCCGTTCGGGTGCATGTACCATTCGCGCA
>JAJXZI010000158.1 GCA_021780115.1 bacterium | reverse complement strand
ACCGCCGGCGACCGGACGCTGCGCGAGTTGACCGCCCGGCGCGTGCGCCGGATGGACGGCGCCCCGGCCGGGCGCCCGGAATACGCGCCTGACCGCATGGTCCTCACCAGCGGGTCGCAGCAATTGCTCTACCTGACGGTCGAGGCCCTGTGCGATCCGGGCGACCTCGTGCTGGTGGAAGATCCCACTTACTTCGTCTTTCTGGAAATCATCCAGAGCCGCGGCGTGGGCGCGCACGGAGTGCGGCTCGATCGGGACGGCTTGGATCTCGATCACCTGGAGCAGGTGCTCGGGCGACTCAAACGGACAGGCGAGTTGCGCCGGTTGAAGTTGTGTTACTTGGTGAGCTACTGCCAGAACCCGACCGGCGTCACCACGAGTTTGGAGAAAAAAGCCGCGGCGCTGCGGCTGCTGAAGCAATACGAACGGGCCGCCGGGCACCCGATCTACCTGCTCGAGGACACCGCCTACCGGGAATTGCGCTTCGCGGGCCAGGATGTCAAGTCAGCCCTCGCGGTCCCCGGCCGAAGCGACCGCGTGATTCTCTCCGGCACCTACAGCAAGCCGTTCGCCACGGGCGTGCGGGTGGGCTTCGGCCTGTTGCCGGAACCTGTGTTGACCGCCGTGCTCCATCTCAAAGGCAATCACGATTTCGGCAGCGCGAGCCTGTTGCAGCATCTGCTCCGCGGGGCCATCACCTCGGGCCAGTACGAACAGCATCTCCGCCGGTTGCGAAAGCGTTACGCCCACAAAGCGGCGGTCATGCTGCGCGCGATCCAGGACCATTTCCCCCGTACGGTGGAGTTGTGGAGGCCGACCGGCGGCTTGTACGTCTGGGCGCGCTTGCCAGCTCAAGTCCGGACCGGCGCGAAATCCCGGCTCTTCGCCACGGCCCTGAAGCGCAATGTGCTGTACGTGCCGGGCGCGCTCTGCTACGCCGACGATCCCGCCCGGCCCCGGCCCGACCACGAAATGCGGCTCAGCTTCGGCAACGCGACGGTGGAGAATCTCCGCCTCGGCGTGGCGCGGCTCGGCGCGGTGCTGCGGGACGCGATGGAGCGGTGATCCACTTCTGGATTGGGGCCGGTATGCCCTCGGTCGGCTCGCGTTAACGATTGCTCGGGTCGCCGACTCCCGGCCCTGCGGCGGCGAGACCGCAGCGCGGTGCCCCGCCCCCGGTACCGAAAGCCCCGTCTGGCGTGACGTGCGGCCCCATCAGCAGCCCCGAGGGCAGATCCCTGCCACACTCTCTGTTTGATCCGACCTGTGCGGCCGTTTTGAACCGGCGCCGACTGGCTGCCGCTAAACTCTTGCCAAAAGCACTCGCTTCTTTAGATTCAACGGCTCTTGCAACTGGACACATGCATTTAACCGCCTTCAGCGCTTTGCTTGCGATGGGGCCGCCGGCTTCCGGTGGCCAGCAGCCGGCCGCACCCTGGTACCTCCAGGTTTTTCCCTTTGTCCTGTTGCTGGGGGTGTTCTACCTGGCGCTCATCCGGCCCCAGCAGAAGAAGGCCAAGGAACATGCCGAGTTGCTCAAAAACATCCGGACCGGCGACAAGATCATCACCAATGGCGGCGTCGTCGGCGTCGTGATTTCCGTCAAGGAAACCACGCTCACCCTGCGCTCGGCCGACGCCAAGATGGAAGTCCTCAAGTCGGCCGTGAGCCAGGTGACCGAGCGGGCCGGCGGACCGTCTGAATCCTGATTCGGAGTTCAAACCATGAACCGAAATTTCTATTGGAAGCTGGCCATCGTCATCGTCTGCGTGGCGTGGGCGCTCTACGAGTTATATCCGCCCACGGGCCGCGACGTCACGGTGGAGTTTCAGCGGCTGGCGGTGCGGCACGATGCCGCCTACACCAACATCACCCGCCGCCTGCAAGAGTTGCAGCAACAGAACCCGGATCGCCGGTTCGCCAACCTGCTGGACGCCGTCGGCACCAACAGCCTGGAGCGCTACTTCCCGATGTTCCCCGAGGCCCGGGCCGAGCAGGATCCCACGCGCTACATCGTCAACCGCATCCAGCGGGAGGCGGCTGGCAAGATCAAACTCGGCCTGGACCTGCAGGGCGGCACCTCCTTCCTGGTGGCGATGGAAACCAACACGCTGGCCATGTCGGACACCAACGCCATTATCGCCGAGCAGAAGAAGGAGCACGCCCTGGCGCAGGCGGTCGAGGTGTTGCGCAAGCGCGTGGACAAGTTCGGCGTGGCCGAGCCGATCATCCAGCCCGCCGGCAGCGACCGCATCCTGATCCAGTTGCCGGGGCTGTCGGAGGCGGACAAGGAGGCGGCGATGCGGCAAATCCAGCGGGCGGCCTTTCTGGAGTTCCGCCTGGTCCACGCGAACAGCAAGGAGCTGATTGACGCCGGGGCGCGCGAACCGGGCTACGAGGTGATGCGCGAGGAACGGAAGCTGCCGAACGGCACCAAGGAAGTCCTCCCCTACCTGGTCCAGAAGAAGGCCATCCGCGGCCTGACCGGCAAATACCTCACGCGGGCCTACGTCAGCCGCAACCCGATGAGCAACCAGCCCGTCATCAACTTCGAGATGAACAACGAGGGCGCCCGGATCTTCGGGGACGTGACGGAGCAAAACGTCGGCCGCCAGCTCGCCATCATCCTCGACGGCGTGCTCTATTCGGCGCCGGTGATCAAGACCGCAATCCTGGGCGGGAGCGGCGTCATTGAGGGTGATTTCACCATCGAACAGGCGCAGGAGCTGGCCAACGTCCTCCAGAACCCGCTGGAGGCGCCGGTCAAGATCATCGAGTCGCGCGAAGTCGATCCGTCCCTGGGCAAGGATTCCATCCGCAGCGGCATCACCGCCGCGATCGCGGGCACGGTGGCCGTCGCCGGTTTCATGCTGGTGTATTACATGTTTGCCGGCCTGGTCGCCAACCTCGCCCTGGTCACCAACATCATCATCCTGCTGGGCGTCATGTGCTACATCCGCACCACGCTGACGCTGCCGGGCATCGCGGGCGTCGTCTTGACCGTCGGCATGGCGGTCGATGCCAACGTGCTGATCTTCGAGCGCATCCGGGAGGAACTGGGCAAGGGCAAGTCGCTGCGCGGGGCGCTGATCGCCGGCTACGACCGCGCCTTCGGCACCATCTTCGACTCGCACGTCACCACGCTGATTTCCTCGATCATCCTGATCTTCATGGGCACCGGCTCGATCAAGGGCTTCGGCGTGGCGCTCACCATCGGCGTGGCCGCCAGCCTTTTCACGGCGCTGGTCGTGACGCGGCTGATCTTCGACTTCATGATCTACAAGGGCTGGCTCAAATCCATGCCGATGCTGCACGTCATTCGCGCGGTGAAGATCGACTTCATGAAGCTGGCCAAGCCGGCCTTCATCGCCTCGTGGACGCTCATCGTCATCGGCCTGGCCTACGGCTTGTTGGCGCGGGGCGACAAAATGATGGGCATCGACTTCGCCGGCGGCGACGAGCTGACGCTGCGCTTCGCCCAGAACCACAAGGTCGAGGTGGACGCCTTGCGCAAAACGCTGGCCGACGCGGGCATCGTGGATCCGCAAATCCAGTACCAGAAGGACCTCGCGGCCCGGACCGAGACGTTGCGGATCACCTCCAAATACAACACCGGCAACAAGGTCCAGACCCTGCTGCAGGAGAAGTTCCCGCCGGCCGGGTTCACGCGGGCGGCCCTGGACAACGTCGGCCCCACCATCGGCGGCGAGATCAAACAGTCCGCCCTCATCGCCGCGCTGCTCTCGCTCTTCGGCATCCTGGTGTACATCGCCTTCCGCTACGAATTCTCCTTCGCCGTCGGCGCGGTGCTGGCGGTGTTCCACGACGTCTTCATGACCATCGGCTGCTACTGCCTGACCGGGTTGTGGGGGCCGGGCCGCGAATTCAACACCACCACTGTCGCCGCCATCCTGACCATCATCGGTTTCTCCACCAACGACACCATCGTGATTTTCGACCGCATCCGCGAAGACCTGAAACTGGGCGTGCGCGGCACGTTCAAGGAAGTCATCAACCAGGCGCTCAACCAGACCCTGAGCCGGACGATCATCACCTCCGGCACGGTCTTCCTCGCCACGATGTCGCTCTACCTGTTCGGCGGCGGCGCCATCAACGACTTCGCCTTCACCTTCCTGGTCGGCATCATCACCGGCACCTACTCTTCGATCTACATCGCCAGCGCGCTGGTCCTGTGGTGGCACAAGGGCGAGCGGCCGGCCATCGGCTCGCAGGCGGTCCCCGCCCCGGAGGCGCCTCCGGCCGCGCCGGCGCCGGCGCGGGCCTGAGCGGGCCGCCTCCGCATGGCCGCGCTGATCGAAGCCACCCGCTGGCATTGGGTGGTCTTCGTCGTGTGCGTGCTGTTCTTCCTCGCGCTCGACCTTGGGGTCTTCCACCGCCACGCCCACGTCGTCCAGTTCCGCGAGGCCCTGGGCTGGACGCTCCTCTGGGTGGCGGTCGCGCTGGCGTTTGGTTTCTTCCTCGCGCCGGCGCTGGTCGGGCAATGGGGGCGGCGCGAAACGATGGAATTTGTCACCGGCTACCTCGTCGAGCTGTCCCTCTCGATGGACAACGTCTTTGTCATCGCGTTGCTCTTCGCCTACTTCCGGGTGCCGGCGGCGTACCAGCACCGCGTCCTGTTCTGGGGCATCCTCGGCGCGCTGGCGATGCGGGGCGTGATGATCGCGGCGGGCGCGGCGCTGGTGCAACGCTTCCAGTGGACGCTCTACCTCTTCGGCACCTTCCTCGTCTTCAGCGGCGTCAAAATGCTGTTCGTAGCCGGCGAAGGCGTGCAGCCGGAGAGAAACGTGGTGCTCCGGCTCGCGCGCAAACTGTGGCCGGTCACAAGCGAGTTCAACGGCCAACGCTTCACCGTCGCCCGGGACGGGCGGCGGGCCCTGACGCCGCTGGCGCTGGTGCTCTTGATGGTCGAGACCACGGACTTGGTGTTCGCGCTGGACTCGATCCCCGCCATCTTTGGCGTGACGACCCGGCCGTTCATCGTCTTCACGTCAAACGTCCTCGCCATTCTCGGCCTGCGCTCGCTGTACTTCGTGTTGGCGGCGGCCATCGGCTACTTCCGCTATCTCAAGACCGGCCTGTCGTTCGTGCTGGCGTTCATCGGCGGCAAAATGCTGCTCGATCCCCACGACCGCGAACCGCCGCTCTGGTTCCAGATGGAAATCCCCACCGGCCTCTCCTTGCTGGTCGTCGCGGGAATCATCCTCCTGGCCATGCTGTTCTCCGTCATCGCCGCCTGGCGTGAAAGGCACGTCCGAACGCGGGCTTCGTAGCCGGGTCGGCTTCTCGGCGCCTGGCCGCCGAGAGCGCTGAGGCGCGGCCATCAAACCGGCGCAAGCCCGGGTTACCGTCCAACCAGCCACTCACCGGAGGAAGATTTGTCTGAGTTCCTGCACGACGCCTAGCTGATCGGCCAGCAGCGCGTCCCAGTTGACCGTCAAGCCGCGTGGATCGCCGGGCTGGAGCGGATCGAAGGCGTTGGCCTGGGCCAGGCGCGCCTTCACCTCGGCGCGGTTGAGATAGGCAACGAGCCGTTCGGCGTTGGCGCGGTGCGGTGCGCCCTGAACGACGCCGACGGTGTTCGGCATGTGCAAAGTGTCATCGCCCAGACTGGCGGCAGCGATGGGCAATCCCTCGCGCCGGCCAGCGGCGATGTCGTCGGAGTCCGTCAGGCCAACCCACGCCTCACCGCGGCCGACGAGGTTCACGACGACGGAGTTGCCGTCCACGACGAAGGGCTTGTTCGCCTCCAACGCGCGGCACCACTCCCGCCAGCGCGGTTCGCCCCACGCCTGCCGCAGCGCGAGGAAATGCGTCGCGGTGGTGCCGAACAGCGGATAGGCCAGCGCCACTTTGCCATGCCAGGTGGCTTTGGTAAGTTCGCTCAGCGAGTGTGGCACGGCGTCAGGTTTCACGAGGTTCGTGTTGACGACGAGCATCCGCATCCGGAGGTAGCCGGCGAGCGTGGTCCAATCGTTCGTGGCGAACACGCCGGCGGCGGCGAGTTGGCGTGTGCGAAACTCCTCGTTGCCCCAGAAGACGTCGGCCTGCGGATGCGCCCGCTCGGCGAGGAGCCGGTTCGCCAGCCCGACCGTCTTCACCGCCTCGCTGTCATACACGGCGCGGACCTGGATGCCGGTTTCCTTCTCGAAGTCCCTAAGGATCGGCTCGGCGAAGTCCTGGTCTTGGGCGCAGTAGAGGATGACCTGGCCTTGGGTTACCTGTTTGATCCGGCTCAAGACCGGCAGGAGCAAGCCGGCGAGCACCGCAATGATGAGGATCGGAATTCCAGCTCCGATCCAGAAGCTCTGGCCGTAGGTCAGCCAATCCCGGAACCAGTGGTCTTTCTTCGGTTTTGGATTCTGCTCGGTCATCGTCTCTGCAATTTAGCGCGCCGCTCGACGATTGTGGATTCAAACGCGCGTGCTACACTGCGCTCATGAAAGCGCCTGACTTTGAACAGGTCGCGAAGAATATACCGTTTCGGCCCTTCACCATCAATGTGGACAAACGCGTCGTTGAGGCCTCGTATCCCGATCAGGTGTTCATTGCTCCGGACAGGTCAACCGTCATTGTGGCCCTGCCGCACCTGGGGATTCAAATCATTGAAATGGATCTGATCAGCTCCATCCACGTCAGGAGGCGTCCGCTAAAGCGACCCGCGAAGCCGTAGGGGCGAGCGCTTTTGTTTTTCGCCGAGGCCGCGCGAACGGCCACGCAGCGGCATAGGCCGTGCTAAAACTCGTCTGTTACTGGATCTCAAGCACAATACCATGCCTCGGCGACACCGCGCGCGAAACGGGCCTGACCTTGTCGAGCCGATTGTCTCTTTTATCGGCTTGGTCGCCTTCTGTCTCGTTTTCCTTGGCTGGATCAATCCGGTCTTCCGCGGAGCCATGTACATTTTGTTGACGGTGGCAGTCTTCCTCTTTGTCGCTGCTTTGATCTGCGTAGTAAGCTTTTTCGCGATCCGATGGTTCATCCGTTCTCGCCAAGAAGTTCCTGCCGTGACTCGGTGCATCGATTTGTCGCGACTTGAAGTCCAAACGGTCCCATTGCCGGCAACCTGGCCTGCGGACACCGCTGAAGCCAGCGGCCAACCGGCGATACTCCTTACCACCGCACCTTGGAATTCTGGAAGAACCCTGGCCGAACAGTTGCACCAGATCGATTGGTTCCAGTTCGAGAAACTGCTGGAGGCGGCGTATCGGGCACGGGGCTACGGCGTGGAGCGACGCGGCGGGGCTAAGGCGGATGGAGGTATCGACCTCGTCATAACCAAGGAGGGCGAAACGATAGCCGTCCAGTGCAAACACTGGAAAAAGTGGGTCGTCCGCGTTCGGCTTGTACGCGAAATGATCGGTGCATTGAAAGTCGCTGGGATCCAGAAGGCAATTATCATCACGCTCAAGGGATTCACGAACGACGCACAGAGCCTTGCAGCCGAACATGGCATTCAGATCCTCACCGAGAAGGACGTATTGGCGCTGCTGGAATCTGTTGGGGCTCACGATGACGCGCTCTTTCAGGAACTGCTGAACGACCAGCGAAAATTCTGTCCGCGCTGCGAGGGCGAGATGGTGTTGAGGACAGCTACGCGTGGCCTTGACGTTGGAAAAACATTTTGGGGCTGTTCCCGTTTCCCGCGGTGCAAATATATCCTCCGTGCGGAGTAGCAAGCGGACCGGCCAGTCCGGCAACTCGCGGCATCCTGTTTCTCACGCCGTCCGCTTGTGATACCACCACCACTCGAAGAGCAACACCGCCAGCCCGAGCGCCGCCAGAGCGCGCCAAAGTTCGAGGTTCGCGCGCTGGACGGTCGTGGCGGCGACCTTCGCGAACTTGCCGAGCTGCAATTCCGGGCGCGGCTTGATGTTGCTTTCGGCGGCGTCGAGCAGGTTCACGCAGAACACGGTCTCGTTCGTGCCGGCGCGCAGGTGGTAGATGCCTTCCTTCGTCGTGTCGCCGAAGACGATTTCGCCCGCTTTGGTGTCGAGCGGCAGCGGCCGGGTCGAGCCGTCGGGGAACGTGACGCGCGCCTCGGTCACCGGCGCGGGTAGCGCGAGCCGGAAGGCGTCGCCGGCCTGGACCATGAGCTGGCTGCTCTGGGTGCCGGCGGGATTGAGCCACTCGACGGCGTTGGCGAAGAAGATCGGGAACGAGACGCGCAACGGCCAGTTGCTGTCGAGCACGTCGAAACCGATCCAGAGGATGCGCTGCCGGCCCAGCTCGCCCGCCACCGCCAGCGCGCCCTGCGGCGCCTCGACCAGCGCCACGGCCCACGACGGCGCTTTGGCGACCAAGCCCTGGACGACCTGCACGTTGTCGAACCCGGCGTAGCGCAACAGCGGGTGGGCGGATTTCCAGTCCACGATCACCGGTGCCTCGACCGGCGCGAGACCGTCGAACCAGTTGGTCGGCGCCACGCGGATGGCGAGCAGGTTGCCCGCGGGCCAGACGGTTGGGACGACATTGTCCAGCACGACGAAGTCGAAGCCCGCGGCGGGGTCGGTCAGGTCATCGGCCTGCGCCAATTCGACGTTCGCCGCGGCACGCAGGGCTTTTTCCAGAAGACGATTTCCCTTGGTCACGAGCAGCACCTTCACCGGCTTGGGGAGGAGGCTGACGATGGAGGCCTGGTTGTCCGCCGCCAGATCATCCTTGGCCGTGAGCCGCACGGTGAACACGCCGTCGCGCGGCTGCGAGGCAATGAACACCAGCGGCACGGTGTTCGTGGGCGGCACGTCCAGCGGGCGCGTCTCGAGCAACTGGTCCTCGAAGCGCAACTCGATTTCGGTCTGCCAATCGTTGGTGGAGAAGTTGGCCACGCTGGCGAAGAGGGCGCGCTGGCGCGGGTCGTCGGGGTTGGCCCGCACGTCCAGCGCCGTGAGGCCGAGGTTGTTGTCGCCGACGCCGACCCGGTGATAGACCAGCGGCAGGTTCTTGTTCTCGAAATCGCCCAATTCCGGCACGGCGCCGTCGCTGAACAGGTGGATTTCCGCGCCGGCCCGGTCGCGGGTGAGCGACTCGGCCATCTTGAGCGCGGCGGTCAGGCGCGTCGGCGAATCCATCGGCTGGCACGCCTGGAGCGCGCGGCGGAGCGCGGATTTGTCGCTGGCTTCGGATTGCTTCACCTCGGCGTTGGCGGCGGCCTGGATGACCACCATTTTGTCCTGATCGCGAAGACTGTCCACCAGCTTGAGCGCGTCGGCCCGCGCCACCACAAAGCGCGACGGCGCCACGTCCGTGGCCTGCATTGAAGCCGAGGCATCGAGGATGACGACGCTCAACCGCGCGCTGTGGGTCTGGCCGGCGAAGTATGGCCGTGCCAGCGCCAGGACGACGAGCAGGAGCAGGAGAATCTGGAGAAGGAGCAGCCAGTTGTGCCGGAGCCGCTGGAACGGCGCGCTGGCCTGCGTTTCGGCGAGGAACTTCTGCCACAGCAGCGTGCTGGAGACGAGCTTCACAACGCGCTTGCGCTTCAGCAGATAGAAGAGGACGACGACGGGAATCGCGGCGGCGAAGGCGAAGGCGGCTGGAGCCAGGAAACTCATGCGAGGGCGGAGAGCGGAATCAGGAAGAAGTCGCGCGGGCGCGACTCGACAAACGGGATCACGTCGAACGCGCGCTTCTTCAAGTTCTCGTGGCTCACAGTCTCCCTCCGACTGGGCGGTTCCCATTCAAAATGTTGGCGCGCCCGCTCAACGGCGCACTCCCGGTCGCCATCGCGCCAACAGGTCGCGGCAATTCAGCACTTTCTCGGCGAGGTCCATCGGCACGTAGTAATACTGGTTCGAGGCCTCGAAGCCGAGCCGTGAATCGCGGCATTGCCGCTCGTGCAACTCGCGGGCCAGCGCCAGTTCGGCCCGCAGCAGGCGCTCCAACTCGGACCAATGCGGGGCCGCTTGGGCGGAGCTTTTCGCCGCCGCCAGAGCGCGGCGGGCCAGAACGAAGCGGGATTGGTTGGCGACGCTTTGCCAGTGAAGCGCCGCCGCGACCATGACGTTCGCCTCCGTTTCCGCCGGCGGATTGCCGGCAGCGCGCGCGGCGCTGGCCAGCGACGTGGCCGCCGCCCGGAAACCCGCCGCCACCTTCTCCAGTTGCGCGATGAAGACCTCGGCCGGGTAGATCGCGCGCCAGCCGTCGAGGTCGTCGTAGGGAAAGCCCACCATCGAACAATGGTAGCCGGTCGGCTCGGCCCAGAGCGGATTGGCCGGCCCCACCTGCAAGGGCGCGGAGTACACGACGCCGGCGTGAAACGGAAACTCGCGAAACGCCTCGCCGCACTGCTGCCAGGCGGCGAGGACCGCCGGCGCGAGCGCGTCGCCAAACCAGCGTTGCGCCACGCCGGCCAGGCTCCCGCCCGCCAGCACTTCGCCCACCGCTTCGAGATTGGGCGACGGATACCCGCCGAGCGTCCAACCGAGCATGAGACCATCGACGCGCGCGGCGCGCAGATGGCGGGCGTGTTCGGCAACGAGCGCCAACGCGGGGATGTAGGGCACGGCGGAGAGTTCCCAGGTGTTGCCCGCCTGAATCTTGGCAATCACGGACAGACCGCGCTCGCGGGCGAGTTGCCAATGCCGTGTGGCGCGCGGGCCGGGACCGACGGCGGAGATCGAGTATTCGCCCACCTCGCTCTTCACGCCACCGCGCTCGATCGGCAGGCCCCACTCGCTCACGCTCATCAGCGACACGCCAGCCGGCAGGCGCGTGATCACGTCGCCAGCCCAAGCGTCGTTCCAGCCCCAGTCCCAGACGAGCAGACGGGGTGGTGATTTCCGATTTTCGATGGGCGATAGGCGATCGCCGGGGGGTTGTCGTGAATCGTGCGTGGCGCCTTGAGTCGCGCGACCGATACCGTCGAAGATCGCGGCGTTGACTTCCGCAATCACTGCTGCGGGTGCCCGTTGGCCGCAGCGCGGACAGGCCCTGCCGTTGCCGTGCGACCAGCAATGGGTCAGGTTCTCCGAGGCCGTGATGGTGAAAAAGCCGCCGAGGTCGGGCACGGCGCGGCAGATCGTTGCGACGGAATCGGTGAGGAATTGGCGGACCGCCGGGACGCTGGTGCAAAGCGCGGCATGATCTCCCTCGACGACGCCCCGCAACTCCGCGTGCGTGGCGAAAAAGTCGAGCGGCAGCGCGCGCGGTTCATTCAGGTAGAGAAAGACCTGGACGCCGTGCCGTCCCGCGCGAGCGACCAGGGCGCGGAGACGGGCAAGCCGTTCGGCGTAGCGCGCACTGCGCCGCGGATCCCAGGGACACGGCGCCAGCTTGTGCAGCAGGGCCTGGAGCCAGACGCCGTTGACGCCGGTGCCGGCCAACCGCGCCAGATAACCGTCGGGATACGGGGCCGCCTCCGGTTCCAGCAAGGGATCGCCGTAAAGCGCGAAGTAGGAATAGCAAAAACGAAGTCCGAGGTCCGCAGTCCTGGGGGCAGAGGGCGAGCCGGCGGGACGGGCGGAGAGACGCGGGACGAAGCTGAAGAGCGCGTCCTCCGGCTCGCTGACGCCGTGCGGGAATTCCTCCTGCACGATGCGGGCGATCTCCGCTTCGCGCCGGCGCGCGGCTGCGTCCGACGGCGTGAACCGGAGCGGGCCGCACCTTGGCTTCAGACTGCCGAGCTTGATGAAAAGGAAATCGTCTTCGCGCAACGTGAAGGCGAGTTTCTCGGGCGTCCAGTCCAGCAGGATCAGCAACTGCTCGTACGGCAGCAGATGCCAGTTGCGCCGGATGACGGTGAGGTAGGAACGCCGTCGCTGGTCGCGCGGGATGCGCGGCGGTCGGCCCAGGCCCATCGCGGCGCCGAGGCGGACGATCTCCGCGCGGGACGCGCCGACGGTGGCGGCCATGCGCTCGGGCGGCACGAGTTGCCAATTGCGCCACACGAAGGCGTGGAGGCGACTGGGAAAATGAGGCGTCGGGACCGGCGGCGGCGCGCTCGCCGCGGGCAGGGCGGCGAGTTCGCCGGGCGAGAAGGCGGTCAAAGGCGAGGCGTGAGCGGTCCGCGTGGCGCACCCGGTGGCGAGGCCGCTGGCGGCGACGGCCGTGGTCCGCAAAAAGCGCCGGCGGCTAAGAGAGGGTGCGTTCATTTCCAGATCCCGGCCGCCAAATCCGACGGCTGGAATTCGAGGCCCCCCTCGCCGAACGACCCAAAGCTGAGCCACGCCGCCGGTGACTTCCGCCAACCGGAAACCCGCAGCGAAAACTGACCGGCGTAACCGGCGTTGGCTCCAGCGCTGTGTTAGGCGGCGTCATCTTCCAACCCGCTCCAAATCTGCAGCACGCCATTTCGCGGCTTGGCCGTTTGTGGTCCAAAGCGTGAATCCTGCAAACACATAACCCTGCATCGGGCGAGTCTCCGGCAAGCCGCTATGAAAATGCCAAACCAAATACTGCCCGTTTGTGTTCATAAGCCTCGGCTGACCGAATCGGTTCGTAATCTCCGCAAATGGCCGACCAGGTGTGATGAACATCTGAACATCCTGCTCGGTGTAGTCATGTGGCCCCGGCGTGCGCGCAACCGGCACCCAACCAAACCAGAGGAACAAGAAAACTGCTCCAAAGATATAAATCACTACCACGGATGCTGGAAAATAAATGAGCAGCCAGAAAACGCGCCGACGCATCCGAATGGGAAATGTCGCAATAAAGGCCGCGCCAACTAATATGGCAACGGTGAAGCCGGCATAATCTGTGAGCGTGGTAAAATGCCAAGTAGGCCAACGAGTGAGAAACAAATAGGTGGACGCGACTAGAAAAGGCGCTACAACCGCAGCCACCACTCGCCAAGTAAAAGTTCGTTGGTTTGTGTCAATCTGGTTCATACGCCGCAAGCCGCCGAACACCCGATTCGGGATTCGGATTTTGGGTTTGCTTTCATCCCAGCACCTCGGCTTTTCGGAGCCGCTTCAGCAGCAGTTCCTCCACATCCGTGTCGGAGCGGGCCATGAAGAAATTGATCCCGCGACCCTGACAGAACTCCCGCAGGCGCTGGATGAAACCTTGCACGGTCTTCTGGTAGGCGGCCAGCCGGTATTTACCGAAAGTGACTTCCTGCATCCCGCCGGACTCGGAATCCACGAGGCGCAGGTCGCCGTAGGTGGCGGGGGCGAGTTCGTCGGGGGCGAGAACCTGCACCACATCGACTTGGAAGCCGCGCGCCACGAGCGCGTTCAGGCCAGCTTCGTAACCGGCCGGATCGAGGAAATCGCTCAGCACCGCCGCCAGCCCGGAGCGGCGGGCTTCCCATGCGCCGCGGCGCAGGGATTCATTCAGATGCGCCGGGCCGCCGGCGGTCAGAGCGCCGAGATTCCGGAAGAAAGGAATCGCGGATTTCTTGCCGCGAACGGAGCGGAGCGCGCTGCGGACGGCCGCTTGTTCCAGGTTCATGGTTGCAGGTTGCAGGTTCCCGCCATCCACGCCGGCGTTGGATTCCGCACTCCGCGCTCCGAATTCCGCGTTAGGAAAAACGTGGACGCTCACGCGGTCGAAGCCGCACAGCGCCACGTAGCCGAGCGCGGCCGCCACCTGGCGGGCGAAGTCGAACTTGCGCGGCTCGCCGAAGGTCATGGATTCGCTGGCGTCGAGGAAGATGCGCACGGGCAACTCACGCTCCTCCTCGTAGAGCTTGAGGAAGAGGCGTTCCAGGCGGCCGTAGAGGTTCCAGTCGAGGTAGCGGAAGTCGTCACCCGGAACGTAGTTGCGGTAGTCGGCGAACTCGACGGACTGGCCGCGCGCCCGGCTGCGGCGCTCACCTTTGGCGGAGCTCTTCGCCCGTCGCGCGGCGAGCAACTGGAATTGCTCCAGCCGGCGGAGGAGTTCGGGGGTGAGGAGGGCGTCAGGCATGGCCGGCGGGGAAAAACATCGAGCGCCCAACGTCGAACACGGAACGCTGAGCAAGCGGGCGCGGACAACGGTTCGGCGCGCGCCGTTCCGAGTGCAACGTTCGCGGGCGCGTCGCCACGAGGCGGATGGATGACTCGGTGCTCACAACGATCCGCGGCCTTGCCGCGCCTCGCGCACCCGGGCGGCGCAATCCTCAAGCGTGACCGTCGCCTTCATGGTGCGAGTATGGGATGCCTTGGTCTCGCTATCAAGAGTGCGCCGCCGGGCCGTGCCGACCGCGCCTCAAATCGGCGCCGTCACTGCCGGAAAAGCCAGCCTCCAACTGCGAAAACCAAGGCGCCGCTGCATCCGCCAAGCGTGACACCGTAAAGCCGCCGGCGGTAGCTAAGCCACGCCGCGCTTTTCCCGAAACACCAGCGCCCCGGTCGGGCAGTGCTTCACGCATTCCTCGGCGACTTTCTGGAGACCGTCCTCGATGGTGCGGTTGAAGGGTGTGGCCACGCGCACGTCGAAGCCCCGGCCGATGAACGTCAGGCCCAGCGGTTCGCCGGCCAGCTCGCACAACTTCACGCAGATACCGCACAGGATGCACTTGCCCGGCTCGAAGATCACGCCGCCGGGCTGGAGATGCTGCTCGAACGGCCGGCGCTCGGCGCGGAACCGGCTGGCGTCGGCGCCATAGACCTGGGCGTAGTGCTGAAGGACGCAGTTGCCGGAACTGCGGCAGTCGCAGTGCAGGCAGCGCGCGCCCTCATCCGCCGCCTCCTTCGCACTGTGGCCGCGGCAGGCCTCGCACGGCGTCACCCGGGCGCCGGTGCTCGACTGCTGGAGAAAGAGGCGCAACTCGCCCGGTTCCATCCGGCCCATGATGCTGGAGAAAGGCTTCTCCGGGCGGCGCGGAGCCTTGCCGCGAAGGTGCAGGTGAACGCATTCGGCGGCGGCCTTGCCTTCGGCCATCGCCTTGACGAGTTGCTTCTGCGCGCGCACGGCGCTGCCGGCGGCGAACACGCCGGGGACGTTCGTGGCGCAGGTGTTCGGGTCCGCCTTGATGCCGGTGGCGGCGAGCGCGACCCCGAGTTTGTCGCTGTCGCCCGGTGCGATTTCGCCGACGGCCAGCAGCACCGCGTTGAAGCCGCGCAACAGACCCTCCAGGGAAAGATCGCGGCCCAGTTCGACGCCGAGTTTGAACTCGATGCCCAGCCGCGTGAGTTGCCCAATCTCGCCGTCGAGCGCGGCGCGGGGGAGGACGTTTTCGTCCGTGCCGGTGCGCAAGGTGCCGCCGGCCTGCGGGTGGCGGTCGGCGACGGTGACGGCGTGGCCTTGGCGCGCGAGGTGGTAGGCGGCCGTCAGTCCGGTTGGCCCGGCGCCGATGATGGCGACGCGTTTGCCGGTGGACGGCTTGCAGGCGGGGAGGAATCGACCACGAACGGGAGGCGAGGCGCTCGGTTGGTCAACGCCGCCTTTCCCCTCACCCCGGCCCTCTCCCTGGGGGAGAGGGAGAATTCCGTTCAGCCTGGGAGCCAAGGAGGCATCAGCGACGGGCGAATTCACCAGCGCAGAATCGCCGGAAGGAGCGGCAGTTGTGGTTCCCTCGCGCTGAGGGGGAGGGGGAACGGAACGCGAAACTGGTTCAATCGCTCCCGCACCGATCCCAAGATCCGCATCCGCCACAAACCGTTCAAGATCGCGGATGGCAGCGGGATCATCCCAATGTCCGCGCCGGCAGCCTTGCTCGCAGGGATGGTGGCAGAGGCGCCCGAGCACGGCGGGCAGGGGCAAGGCGCCGCGCACGGTGGCGGTGGCTTCCGCGAGTTGGCCGGCCTCGAGCTGCCGGAGCATCACCGGGATGTTGAGTCCGAGCGGGCAAAGGCGCTGGCACGGCGAGAGACAATCGCCGACGTGGTCGCTGAAGAGCAGTTCGAGCGCGGTGCGGCGCGCCTCGTGGACTTCCTCCGTCTCGCTCTCGACGACCATGCCGGGCGTCGCCTTGGTGCCGCAGGAGGGCACGAGTTTGCCGTTGATCTTCACCAGGCAGACGAGGCAGGAATTGAGCGGACCGCACTTCTCCAGGTAGCAGAGCGTGGGGATGTCGATGGCCAGACGGCGTGCCGCCTGGAGGACCGTCTCGCCGTCGGAGACGGTGACGGGCGAGCCATCGAGCGAAATGGTAAAGGGACCTTTCATTTCACGTCGATCGCATTGTGCGGACACACCACCCGGCACGTATCGCACCGCGTGCATTTCGCGTCGTCAATCGCGTGCCGCTGGTAGGGCGTCATCGGGATGGCGTTCACCGGGCAGCGCTGGGCGCAGAGCGTGCAGCCGGTGCAGTCGGCCGTGACGCAGTAGTGGATGAGCGCGGTGCATTTGCCCGCGGGACAACGGCCCGCGACGTGCGCCTCATATTCGTCACGGAAATACCGCAGCGTCGAGAGCACCGGGTTCGGCGCGGTCTTGCCGAGGCCGCAGAGGCTGCCCGCGCCAACCTGGCGGGCGAGCCGCTCCAGTTCGTCGAGGTGCGGGCGCGACGCCTTGCCGGCGCAAAGGCGATCGAGGATGTCGAGCATCCGCTTGGTGCCGATGCGGCAGAAGGTGCACTTGCCGCACGACTGGTCCTGGGTGAACTGGAGGAAATACCGCGCGATATCGACCATGCACGACGTGTCGTCGAGCACCACCAGGCCGCCGCTGCCCATGATCGCGCCCACCTCGCGCAGGCTCTCGTAATCCACCGACGTGTCCGCCAACCGCGCCGGCACGCAACCGCCGCTCGGCCCGCCGATTTGCACCGCCTTGAACCGCCGGCCCTCCGCCGCGCCGCCGCCGATTTCCTCGACGATCTCGCGGATGGTTGTGCCCATGGGCACCTCGATCAATCCGCCGCGGCGAATTTTCCCGGCCAGGGCAAAGACCTTCGTGCCTTTGCTCTTGGCGGTGCCGATGGTGGCGAATTTCTCCGCGCTGTTGCGGACGATCCACGGCACCAGCGCGAGGGTCTCGACATTATTGATCAAAGTGGGCTTGCCCCAAAGCCCCTCCTGGGCGGGGAACGGCGGGCGCAAGCGCGGCATGCCACGCTCGCCTTCCACCGAGGCGATGAGCGCCGTCTCCTCGCCGCAGACGAACGCGCCGGCGCCTTCGAAGACGGACAGCTTGAGCGGGAACGCGCCGCCCAACAACTTCTCGCCCAACCAGCCGCGTTTTTCCAACTCGGCAATCGCGGCGCGGACGCGCTTCACGGCCAGCGGATACTCGTGGCGAATGTAGAAAATGCCCTCGTGCGCGCCGACGGCGAGCGCCGCCAGCGCCAGACCCTCGATGACCCGATACGGGAACGACTCCAGGATCATCCGGTCCATGAACGCGCCGGGGTCGCCTTCGTCGCCGTTGCAAATCACGTATTTGGTGCCGCCCGGTTGCTGGCTGACGACACGCCATTTCTGGCCGGTCGGGAAACCCGCTCCGCCCCGGCCGCGCAAGCCGGACTGTTCGAGCGTGGAGATGAGGTCTGCTGGCGCGATTGCCGGTTGCCGATGGCCGATCGCCGATTGCTCCGAAGCCGTTTCGGATTTCGGATTTCGGTCTTCGGAATTGCTTCGGACTTCGGACTTCGGACTTCGGAGTTTTACTCCCAGGCATTTCGCCAACGCCTCAAACCCTCCGTGTGCCAAATACTCATCCAGATCCAGCGGATCGAGTTGTCCAAAATGCTCCGTGGCGATGTGGACCTGTTTGTCGAGAAACGCCCGCACGCCGGGGTCGCGCTTGCTCATCGAGAAGCGCTGCACCTCCTGCTGCGGCGCGGCGTCTTCCAGCAGCAGCGAATCCACGGTCCGCGTCCAGAGCCGCGAAGCGCGCTGGAGCAAGCCCTGTGGCCGGAAATGCCGTTGCACCAGCGCCCGCGCCTGGCTCGGTGAGAGGTCGGCGTAAAATGTACCGGGCTTGCCCGGCTGCGCCACTTCGATCATCGGCGTGCGATGGCACATGCCCACGCAGCCGACGCGCTTCACCACCACGTTGCCGCCGCAGGCCGCGGCGTTTTCGCGCAGCGCGTGGAACAACCGGTCACTGCCCTTGGCCATGCAGCACGAGCCGAGGCCCACGTGGATTTCCACCGCGCCACCATTGCCAACGCTCCGGCGGAGCTCCTCGGTGGACTTCACCGCGCTCGACGCCGCTTCATGCTCCAGGAAGTCGCGGAGCTTGTCTGGAATGCTTTCCGCCGTCGTGTAGCCGAAGGTCGTTTCCGCAATGCGGATTGTCGGCGCGAGCGTGCAAGTGCCGAGGCAGGCGACTTGTTCGATGGTGAACTGCCGGTTCGCGTCGGTGTCCGCACCCGCCGGGATGCGCAGGTGCCGGCGCAAGGCGTCCTCGACCCGCTCCGCTCCGGCGACGTGACACGCCGTGCCGGTGCAGACGCGCACGAGATGTTTGCCGACCGGCGAGAACCGGAACATGTCGTAGAAGCTGGCGACGCCGTTGATGCTGGCGGGCGTGATGTCTGACGACTCGCACACGCGCCGCAACGCCTCCTCGGGCAGGTAGCCGTAGTGCTCCTGCAACGCCTGCAAAATCGGGATCACCGCCTCCGGTTTGCGGCCCAGGCGCGCGACAGCGGCATCGGTGAATTGGAGGTCAATGGGCGGCATGAAGAAGACGGGAACCACGAATGGACATGTTGATGCTACTTGTCACTCGCCTTCACGTCGTAGCAGAGCAGCGCGTCCTGGTCGCGGATGTAGAGTTTGCCGTTGGCGACGACCGGATGCGTCCAAGCCGGCTGCGAAGTCCGGTCGGGTTGGTCGAAGCGGCCGTGTTCGATGTATTGCTTCGGATTCGGCTCAATCAGGAGCACGGGGCCTTTCTCGGTGCGATAGTAGAGCCGGCCATCGGCCAGGGCGACCGAGCCTTTCGGCGCCCGATGATCGGGGTCGTCCCGCCCGTCCCACAGGATCTTGCCGGTCTTGAAGTCGAGACAAACGAGGTAGCCGCCCTCGTTGCCGCCGTTGGCGCCGTACAGACAGCCGTTCAGGAGGATCATGCCGCCGTGGTGGTTTTGCATTTTCCAAACGGAATAGACTTCTTCGGCCTTGACCCCGCCGTTGGCATCCTTGCTCAGCTTCACCAATCCGCCGCCCGCACCGTAGGCCGAGGCGGCAAACACCAGGCCGTCCTGGTAAACCGGCGTGGAACAGTTGATGCCCATGCGATTGGCGGGCCGGTCATACCGCCAGAGGAACTTGCCGTCGGCCGCCGCGACGCCAATCAGTGCCCTCGCGGTGAACTGCACGTATTGGCGCTGACCGTCGAAGTCGATAGCGATGGCGGAGGCGTAGGCCGCTCCGGGACCGCCGTCGAAACCACCGGAACCTCCCCGGCCACGGCCAGAGCCACCTGGACCGCCCGGCCCACCCTCGCGAGCACCGGGACTGCTGGGACCGCTGGTAGGGCCGGCAGGACCGCCTCCCGAAGCGTCGGGCATCTGACTCTTCCAGATTGTCTTGCCGGTCAACTTGTCCAGGGCCACCAGCGTCGCGTCCTGGCTGCCAGGGGTGACGATGATCTTCTCACCATCAACCAGCGGTGATTCACGGTAACTCCACATCGGCACGCGCCCGCCAAAGTCGCCGGTCATACTGCGTTGCCAAACGATCTTCCCGTCGGTGACCTGCAGGCAAGCCACGTCGCCGCCCGAGCCCTCGACATAGAGCCGCTCCCCATCGACCGTTGGCGTGCAGGCCGGCCCCTCTTTCCCCTGAGGCGCTTGCTGCTGGAATGCCGGCCCTAGGCGAGTGGCCCACAATTCCTTGCCGTCTTTTTCGGACAGGGCCCAAACGACTTCGTCTTCGCCGCGATTGCTCATGCCGAAGATCTTGCCAGCGGCGATGGACGGCCCGCTGTAGCCGCCGCCAAGTCCCTTGATCTTCCAGGCGAGCGGTGGGCCTTCTTTGGGCCATTCCTTTAGGAGCCCCGCCTCCTTTGAGGTCGCGTTCCGGTCGGGACCCTGCCACTGCGGCCAATCAGCGGCGCACGCGGAAGCCAATAACACCGCCCAGGAGAGGGCGCTGGTTACGGTTCTTGTATGCATAGAGTTCTATCTGTGAGCTTCAAGCATTCAGTTCGACTGCCAACTCAGTCAATCCACGCAAAACTGACCTTTCATTCGTGGTTGCTTCACTTCGCGGGCGCCGAGCCCAGACACCAAAGGTTCGTCTCCCCGCGCAGGAACATCCGGCCGTCGGCCAACGCCGGGCTGGCGAGGAATTTGTCCGCCAATTCGCTGCGCGCGATTTCCTTGAACTGGCGCCCGGCTTCGACCACCACCGCGACGCCATTCAAGCTCAACACCAACAACCGGCCGCCCACCAGGCTCGGCGACGACTGCACCTCCATCTCCAGGTCCTTTTCCCAAACTTTCTTGCCGTCCTTCACGTCGAAACACGTCAACATGCCGCCGCTGGAAGCCGTGAAGACGAGCTCGCCGTTGCTCACGGGGCTGGTGATGTCGGGCACGTTGTCCTCCGCGGTCCAGGCGACGTGCGACTTGGTCACGTCGCCCGCGCCGTCGGGCCGCAGCGCGATCAATTTCGCCGACGGGTTGACCACAAGCACCAACCCGCCCGCGAAAATCGGCGAGGGCGTCAGTTCCCCTTCGAGCAACTCCGCGCGCCACAGCTCATTGCCGTCCGCCAACGCGTAGCTCGTCACGAGCGGCAGGCCAAGCGTGATGATCTGGGTTTTGCCCGCCGCTTCGAGGACGATCGGCGTCGCCCAAGTCGGGCCGGACTGGCGGCTGCGTTCCCACAGCGCGCGGCCCGTCGCGGCGTCGAGGCAGATCAGCCGTGACCCGCCGGGGCCGCCGCTTTCCTGATCGAACTGCACGAGCAACCGGCCCGGCGCCAACGCGGGCGACGTGGCGTAGCCGTACGGGTTCTTCGGCACGCCGAGGTTCTTGGACCACGCCGGGGCGCCGTCGAGGGTGAGCGCCGCGAGATCGCCGTTGGCGAACAGGGCGTACACGCGGCGGCCGTCCGTGGCCAAGGTGGACGCGGCGAACGTGGTGTCGGCGGGCACCTCCGGCTGCTTGGCGGGAGAGCCGGGGACGTTCTCGATCGCGCGCTGCCAGCGAAGCTGTCCGCTCGCGGCGTCGAAGCAAAACACCTCGCGTTGCGCCGACGTGCCGCCGGAGACAAAGACACGGTTGCTCCAGACAATGGGCGAACTGTGACCCGGTGCGGCGAGGGCGGTCTTCCAGGCAATGCCCGCGCCGCTCTTGGCGTCCCAGGAAAGCGGCGTGTTCGTGAGCGACGACACCGCGTTGCCATCCCAGCCGCGGAAGCGCGGCCAGTTGGCCTGCAACTCGGCGGGCGTGGGCAGGTCCGGCACCGCCGCGCCTTCGGCCGGCCCGCCTTTGCCGAGCAGCTTGTCCCAACCGGCCTGCTTCGTCGGGAGAGCGGTGCGCGCGGTGAGCGCAAGGGTCAGCAGGGAGAGCGCGACCACGCCGCCCGCCACTGCGACGGACCCGCGGGCGCGGGCCGACAACCGCATCGCCTGCGCTGCGGGCTCGGACTTCGGCCGCGGCAGCGGGAGTTTTTTCTCCAGGTCCGCCGCCTGCCGGGCCGCGAGCACCAGGACCAGCGCCCCACCGAGCAGTAGCCAGCCGCCCAGGCCGTCGAGCGCCAGCCGGCGGCGATAATGCTGGCGGAATTCCAGGTCCAGCTTCCGAATTTCCTGTTTGAGGGACTCGTTGCCCGGTTCGGCGACGAGCTTCGCCTTGAGCGCGATGAGCTGGGGCGATTTCCACGGGTCGTTGGTGGTGGCGGCGAGGTGGCCGTAAAGCATCACCGCGCACAACACCACGCAAAAGCCGCCCGCGATCCAGGCCGTCGCCACCAGGGCGCGATGCCAGGCGCGGCCGGCCTCCGGCGGGGACTCCGTCCGGCTGGGAGCCGGCGGCGCGCTGGGCTGGTTCGGCGTGGCGGACATGGCGTTACGTCACGAGACCCGCGTTCCCGCCGACGGGTAACGGCAATTCACTCGCCGGCATCAGGCCGCGGCGCACGCGCTCGTTCGGGCAGGAGAGGAAGCACCGGGCGCAGGCGAAACACGCCCCGCGGTCCGGCTCGAAATCGGTGCGCGACGGGCGCAGCGAGAGCGAGATCAGTTTCATGCCGAGCACCAGCCCCACCCAGCCGCCGAAGAGCGCGCTGGCGAGTTTGAAACGCTGCCGCAGGTCCGCCGCCGCCGTGAGGATGGCTTCCGGATTTTCCTCCGCGCGCTGGAGCGAGAGCGCGTCCGCAGTTTGCACGCCGTAGGGCGCCGGCGCTTTCTGCTGCCGCACGTATCGCTCGGCGAGCTGGATGGCCGGATGGAGTTGCGACGCCGGCACGCTGAGCTTGGATCCCAGCCATGCGCCGCCCGCGATGAGCGCCGGCAGCAACAGCAGCAGTCCGCCCAGACGCCGGCGCTCCCGGCCGAGGAATTGCGGAGGCAGCGCGCCGGCGGAAGGCTCGCGGATCACGCCGAACGGACAGGAGTGTTCGCAGAGCTGGCATTGTGTGCAGGTGTCCGGGGTGACGCGCACGCGCCATTTGGAGAAAAGCGACGCGAGTTTGAGCAGCGCGCCATAGGGACAGAGAAACCGGCAATAGGCCCGGCCCACGAACATGCCCAGGACCAGAAACGCCCCGCCAGCCATCAAGACGAAGAACCGGCCCGACAGCCGGAACAGCGGCACGAACGGATCGTAGCGGCAAATCACAAAGCCCGTGCCGGTCGCCGCATAAATCAGACCCGCGCCCAGGAAAAGGAAGGGAACCAGCCCGAGCGCGTGCTCCAGCCAGAGCGGCACTTTAAGCGGCTTCACGAGCACGAGATCCTGGATCGCCCCGTGCGGGCACACCCCGGCGCAAAAGGCGCGCCCGGCGAACAGCGCCACCAGGAGCGGCGCGACGAAGAAGGCCGTGGCCGTGAACGGCACAGCGTAACTGGGATCGAATAATCCGAGCGCGAGGTTCTGGGGCGAGCCGATGGCGCAGATGCAGCCTTGGCGGTAGAAGCCGAAGTAGGCGAGCGAGAAGAGCGAGAGCCAAAACACGCCGCGGCGCGAGCGCTTCCGGTAGATCAACCACAGCGCGACGGCGAGGCACGCGAGCAGCACGGCCACGTCGGCGTATTGGAGCCAGAGGGCGCGGGCGCCGGGCGTGGTGGTGACGGGGATCCGGTGGTTGGTCTCGGAGAAGTCGGGCGGCGGAAAGCGCGGCTCGGCGGCGAGCCGGCTTACGGTGTTCAAGAGCAGAAGCGCTCCGAGGACCAGCCAGCGCGAGGACGAAGGGCAAAGACGATGCAGCAGGCGGCGCATGGCGTCAGTGGGCGTGCGTCGTCTTGAGCAGATACGGTTGGTCCACCGGCACGCGGCGGAAGGCATCGCCGGGGCAGCCAATGGCAATGGAGCACTCGTTGCAGTTCACACAGCGGTCGTGGCGCACCTGGAGGAAGAGCGAGCCGTTGCCGAAACGGTTGCAACCTTCGACGCACTTCGCGCAGCCAATGCACAGCTTCTCGTCAATGTTGTATTCGTAGTAGGGATCTTCGACGAACGTGCGCTGAATGGCGGCGGTGGGGCAAAGCTGGTTCTCCGCGGCCGTGGTCAGGTCGTTCGGCTCCGGGTTAAAGTAACCAGTGCAAAGCTGGCAGTAGCCGCACAGGGCGTGGGCGTGGACGCACTTGACCGCCGACTGCTCCAGCACGCAATGCGTCGCGCACCGGTCGCAGCGCAGGCACTTGGCCGGGTCGATCTGCCAGACGGTCGTCTTGGCTTGGCTGTGCCCGGTGAGCACACCGGCGAGCGTGCCCAGGCCGGTCACGGCGGCCAGGCGCGCGCCGTTGCGGAAAAACTGGCGGCGCGTGACCGCTTCACTTCGGGGGCTGGGGTTCATGCGGCGGTGATCACGCTTTGCGCTTCATGACGCGGATGTCACCCGTCACGAAATCCAGGATGTAAATCCGCCCCTGCGAGTCCGCGGCGGCATCCAACCCGGCCAGCGTCGAGTCCCCGCGCGTCTCGCCCGCGCCGACTTTCGCGTTCTCCGGAAAGGCGTCCGTGCCCGCCACGACGGAGTCGAATTCGCCTTGCGCGCCGTAAACTTTCACGCGCGGCAGGCCCTTCTCGCAGGTGACGATCCGGCCCTCGGGCAACACCGCGAGGCCGATGGGATTGCAGCAGCCGCAGAAGCCGTCGATGGCGGCGGTCGGCTTGCCCCAGCCGCCCTCGAAGTCGCCGTCGAACGTGTACGCCTCGACACGATGCCGGCCCGGATTGTTGACGTGCAACAGACCGTCCGGGCCGAGTTCGACGTCGAGATACGGGCTGGGCACGATGAAGCCGGGGACACCGCGTTCCTTGTTCTTCTCACCGAGGCGGCGGACCAGTTTGCCGGACCGGTCGAAGCGGAAGAGGACGCGGTTGCCGGCGTCGGCGGCGAACACGTCGTTCTCGCCCACGGCCAGGCCGGTGAACCAGGGCTTCCCGCCCGGCGTCTCCCAGGCGGCGCGCCGCTGACCTTTCGCGTCGAAGACCTCGACGTGATCGCGCAACCCGGCGTAGATCGTGCCGTCCTTTGCCACCGCGACGCAGCGCGCCGGGCCGCTGAGCGCGATTTCCAATCCGCTCGCGCCGCCGGCCCCGAGCGCGGTCACGTAGTTGCCCGCCGCGACGAACAACGCGTCGCCCGGCCCGACGGCCACCCGGCGCGGCTCGGCGTGTGGACAGCGGAAGCGTCCGGTTTCCTCGTAGCGCACCAACTTCGAGTCGGTCTGGCTCAGCCGGCTGAGGTCGTAGGCGAACGGGTTGTTCTGCCCGCTCTGCGCGGCGAGCGCCGCGGGACCGGCGACCAGGGCGGCCCCCGCGAGGAGCGCGCCCCGCGCGACTTGGCCGGCGAATTCCCGGCGGGAGAGCGGGCGAGGGTACAGGGTCGGATTCACGGCGCACCTTCTTTCAGCGCGAGCTTGGCGGACAGAGCGCCCGGCAACCCGCAATCGGCGAAGGCCGTGCAGCCGCGGCAGATGCCCGCGTTGATGCACGTCTGACCGGGCAACCGGACTTGCTGCCGCGCGGCGACGGTGGCGGTGACCGCGCCGAGGCCGGCGAGCAGGGCATAGCGGAGCCCTCCGCGCAGGAACTCACGGCGGTTCGCGGTGTCTATCGCGTTCTTCATCTTCATGGCAACGCCAATTGTTTCGATCCGGCCAGCAACATCTTCGCCCCGCACATCCGACGGGCGCCCGGACTACCCCGAAATGTTGCGGCGATCCGGCGCGCTGGCTCGCTCTGTCTTGGCCAACGCTAACCAAGTATTGACGGCCAGACCTTGAGCCAAGTCAAGACAGGACACGGCCACCGCGAGCGCGGATTCCGGGCGTGGCCGCTCCAGTCAGCCACGCAGAGCGCAACCGGCGTGGGTGCCGCCGGCCGGGCGCGGGAGCCATCCGCAAGTTCGGGGCGCCTGGCGAGTTGACCTTGGGCCGGCAACCGGCTATCACACCGCCAGCACTATGAAATCCAGCCCTCTCCATCGTCGGATCCATCCCCTGACCCTGTGGCTTCTCGCCGGCTTGCTCGGTGGCGCCGCGAGCGCCCTGGCCCTCAACCAGCCGCCACCCGGGTTCACCGCGCTCTTCAACGGCCAGGACCTCGCCGGCTGGCGCGGCGGCGACACGTTTGACCATCGCAAATATCTGGCGATGCTCCCGGACCAACGCGCGGCCCAGGACGCCGACTGGACGGCCGACATGCGCAAGCACTGGCGCGTCGAGAACGGCGAACTGGTCAACGACGGCAACGGCAAGTACGCCACCACCGAGAAGGACTACGGCGACTTTGAGTTGCTCGTGGAATACCGGACGGTGCCGCTGGCCGACTCCGGCGTGTATTTGCGCGGCTGCCCGCAGGTGCAGATCTGGGATTACACCGAGAAGGACAAATTTCCCCTCGGGGCCGACAAAGGCTCCGGCGGCCTGTGGAACAACAGCCCGGGCGCGCCCGGCAAGGACCCGCTCGTGCTCGCCGACAAGCCGTTTGGCCAGTGGAATTCCTTCCGCATCCTGATGGTGGGCGCCCGGGTGAGCGTCTGGCTCAACGGCAAGCTCGTCGTCAATTTCGCGAACCTGGAGAATTATTATGACCGCAAGACGCCCATCCCGCCGAAAGGTCCCATCGAACTGCAGACCCACGGCGGCGAGATTCGCTGGCGCAACATCTTCATCCGGGAAATCGGTCCGGCGGAGGCAAACCGGATTCTGGAACGCCACGGCGGAAAGGGATTCAAGTCCGTCTTTGACGGCCGCGACTTTGACGGTTGGGCCGGCCCGCTGGACGAGTATCAGGTCGTGGACGGGGCGATTTGCTGCCGGCCCGGCAAGGGCGGCACGATCTACACCAAGGACGAATACTCCGACTTCATGGCGCGGCTGGAAATCAAGCTCCCGCCCGGAGGAAACAACGGCTTGGCCATCCGTTATCCCGGCCAGGGCGACACCGCCTACGTCGGCATGTGCGAATTGCAGGTGCTCGACGACAACTACGAGAAAGCGACCGGCGAGAAGATTGATCCGCGCCAGGCGCACGGCTCCGCCTATGGCATGGTCGCCGCCGCGCGGGGCTACCAGCGTCCCATCGGCGACTGGAACTTCGAGGAAGTCACCGTCAAAGGCTCCAAGATCAAGGTGGAACTGAACGGCACCGTAATCCTGGATTGCGACCTGGCGAACGTGACGGACTTCATGCACAACAGCGCCCATCCGGGCAAGGACCGCACGTCGGGGCATTTCGGCTTCGCCGGACACAACGACCCGGTCTGCTTCCGCAAAATCCAGATCAAGCCGCTGTAGGGGGCAGTCCCGTCCCGGCGACCACTTCGGTCGCGGCAGGACCGACCAGCGGGATGCTCGCGTCACTGCGCCGACAAGTGCCGACTTGTTCCCAAACACCGTGCGGCTAGATTCCGGACATGACGCTCCGCCTGATCCTTTCCCTTTGCTTCGCGGCGCTGCTGGCGGGCGCCTCGGCTCCCGCCAGCCCGCTCCTTTACCACGCCAAAGAGTTCCGCGTGCAACTCGCGGCGAAGGTTCTGCCCTACTGGTTCGACACCGCAGTTGATCGGACCAACGGCGGCTACGTGCTGGCCGACGACCTGAACGGCCGGGGCGTGGCGACGGAGAAGCAACTCGTGTCGCAGGCCCGGATGGTCTGGGGCTTTTCCCATGCCCACCGCAAGGGCTTCAGCACTCTGGAGCGCGACTATCTCCAAGCGGCCCAAGGCGGCTATCGGTTCCTGCTCGACCACTTCCTGGACCGCGAGCACGGCGGCTATTTCTGGAAAACCGACCTCGCCGGAAAGGTCATCGACGACCGGAAAATTCTCTACGGCGAATCGTTTGTCATTTACGCCTTCGTCGAATACTACCGCGCCAGCCACGATGCGGAGGCACTGCGCCGGGCGATGGACCTCTACCAGACCCTTCAGCAGCACGCCCACGACGCGAAGAACACCGGCTGGATCGAGCATTTCCAGCGGGACTGGACGCCGTTGCCACTGCGCGCGCCGAATGCGGAAGTCGAAATCGCCGGTCTCAAGAGCGCCAATACCCACCTGCATCTGATGGAAGCCCTGACGGAATTGTACGCCGCCAGCCGCGACCAGGCCGTCCGGAAATCATTGCAGGAAGCCGTCCACATCAACGCCACGTACTTCTACCCGCTCGATCCGGGCCAGTCCTGTTTCCACCGCGAACCGGATTGGGCGCCGGTGACCGATCCCGCGAGCGCCGGGCTGTCCTACGGCCACAACGTCGAGTTCGCTTGGCTGCTGATCCGCGCGGAGAAGACGCTGGGCCAGCGCCGCTCCTGGCGCCATTTCTACGCCGACCTCGACCACGCCCTGAAATACGGCTATGACCACGAGCGGGGCGGGCTTTACTCGCGCGGCTTCGACGACCAACCGGCCACCAACACCGACAAGGTCTGGTGGGTCCAGGCCGAAATGATGGCGGCGCTCACCGACGCCTTGCAACACAAGAGGAACCCCGCCTACGCCGAAGCGCTCGACAAACTGATCCACTTCCTCGAAGCCTACCAAATCAACCCCGCCGACGGCATCTGGCTCGACACCGTCACCGCCGACGGCCGGCCCAAAGCCACCGGCAAGGCGCACAACTGGAAGGCCAACTATCACGACGTGCGGGCGATGGTAAAGTTCATCGAGGCGTTCGCGCCACCGGGCCGAAAGGCACCGTAGCGGCGGCGCCGAAGCCGGGCGCGTTGCGGACCGAGGGCCGCCCGCGCTCCGGTTCATGGAGGGCCAATGGCGTGCGGAGCAATGGGAACGCCTTCTTCCACGAGGGCTCTGGCCGTGGCCCCGATCACCGTCTCCACACTGATGCTCGGAACCAACTGCCCTGGCGGCGGCGTCAGCGCCCATTCCCGCCGGCGGTAGGGAAAACTGCTCCCCGGCGAGATGGAATGAATCAACATCAGCGCGCGCCGGCCCAGCGCGACCGCCAGGTGCAGCAGCCCCGTGTCACCGCCCACGACGAGCGCGCACTCGTTCATCAAGCCGGCGGTCGTCAGCAGCGGCACGCCGGCGGACACCGCAAAACCGGCGCGCACGGCCGGTTCGAGCGCCGCGCGGTCCGCCGGCCCACCGCCGAACAGGACGTGCAGGCCGCGCGCCTGCCAGTGCGCGGCCAGCGCCAGCCATTTTTCCAGCGGCCAGTTCTTGTGGCCGGCGCTGGTGAACGGCTGGATGAACAGCGTCGGTTTCCGCGCCGTCAACTGCCGCGCGGCGAAAAACTCCGCCGCCGCCCGCGCCGCGCCCTCGGGCAGCCGCAGCGCGTTGCGCACCGGCGTGCGCGGCAGGCCGCAGCGCTCCAGCAGCGCGAGGTTCCAATCCGCGGGATGCTGACGGTCGTCGCGCCGCACGGGGCGCGTGTAAGCCCAGGCGCGGCCGGCGCGATACACGGCGCCCCAGCGTTCGGGCGCCCGCGTGAGCCAGGTCAGCAGCGCGGTCTCGCCGTAGCCTTGGAAATCAATGGCGAGCGTGAACCGCCCGCCTCGCAGCCGGCGGAGCAAGGCCAGGGTGTGGGTGCAGGCCGCCGTGATTCGCCGCGGTTGATAGAGCGCGCGGTCGAGCGCGATGACTTCGTCCACACCGGCAAATCCGCTCAGAAGCGGGGCGTGTTCTTGGGACACCAGGAACGCGAGGTGGGCCTCCGGAAAATTATCCCGCACCGAATGCACCGCCGGCAGCGTGAACAGAATGTCGCCGATCGACTTGAGGCGGAGCAATAGAATGCGTGACGCCGGTTCCACGATGCCCGGTTCAGGGTCCGACGCTCAGAGTGGGCCGGTGCGGCTGGGCACTTTGGAAATTGAATTCCCGCGACAAGAAGAAGGAGGTCGCCCAAACGTAACCGTTCTGCGGCCCGAAACCGGCCATGTCCACTTGGATCAAGTCCGCCTGCGCCAGGATCGCCACGCACTCCTTGTGATGGTCGCTGTTGTCGAGGATGATCATGCCGCCGGGCTTGAGCTTCTGCAGCGCCGGCACGCAGCACTGTTCGCGGTACGAGCCGTCAATGATGACCACGTCGAAGGCGTGCGGGTATTGCAGGATCGCCCCGCCGTAGGCTTCCGGCGTGGCGGCCCAAAGGATCTCGCAATTGGCCGGCGCGCGCGGCCGGATCGTTTCAAACCACCGCCGGTTGTCCTCGACGCTCGTGATACGCCGGCAGCGGGCGGCGTAGAACAACGACGAGTATCCCGCACCGTATTCAAAAATGTCCCGGTTCGAGAAATCCAGTTGTTTGACAAATTCGATGGCCGGATAGGTGTACCACGGGAGGGGGCGGCCCTCGCGGTCCACGCTGGCGCGTTCCCGCATGGTGCGGAAGTGGCCGTAGTCGCGGTTCAGCAGGCGGAAGTTGCGCACGGCGGGCCGAAACAGGCCCGGCAGCCACTTCAGGAAGCCCTCTTTCTCGCACTTCATGGCCGGCAATAAAGGGCCAATCCGGGCCGAGCGTCAAGTTCCGCGCGCCGGCACGCGGCCCTTTGTGGGGGGACATTTCTTTTGACACTTCCACGGTGTTACCGCGACAGTGCAGCCCAAGCGCATGGTATCGGATTCCCCGTCCTCGTCGGACGCCCCACCAGCCAAAAGCTGGCCGGCGGGCGGGCTGGAGGTGGTCGCCACTTGTCCCGTCTGCGGGGAAGGTGAACGGGAATTGGCCCACGCCGGTGTGCGTGACCGCGTCTTCGCTTGCGCGCCGGGTGAATGGAATCTCTATCGCTGCTTGGCGTGTGGATCTGGGTTTCTGGATCCACGGCCCACGGTGGCCACGATCGGCCTGGCGTACGCGAGCTATTTTACCCACGCCTCGGCCGAAGGAGTCGGCCAACCACCGCGTTCCGCGTGGCGCCGCTACCGCGTGGCGCAACGGAACGCCTATCTCAATCTGAATTACGGGTACCGGCTCACCCCCGCGGCGGCCCGGATCCCGCGCTGGCTGAGCACGGAACGACGCCAGCGCTGGGAGAAACACTGCGGCTACTTGCGGTTTGCGGGGCCGGGCGCGCGATTGCTGGACATTGGTTGTGGGAACGGCCGCTTCCTTTTGCAGATGCGCGCGCTGGGCTGGGACGTGTCGGGTGTCGAGCCGGATGCCAAGTCCGCCGCGGCAGCGGTTGCCGCCGGCTTGAAGGTGCGGGTCGGACCGCTGCAAACCGGCTTGTTGCCCGACGCTCACTTCGACGCGGTGACCCTGAACCATGTGATCGAGCATTTGCACGATCCGATCGCGGTTTTGAGGATGGCGCTGCGCAGCCTTAAGCCCGGAGGCGCGTTGTCTGTAGCGACGCCGAACTTCGAAGCCGCCGGGCACCGCCTCTTCGGGCCGGACTGGTTCCCGCTCGACCCGCCGCGTCATCTGGTGCTGTTCACGCCCGCCTCACTCCGCCGTGTGCTGGTGAGGGCCGGTTTTGAGCCGGAAGGAACGCTACGGCTGCGCCTTGATGCGCGAGGTATTTTCACCCATTGCGTGCGCTTGGCCGCTGGTGGCAGCCATCCGAGCAGCAAGGCGTCGTTGGTTTCCACCTCCTGGCTCCGCACCCGATGGCTGGCGCGGAAGGCCGACCGGCAGACCCGCGAGAATCCAGGATTGGCAGAGGAACTGGTGTTGCTCGCCCGTCGGCCGGCCGCCACAGCAGCATAGGCATGGCTGGGGCACCGGAGAGGCCGGCTGCGAGTCAAGGTTGCTTGGCGAGGAAGAAGGTCGAGGCCTCCCAAATGGCGCGATATCGGCGGTGCTTTTGCCAATGTTTCGAGTGGGGCGGTTGCAGCCACGCCAGGCCACCGTTCCAAAGCATCCGGAACCGCGCCCGCCTACGGTCCCGGCGGACCAGGCGCGCCGCGTCCTCGGGCAAATAGTGCTTTTTCCAAAACCGATGCAATCCGTCCATGCGTTGCCGCCACACCTCGTAAGGATCGCGCCGCTGTTCACTGGCGCCGCCGATGTGGCGCACGGCAACGTCGTCCACCAGACCGATCTCATACCCCTGTTGGCGCAGGCGCAGGCACAGGTCGGTCTCCTCGCTGTGCAGGAAGAAGTCCGGATCAAATCCGCCCAACGCTGCGAAGACCTCGCGCCGAAAAAACATGCTGGCGCCCAGCACCCAGGCAATCTGGCCCGGCAGGCGCGCGAAATCGTTGCGGGTGTGAAACTGGCCGGGATAACTGGTGGCCGGCGGCGACACGATCTGGCCCTCCACGGAAAGGATGCGTGTGCCGGCCATGCCCCAGCGCGGATGATCCTCCAAGGCGCGGCCCAAGCGGGCCAGCGCATCCGATTGCACCAATTGCGCGTCGGGATTTAGAAAATAGATGAACCGGCCGCGGCTGGCCGCGAAGCCCTGATTGCAGGCGCGGCCGAACCCGAGGTTGTCCCGGTTCGCCAGCAGGGTGACGCCTTGGCCCAGGTTTCGCACCACGCCCGCGGTGTCATCGCTGCTGGCGTTGTCCACCACGAGGATTTCACTCTGAATTCCTTCCTGCGCTTGCGCCGAGGCCAGACAGTCGCGAACGTGCGCCGCGGACTGATAGGAGACAATGATGACGCTAACGTCCACGTTCGCGTTGGGAAGAAGTCGTCCGCCAAACCTGGTAAGCCAACCGCGTCCCCCCTTCCGCTGGCCGGAGGCGTGGGAAGGTCATACGCGCCGCTGGAAGTCCGGCCGTTTGAACAGCCGGGTGACTCCGGCTTCGGCGAAGAACTCGTAGCCCTGCTGCGCCAGCCAGTGGCAGATTTCACTCCCGGCCCGCGGAGCAAAATCCTCGACGGCGATCAACGCGGGGCGGCAACGCTGCCAATCGTTCGAGCGCAGTACGGCGAGGTCAGCTCCCTCACAATCCACGTTCAAATACTCGACCGTTTGCCCCGGCGGCAGAAACTCGTCGAGGACTGAGGCCAGCGTGCGGACCGGCACCTGCACGACCCGTTTGACCGGCGGCCCGCCCGCCTCCTCACGAAAACCTTGGAGCCCGCTGAACTCGCCCGCGGTGCGGACTTCAAACGGGGCCGCCCCCGGAGTATCGCTGACGGCGCAATTCACCACAATGTCTCGCGGTCGCCGCCGCCGGAAGGTCGCGGTGAACTCCGGGTTGGCGTCAATCACGATCCCTCGCCAGCCCCGGCGGTAAAGCTTGTAGGTATTGGACAGCCGCACCGGATGGAAGGCACCCGCGTCCACGTAGAAGCCTTGGCGCCCTT
This sequence comes from bacterium, assembly GCA_021780115.1. GTDB lineage: Bacteria > Verrucomicrobiota > Verrucomicrobiia > Limisphaerales > JAJXZI01 > JAJXZI01. The sequence goes on along the minus strand of JAJXZI010000158.1, from coordinate 4,053 downwards.
CCATGAGCCAGCCGACGATCAGGTCTTCGCCAAATTGCGAATAGCTGAACCGGAGGTGCTTCCAGTCGTACTGGCCCAGGCCCAGGTCACGGCGCGTGAGCGTCGCCAGCATCCAACGTTTGAGGCTGAAACCCATTTCGTTTGAATCGTCCGCCAGCCTGTCCGGACCATCGCCGTTCACAGACCGGCTTGCTCGAAGGCCTGCCGCAGTTGGCTTGCGTCGATCCACAAATCATCCTCGACGGAGCGCTTGCGCGGTCGCCCGGCCGTCCGGCCGACGACGGGAACATGGACGAGCCCGACAGCCGCGGCAAGGTTCCGATAACACGCCACGGAATGGGTGGGGGAATACAACTCGATCACCCGAGCGCCCGGGGAGGCAAATACGAGGTTGGACAAACCGGCGCCATGAATGCCCGCGATCACGGAGGCCGAGGCGAACAAACCGACCTGCCCCGTAAAATCAAACTCCTCCAAGCACACGGTTTTGAAGCCCGCGCGGCGCAGCAGGGGTTCCAACTCCGCCTCGTTGGCCAGCCGTCGCCGGTGCGCACGCCGTCGGGACACGAAGAGGCGTTGCCCGGCGGGCGCCGGTCGGGCGGCGGGCAGGAACGACTGACGCAGGTATTCACACAGCCAGCGCGGGAACTCGATCAGCGGCGCGGGCGGCGAAGGCACGACCAAATGGGCGCACCGCAGCACGCGCGCCTTCGCGCAGCGCCGGCGCTGCTCCGGCGCAATTCCCAGCAGCTCCAAGGTCTGCTCGTGGAACGCCTGCGGCACTTGATTCAGTAAAAACTGATCGGCTTGGTGACGATCCCAGCCGCCCAACTCCAGCAACCGCAGCCGCGGCAGGCTCTCAAACAACCAATGGTAGTAGTTGCCGCCTCCGGCCGCCGCCAACAAAACCGAAGTGCCCGCGAGCGGGACCTCCGCGCGGAAACGACAGCGCCGCAGCACCCAATGCCGCGCTGGGTCGGCCTCGCCGAACAGGGTTTGCACTTCGCCCGCCACAACGTCACCTGCCGTGGCGACCAGCAGCGCGTCGCCGACGACTTTGCCTGGACGCAACTCCGCCACCGACAAAGGATGCGCCGCCGCTGTTCCCGCGTCGGTGGCCCCTCCCGGCGGGGCAAAACACCGCACGGACACTTGCGTGCCCCCGAGTTGCCGGCGGGAGGCAACCTGCAACGCAGTCACGTCCCGCGCCAACCCCTCCGGCACCCAAATAAGCCTTCGAAGCGGCGGGCAAATCCGCACCCACCGCTGCCGGAGCCGTAGCGGAATCGCCGAGAACACTGGTTGGCGAGCGATCACGCAGGACGGTCAGCCAGCCGGCGATACAAAGCCAGGACCTCTGCCGCAACCCGACCGAGCGATACTTGGCCAGCCACGTGCGCGTGGATCTGGTTTCGGGACGGTCCGTTGAGCGGCGGCTCCTGTGCGAGACTCAGCATCGCTTCCGCCAGGGCCTGGGAATTCTCCGGCGCCACCAACTGGCCGCAATCGCCGATGGCGAAGGCCTCGGGCACGCCGTCCAGCGCCGACGCGATGACCGGCCGGCCGCAGGCGAAGGCTTCCAACACCACCCCGGGAAAGGCCTCGGTGCCCACGGCCGGATGCACCAGGCAATCGAGGGCGTTCATCGCCCTCGGCATGTCGTTGCAGTACGGCGTCAGCCACGCCGGGCCCTCCAGGCCCAGGCGCCCGATATCGGCGCGCAGAATCCCGGCCATGTTCCCGCGGCCCACGACCAGGAATCGCGCCTGGGGCACCTGCCGGTGGATGCGCGCCGCCGCCTGCAGAAACTCCCGCTGGCCCTTGCCCCGCGGCCGTTGGTAGCCGCCCACGACGGCGAAGGCGAAATGCTCCGGGGTTAGGCCCCACTCCACCCGCAACTCCGAAGCGTCCCCTGGCCGGAAACGATCCGTATCAATGCCTCCGTGGATGACGTGAATCTTGGAGGGGTCCCCGCGCATCGGCGGACGCGCCCGCCGCTCCGGCTCCGGCGAGTCCGGCTCATAGACGCCCTGGCGCAGCACCTGCGCCACGAAGTGCGACACCGCGATCAGCGCGTCCACCTGGCCCAGCAGAAACCGCCGGCTGGCCCACGACGCCGGGCTTTTGGCGAGGTGCCGCGTCAGCACGATTTTCGGCCGCGCGCCGGAGAGCCGGGCGGCGAGGATGGTTGGCCAGATGTCGCGGCCGTGGTGCCCGTGGACGATCTGAACCCGGTGTTCGCGGATCAGCCGCGCGGCGCGCAGGATGAACCGGATTTTTGCCGGGCCTTCGCGGCCGGTGTCGGCGAAAGAAATTTGCAGCGCCCGAATCGTGGGCGCGAACTCGCGGCCGTCCGGCCCGGCGAGCCGCACGTCCTGGCCCAGTTGGCGCAGCGCGCCGGCGAGTTGGACGCACTGGTCATCGGTGCCGCCGCCGGTGAGGCGCGAGTTGAGCTGGAGGATGCGCAGCGGCGTTTCCACAGCGGTTCAGACGCCGGCAGCGGCGCGATGCTGGCTCAGGCCCTGTTCGCAGCGCGTGGCGCGGTGGGCGATGGCGGCCGCGAGCCGGGCGTCATTGTCGGCCAGCCCGCTGCGGCTGGCGGGCAAATGCCAGAGGTGAAAACAGCAGGCCCGGCCGCGGACGTCGAGCCGCCGTACGCCGTGGTTCAGCAAGCGCGCCACCAGCTCGGAATCCTCGCGGCCCCAGCCGGTGAACTCCTCGTTGTAACCGTTGACGCGGACGAGGTCGGCGCGCCAGATGCCGAGGTTGCAGCCGCGAATGCCCGCGAGGTCGGCGCGGATGCGTTTTTGGGGCCAGGGCCAGCGGAAGGCGTGCTTCACGCCGCGCAGTTGCAGGCGCAGCAGCGCTCGCCGGCGGTCGGCAACGAACTCGCGCTGGCCAAACCATTTTGCCCCCGCGCGTTCGACCAACGCGCGGTGGCCCTGAACGAACTGGCCCGGCTGCGCCAGTTCCCGGTGGTCGGCGACGAACCGCGGATGCGGCACGGTGTCGCCGTCGAGAAACACGAGATACTCGGCGCGCGTCTGCGCGATGGCCAGATTCAGGATGCGGGCACGGCGGAAGCCCTTTTGCTCTTGCCAGACGTGTTCGCAGCGGCAGGGTTGCGCCGACGCCCAACGCGCGACGAGCCGCCGCGTTTCCTCGGTGGAGCCGTCGTCGGCGATGATCACCTCCTGCGGCCGTTCGGACTGTCCGGACACGGCGGCGAGCACGCGCCCGAGGTAGTCCGGCTGGTTGCAGGTATTGACGATCAGACCCAGCGTCGGCGTGTTCACGGCGGGCCTCCTTTCGCCAGGCGGGCTTCGCGCACCAGGGCGTAGCGGGTCAGCGTGGAGAAGGCGCTCAGGCCGGCGATGTAAAAGCCCTGCCAGCCATCGAGAAATCCCAGCCGGAAAACGTAGGCCCGCAGGAAGCGCCAACCGGGCCGCACCGCCAAGGCGAACACGCCCGGCGCGCGGCCCCCGGCGGCCCGGCGCTTCACGAATTCCGCCTGATACGGCGCGATCTTGGCGATCTGGCGCGCGATGCTTTCGTTGCTGAAGTGCAGCAGGTCCGCGCGCAGCCGGCCGATCGGACCGTCCACAGCCAGCTTGTCATGCGGGTCCATCCCCGTCCACTTTGCCCGGCCGCGCTGCCACAAGCGCGTTTGCACGTCGGGGTACCAGTCGCCGTGGCGAATCCACCGGCCGCAATAAAACGACAGCCGCGGGAAACGATAAGCTGCGCAAGCGTCCGCTGGCCTCGCCGGTTCGAACAGCGCCGCGATCTCGGCCCGTAACGGCGCGGAGACCACTTCGTCCGCGTCCAGCCCCAGCACCCAAGGCTGGCTCGCCTTGGCCGCCGCCGAATTTTTTTGGGCGATGTGCCCCTTCCACGGCTCGCGGAACACCTTCGCGCCGTGGCGGCGCGCGATTTCCTCGGTGCCGTCGGTGACTTCCTCGTTGAGCACGACAATGATTTCCGCCACCCAGTCCACGACGCTTTCCAGCGCGCGGCCGATCCGGTGCGCCTCGGCGCCGGAGATCAGGCAGA
>JAJXZI010000222.1 GCA_021780115.1 bacterium | reverse complement strand
CATAGGCGAGTGCCGTCCGTTGGCCAGATCATAGGCCACCTGGAAGCTATGCGTGCTGCCGGGGGCAATGCCCGTCAGCGTCCACTGGTTGGTGGTCACCACGGCGGTCGGCGTGACGGCGCCATCGACGTACACGTCGTAGTCCGCGACCGGCAGTCCGGCCAGCGCCGGCCAGGACACCACCAACTGCGGCTGGTACACGCCCGTGACCACCAGGAACGGCGCGTTCACAAAGGGAGCGCCCAAGGCGGGGAGCGGCTGGGAAATGTCCACGTAGCGCTGGGCATACAAATCAAAACTGGTCGGTCCGCCCGTGAAACTCGACCAGACCGCCAGGAACCGGCCCGTGCCCGCGGACGCCACCGCGGGAAACATCTGCCGGCTGACGGTCGTGGTGTTCACCCGGAATTCGGAGCCTGACGGCGACCCGTCGTTCTGGAGGAACTGGCCATACACGCCTTCCCAGGAGCCATCCTGGCCCAGGCTGGTCCAGATCACCAAGTAATCCGTACCGGACACACTCACCTGGGGCTGATACTGGTCGCCGTATTGGTAGGTGTTCACCCGGCGCGCGGCGCCGCCCACGCCGGCGGAGGAAAACGGCCGCGCCCAGATGTCCCAGCCGTTGCTCGGCATGGTGAGGTCGCGCTCGGACCAGGCCACCAGAAACGTGCCGTCCGCGGCGACGCTGACGCGCGGGTTGGCGCAGAGATTGGAGGAGGTGTTCACCAAGAACTCATCGCCCGCCGGCACGCCGCCGGCGCTGAACAGGCGGGCGTAAATATCGACGCTGGCCGAGAGCATCGCCTGGGAACTAGCGGGGCCGTAGGCACTGCTGAGGAGCGTTTCGCCAAACCGTTCCTGCTCGGAAACCCACACCAGAATAAAGCGCCCGTCCGGCAGCGCGGCGACGGCCGGGTCGCGTTGGTTGTAACTGGTGAACTGGTTGACCCGGAACTCGCCGCCGACCTTCGGGCCCGCCGGCGAGAGGAGTTGCGCGTACACGTCCTGCATGCTGGTGGCGCTCGCCTGGTTCAGACTGGACCACGCGACCACGACGTTGCCGCCGGCCAGCGTCGCCACGGCCGGGTTGACCTGGCCGGTGTTGGTGAAGGTGTTGACCAGCACGTCGCCGGTGCTCCAGAGGTTGCTCGGGGAGAGGAAGCGGGCGTAAATGTGCTGCGCTCCCACCGCCCCGCTCTGCCACACGAAGACCGCCCCGCCGTCGTTGAGCAGCGCGACATCAGGCTTTTCCTGGTCGCCGGCGCCCTGCTGGTTAACGCGAAATCCGCTGAAGGCGGCGGAGAGCGTGCTGTCCAACCGCACGGCGCTGACCCCTAATCCGTCGCGATCGGTGACGTTGTCCTGCCAGACCAGAAAGCCGCCGGAAGCGTTCAGACTGAGGCGCGGAAAGACTTGGTCACCCGGCAGGTTGCCCGCGACGGCGTACTCCGAGCCGTTGGTGGCGTAATTGGCCTGGCCAGAAACGCTGACGGGAATGGCGGCAACCAGAAGCGAGCCGACGGCTGTCTTTCTGAGCAAGGACGACAGTGACATAAAATTCGGGCAGTGCTATATCATGCTGCAAAATCGTTGTCTATGTTTTCTTCGGTTCGCCGGTCCGTCCGGACCGGGATCGCACGCCCACTCTGCGCCGGCGCGGAGTGGCCGCCCCTTCACTCGCCAAACAGGCTGCCTTGCCGCGGCGCCGCCGCGTCCAATCCGGCCGCCAGACTCCGGAAACCCCAGCCCTGAAACAACTCGCGCAGCCGCCCCGCGTCACCCGGCCGGGCCGCCAGTTCGGCCGGCGAAAAGGCGCACGGCAGATCGTCCCGCAACCGGACCAGGCGCTGGTTCCGCCGCACGTCGTCCGCCGCCCCGCCCAGCGCGGCGCGCAGTCTCTCGGAACCGATTTCCTCCAGGCGCTGGTAGAGTCCGCCGACCGAACCAAACCGGTTCAGCAACTCGGCCGCGGTCTTGGGGCCGACCCCCGGCACGCCCGGAATGTTATCTACACTGTCGCCGATCAGACTCAGCCAGTCCACGATTTGTTCCGGGGCCACGCCGGTTTTCTCGCGCACCTGGGCCGCCGTCCAGACCACCGCCGTCTTGTCGTTCGGGTTGACCAGCCCGACCGTGGGCGAAACCAGTTGCAGAAAATCTTTGTCCGAACTGGCAATAACCGTCTCCAACCCCTGGGCCGTCGCCTGCCGGGCCAGGCAGGCGATGTAGTCGTCGGCCTCGACGCCTTCCTGGCAATACGAGACGATCCCGGCCGCCTGGAGATAACACACCATTTCGTCCAACTGCGCGGCCAATCCGGCGGGCATCGGCGGGCGCTGCGCCTTGTAGGCGGGCAGGGCCGCCAACCGCTCCGCGTTCAGCCCGCCGTCCCAGACGACGATGCCGTGCGTCGGTTGCAGGGCCGCCCGCAATTTGCCCAGCATCTTGACGAACCCGAAGATCGCGTTCGTTGGCCGGCCGTCGGGCGCGCTCAACTGCCGGATCGCGTGGAACGCCCGGTAGGCGTAGGCGTGGCCGTCAACAATGAGCAAGCGGCCCATGGCGGGGAATGCGCGCGGTGAACTGCGGGGCACGCCAAGGCGGCCGGCGCCGGACCTTGACTCCACACTCCGCGCCCGGCGCGCCGGCTACGGCTTTGCGCCGGCAGGCGGGGCAGGCATGTTCATGCCGCCCATGTTCATGGCCGTGCCCGCGGGCGGCGCCGCCGGCGGCGCCGCGGCCGGGGAACCGGTCGCCGACGCCTGCGGCTTGACCTGCGGCGGCACGGCGGTCTGGGCAAAGGGCATTTCCTCGTCCGTATGGAGCCGGTTGCCCGCCGGATCAATCAGCGTGGGCGAGACGAAGATCAGCAGGTTCCGCTTGGTGCTGATGGACGATTCGCTGCGGAACAGCCGGCCGATCAGCGGCATGTCGCCCAGCACCGGCACGCTGTCCTTTTGCACGGTCGAGTTCTCCGAGAGCATGCCGCCCATCACCACGGTCTGGCCGTCCCACACGTCCACGCTGGTGATCACCTGACGGATGCGGAAGCGCGGCAGGACCGACGGCACGATCACCGTGTTCGGCTGCGTCGGGATGGCGATGTTGGGGGGATTGTCGTAGCCGACAAACTCCCGCACGCTCGGCACGAGCGTCAGTTGAATGGTGAAGCCGTCCGCCAGCACGTAGGGCACGACGTCCAGCACCGGCCCCAGCTCCAACTGGGAGGTGACGGGGAAGATCGGCACCGGCGGGATCGGCACGTTGACCACCTGGGCGGAGGCACGCTCCACGTTGGCGAGCAGGACCAGGCCGGCACACGCGCCGAGCCAAAGACCCGTGAGTTTTCCAGGATTCGGGGAAGCGATCATAACTTGGTAACTTCAGAGAAGATTGAACTTGGCCGGGCCTCAGAACCCGCGGCTGGCCACGGTGTGGTTGGATTTCGCGGCGAGCGATTGGACCAGGGCCTTCAACTCCGCCACGTCCTTCTCCAAGGCCTGGATCTTCGCGTCCTTCTCGTCCAGCTTCTGGTTCAGACCCTTGATAGCGGCCAGCGCCACGCCGTTGACGTCCACCGGCGCGATGTGCCGGTCGTCGGCGCCCACCCCGAACGCCGCGTAAAAGTCCTGCGCCATCGGCCCGAGGTGGCGGGTCTCAGGATCCGCCTTGTAATTCCAGGTGGTGACCGGCAGCGCCGCCACTTTGGCCAGGACGGCCTGGGGATCCACCGACGCAAAATTGGTCTTCAGGTTCCGGTCGCTGGTGTAGCCGCCTCCGTACCCGCCGCCGACACCGCCCAAGCCGCCACCGACGCCGCCAATACCCCCGCCGATCCCGCCCAAGCCGCCGCCGAAGGCGAGACTGAAGTCGTACATCAAGATGACGGTGGCAAGATCGGTCGCCCGGATTTGGGCCTGGCGGCCACTGAAGGTCGTCACTTCCGGCGCCGCCAGCAGTTCGGTGCCGCTGCGCTGCTCGAGGGCGTGGATCACGAGGCGGAACTGCGGGTTGGTGAGGATGCCCGTCAGGGTGCCCACCGCCGGCGCGGAGTTGCGCAGGCCGCCGGTGAGGAGCGTATCCGTCTGGGCCGGCGAGATGGTGGTCGGTTGCGCCAGGTTCGGGGAATTATTGCCGGGGAAGGTACCTAGCGGGTTGGCCGCGGTGGGCTGGCCGGCGAACGACGGGGCGGTGCCGCCCTGGGCGCCGAGCGCGCCGCCGCCCATCAGGAAGTTGCCCAGGAACCAGTCAAAGCCCAAGGCCCGGCTGTCGTCCTGACTGATGTCGGCGAACTTGGTTTTGATCATCAACTGGGGCGGGGTGACGTTCAGGGTTTCGATGGCCGCCTCGATGACGTCCAAGTCGGACAAGGTGGCGCGCACCGTCAGGATTCCTTGCCGGTCGTTGAAGAAAACCGACTTGCCGGAGGTGGCGGAGAAATCCAGGCCTTCGGCGGTGAAGAAATCGCGGATGATCTGCTGCACCCGCCCCACGCTGTTGGTGAAGGTGATGCCGCGGATCATGCCGGAGCCTTCCATGACGGTCTGCATGCCAGGTTGCCCGGCGTAGGGATTCATGCCCATGCCACCGCCCATGCCGCCCATGCCGCCGCCCATGCCGCCCATGCCGCCGCCCATGCCGCCCATGCCGCCCATCATACCGCCGCCCATGCCGCCCATCATACCGCCGCCCATGCCGCCCATCATGCCGCCGCCCATGCCGCCGCCCATCATGCCGCCGCCCATGCCACCGCCCATGCCACCGCCCATGCCGCCCATCATGCCGCCACCGCCCATTTCCGTGGCGCCCATCTGCGGGGAGAACGGCACCGGGTTGACACCTTCGAGACCTTCGAGAAAAGTGTTTGGGTTGATCTTGAATGTCCGTATGTACAGCGGCGTGGCTTCCGCGCTTTTGGCGGCGAAAATGATCGCGTAGTCTTCGACCGAGTACTTGATGGGTTGGTCGGACGTCCGCGTGATCGCGTCCAGCACGTCAATCAGCCGCAGGTCGCGGAGCACGGAGGAAATCTTGATGTTGGCGGTGCTGATGTCTCCCTGCCCCTCGCTGGCGGCCGGCATGGCCATGGGCAGCCCGGTGTTCGGGTCGGTCATCGGCGCGGCGGCGGCGGCGGCCGGCGCGCCCGCCATGATGAGGAAATTGATCCCGGTCTTGTCGGGATCGCGGGCGCGGGCCTCGTCGCTCAGACCCCGGAGAACTTCCCCGAGCTGCATGTTCTCCCAAGCCTTGGGGGTCTCGTTCAGCCGGATGCGGTTGAGCTTGCTGATGATCGTCTGGCGCCCCTGGCTGGTGAAGACGAGATTGGTGCGGGCGTAGGGATTGGGGACCGGCAGCCGGTCGCGCTCGACCGGGAAGTTCCAGGCCTCTTCCACCTCGATCAGGTCTTTCTTGGCGATGCGCGCCTTGTTCAACGTGGCGCGGCCGTATCGGGCTTCCTGGACCAAGTTTAGATAGTAATAGGCCGTTTTGTTGTCCGGGTCCACGGCGAGGGCCTGCCGCAGCTTGAGCTCGGAATCATCGAGCTTGCCCATCTCGTAGAGCAGCTTGCCATCCTGCACGAGCGTCAGGGAGTCCACCTTGTTGCTGCGGACGGTGGGAATGGTGGAGATCACTTCGTCACTGGGGATGTGGCCGGCCAACTGGTCCAGGGTGTGGTCGTTCTGCTGTTTGAAGGCGACGGCCTCGGGATTCCGCGGGGAGACGCGCAGGGCGTCCCGGACTTGGGTGTCCGCCTCCTTGTAATCGCCGTGGGCGGCGGCCTGGCGGGCCAGTTCCAGGCGCACGCCGACCAACCCGGCCACGGTGACCTGCCGCTCGGCGTCGATCCCACTGCCGATTTGCTGCACCAGATCGTAGCAGGCTTCGTAGAGCTTGGCGGCGCCGGCCAGGTCTTTGCGTTCCGCCATTCCCTGGGCTTGGGCCAGCTTCTGGCGCAACTCGACGGTCCACGCCTGGCGGCGCACGGCTTCCTGGACGACCGTGCTGCCCGCGTCGTCCGCCCACAGACGGAGGGGAACGGCGGCGGCGAAACAGAGCAGGGAAACGGCGGCGATCTTGACGGCGTTAGTCATGGCTTCAGGGTACAGCGTTGTACTTAATGGTCGTTTTCTTACCAGTTGACTTGGCGGACACTACAACCTCGTACTGATTGGTGGCAACGAGATTTATCGAGGCGATGGTGAATACGTCCCCGGCGAACGCCAGCTTGCTGCCCACGCGCTCGTCGCGCCACGGCCGGTGTTTCTCCAGGTCGTACTTCAAGTCCACCATGTAGCCGTCGATCCGCCGGTAGGGCGCGTCGGGCGCGATGTTCACCTTGAGGCCGGTGTCTTTGAGTTCCAGCCCCAGGGCGGTGGGTTTGTCGGGCGGGCCTTTGACGTCCAGCAGGGTGAACGTCTCGGTCTTGCCCCCGACGGCGACGTAGTGCGACACGTTGCGCTTGTTGGCCGCCCGTTCGGTCTGGCGCTCGACTTTGATCAGGTAATTCGAGCCAGCGCTGTTGTAGGAATCCAGGCTGATGGTGGTGTAGAGCGGCGTGATCTTGGTCGCCTCGAGGCGCTCCGGACCAAGCTCCCGGCCGGTGACTTCCTTGATCCAGGCGCCGTCCGGGGTTTTCACCCAGCGCACCGGGTTGATGAGATTGTGGGGCGGGGCGGCGAAGCTCAATTGAAGCGGCGTCTCACTGCGCGCCTCGGCCGTGACAAACACGTTGGTGTCCAGCGCCGGCAGCGGCTGCACGCGCTTGGTCAGAATCTTGTTCCGCATGTCCTCCATGTCGGATCGTTCCTGGTTGATTTTAAACATCAGCAACAGCACCGCGGCTAACAGCCCGCCGAGCACCGCGCCCAACAGGACTTTCTCGTAGTGTTTCTTGAGGAAATTCATGCGTGCTAGGGCCGACGGGACGGTTTGCTCCGGGCGGGGCCAGCCGGGGCGCCGGCCCCCGGAAGGCCGGTCAGCTTCACCACCTCCACCAGCAGGGTGACTTTGACCGGCTTCTCATCGAGGATGGTTTGCGGACCCTTGGGCGCGGCCGGGGCGGCGCCCGGCGTGACGGCGGGCGGGGCGTAAACGGGCGGCGGTGGCGGTGGCGGCCGGGGCGCGGTGCTGTAACGGTCGGCGCTGCGCCCACCTCCCGGAGCGATGCCATAACGCCGGCGATACATGTCCGCCACCGAGGAAGCCGACGGCGTCGCCGGCCCCGCGGCCGGCGCGGCGTAGGTGGGCTGGAGGGTGGGCGTCTCCTCGGTGGCCACCGGGGGCGCGGGCTCGATGTTGATGGTCTTGATAATGAAACCGTTGGTGGAATTGGCGAACCCGGCCACCACGGCGGCCAGCTCCGGGCTGAAGCAGCGGAAGGTGATTTCGTACGGGGACATCACCGCCAGATCGTTGGTGACGGAATGCGCGTCCAAGTAATCGGTGGCCGCCTTGTCCGGCTGGTCCTCGCGGCAGACCTGTTCGCGGCGGAGGTTCTCCAGCGAATTGACTTTGGCGTCAAACAGGACATTGCAGAGGGCCTTGACCTCCCCGAGTTGGACCGCCAGCGCCTGGAGGCTGCGCTGGGAGAAGGTGATCTGGGGCAGGATGGACTCGAAGGTGAAGTTGTAGTTCGTGGACGGCAAGGTGACGCTCTCCTCCACCGCCCGACGGCGCATTTCGCTGAGCGTGGTGCGCAGTTCCGAGGTGAAATCCTCGCCACCGACGGTCGGCGTGTCGGGGATGGCGGGGATGCGGGCGAAGTGGGTGCGCGCCTGGGCCAGCTCCCAGCGCAGTTGGGCCTGCTGGTTCTGGCCGTTCTGGATGTTGTTGACGGTCTTGTCGCCGGGGTGCGGGGTCTTGTCCTGAAGTTGCTTCAGGTCGCTGTAGGCCTGGTTCCAGTCTTGGAAACCCTTGGTGTTGGCCGCCAGGTTCTGGAAGAGGTAAAAGACGGCCAGCCCGGTCAGCACCACGGCCACCAACGTGCCGATGACGAAATACAGGTTGCGCTTGATCCAGGACATATCAGAGCTTGAGGGGCCGCTTGAGTTTCCAGATGACCGAGAAGGTGAACGTCCCCGGGGGTTCGTCGGTGCCGATCCCGCCGTCGAACCGGGTCGGATCCTTGGGATCGACGGAGCTGAACGGGCTGGCCTCGAGTTCGTGGAGGAAGGTGAAGGCGGTCGTGGTGTTGGCGTCCGCGATCGCGCTGGACAGGCTCACGGCCCGGCAGACCAGCTTGATCGTGGAAACCTCATTGCTCGAGCTGGTGGCCAGCGCCACCACCGCGGTCGCACTGGCGGGCGCCGTCGTGACCTCGGTCGCGGCCGGGGCGGGCACGGACCGGCCGCCGGGCATGAAGATGCCATAGCGCCGTTGAAAGGCCTTTCGCTGCTCCTCGGTCATGCCCGAAGTCGCCGAGGCGGGGGTGCTCGGCGTGCCCTCCGTCGCGCCAAAGGCATCGGCGCTGGCGCCCCCCGCAGGCTCCGCGCTGAGGAGCTTCTCGATCCAGACGCCGGTGTCCCGGCCGCCAAAGCGCGCCTTGGTGCCGGCCTCCGTGCGGATGAGCACCTGGCGCAACTCGGTCAGCAGGTCCGCCCAGTAATAACGGTCCTCCATCCAGCCGACGATGGTGGCGTTCTCGTTCTTGAGCCGGGCCAGTTCGGCCATGACTTTCTCGAACTGGGCCTGTTTCTGCTGCTTGGGATCGATCTCCGCCTTGATTTTCTCCAGGTCCTGCTGCTTGTCCAGGGCCAGTTTGTTGAAGAGGTAGCCGCTGGCAAAGACCACCAGGGTGAGGCAGAAGACGGTCGCCATGAAATACGGCTTCTTCTGGTTGAAGGTCTGCCAGCGCCGGGTGCTCTTGGGCATCAGGCTCAACTCCACCGGGCAGTGGGCCAGGTTGCGCAAGCCCAGCCCCACCACCTCGCCCAGCGAATGGGCCACGCGGGCCAAGTCCTCCAGGTTGCAAAGCGCACCGACCAGTTCGCTGAGGACATCCACGACCTGAGTTGGTTCCACGAGGGTCTTCACGCCTACCTCTTGCCCCTCGTCT
>JAJXZI010000020.1 GCA_021780115.1 bacterium | reverse complement strand
GTGGCGTTCGGCTTCCTCGGCATGGGACCGGTGACCATCGCCGTGGACAGCTACGGCCCGGTCACGGACAACGCCCAGTCCGTCTATGAATTGAGCCAGATCGAAGGGCGCAAGGGCATCAAGGAAGACATCAAGCGCCAATTCGGATTCGAAGCGGACTTCGAGAATGCCAAGTATCAACTGGAAAAAGGCGACGGCGCGGGCAACACCTTCAAGGCGACCGCCAAGCCCGTGCTCATCGGCACCGCCGTCGTCGGTGCCACGACGATGGTATTTGGCATCATCATGCTGCTGGAAAACATGTTCGGCGGCGTCATCGGCCATCTGAGCCTCGTGCAGCCGGAGATCATTCTGGGCCTCCTCATGGGCGGCGCGGTGATCTACTGGTTCACCGGCGCTTCCTGCCAGGCGGTCGTCACCGGCGCCTACCGCGCGGTCGTTTACATCAAGGAGCACATGAAGCTGGACGCCACCACCGCCTCGGAAAAGGACAGCAAGGAAGTCGTCCGCATCTGCACTGTCTATGCGCAGAAAGGCATGTGGAACATCTTCATCGTGATCTTTTGCATGGCGCTGGCGCTGGCCTTCTTCAACTCCTACTTCTTCATCGGCTACCTTGTGGCCATCGCCTTCTTCGGTTTGTTCCAGGCCATTTTCATGGCCAACGCCGGCGGCGCGTGGGACAACGCCAAGAAAATCGTCGAGGTGGACCTCCGTCAGAAAGGCACTGACCTCCACGCCGCCACCGTGGTCGGCGACACCGTGGGCGATCCGTTCAAGGACACCTCCTCCGTGGCGCTGAACCCGGTGATCAAATTCACCACGCTCTTCGGCCTGCTGGCGACCGAGATCGCGGTAACCATGCAGAAGGATCATGCCGCCGCGAAGGTGGGCATCGGCGTGGTCTTCTTCCTGGTCGCGCTGGTCTTCGTTTACCGCTCGTTCTACAGCATGCGGATTCCGGAGGACAAGTAAGCCAGTCCGGCCACGGTTTTGCGCAGCGAGTCCCGCAGGCGGGACTCGCTTTCTTGTCGGCGCCCGCGTTCACGGAGCAAACCACGGCGTGGGGGTCGTGGATTCGCTTCCCCCAATGCTGGTCCAATTCCCAAGCGGAATTGGGCTTAACCTGTTTGCGGGGCCTCGGCCGGACCATCCGGCGGAGTCGGCCCCGCCGGGGCGCGGCTGGATTGGCGGTGGTCGGCGACGCGCGTGAGGGCCGCTTTCAAGTTCGGTTGGGCGTTGAGCAGGCCGTGGAAATCCGCCACGCCGAGGGAGAGCAGTTGGCATTCGCTCAGCGCGGTCACGGTGGCGTTGCGCACGGTGTCCCGCAGCAGGGCGACCTCGCCGAAGAAATGCCCTGCCCCGAGCCGGATTGGCTGCGGCTGCACGTCCACCTCAACCTGGCCGGACATGATGAAAAACATCGCGTCGGCCGGCTCGCCGCGGCGCACGATGGCGAACCGGGCGGGCACGACCTGGCGCTTGAGCAGCCGGGCAATGTCGGCGATGGCCGTGGCGTCCAGCCCGGCGAACAACGGCACCCGGGCCACGGTTTGCCAGGTAACCACGAAATCGCGCTTGCGCAACTCGGCGGCGAACCCGCTGGCCAGAATGCCCGCCGGCACCGCGAACAGGGCGATGCCCAGCACCATGACCAGCCCGCCAAACAGCTTGCCCAGCGGGGTGACGGGCACCATGTCACCGTAGCCCACGGTGGCGATGGTCACGATCGCCCACCACATCGCGTGGGGAATGCTGGCGAACACGGTGGGTTGCGCGTGCCGTTCGAGCGCAAACATGACCGCCGCCTCGAACATGAGCAGCACGACGATGACCCAGAGTGTGGCCAGCAACAGGCGCCGCTCGTTGCGCAGCACCGCCGCGAACAGACTCAAGGCGGGCGTGTAACGGGCCAGTTTGAGCAGCCGGAACAGCCGCAGCACGCGCAGCCAGTCGGGATCGCCGGGCAGCAGCCAATCCACGTAGAACGGCAGGATCGCGAGCAGATCGATGACGCCCAGCGGCGAGAGGGCGTACCGCAGCCGCGCGCGCCACGGGCGGCCCGGTCCGGTGCGCGGATCCTGTGGCGCCACCCAAAAACGCAACACATACTCGACCGTCAGGATGGTCACGACGATCCGCTCGATGAGCGCGAAGAAGGCGTCCGCGCGGCGGGCCAGCGCGGGGAGCGTTTCGGTGGCGACTGCGGCGACACTGCCGATGATGACCGCCCCCAGGAAGACCTTGACCGCGGTGCGGGCCCACGAATCCGTCCTTCCTTCTTCGAGCAGGTCCCAAGCTTTGGCTCGCCAGGTGTTGGTCATGGGGGGGCAGAAACGTGCCGGAACGGTTTACCGGAAGGCCAGACCGTTGTGGCGGGAGCGTGCCCGTCGGTGCAGTGGAACGTCTGCCTGGCCGTTCATCCGCACTGCGCTTTCTGCCGCAGCGCGTGGTCCACCAGCACCAGGGCGGTCATCGCCTCGACCATCGGCACGGCCCGGGGCAGCACGCACGGATCATGGCGGCCGCGACCCGTCAGGGTGGTGTTGTGCAACGCCTCATCCACGGTGTCCTGCTCGTGCATGATCGTGGCGACGGGCTTGAAGGCGACGCGGAAGTAAATCGTCTGGCCGTTGCTGATGCCGCCCTGGATGCCGCCGGAGAAATTCGTCGTCGTGAACACCTTCCCGCCGCGAGCGCGAAAGGCGTCGTTGTGCTGCCGGCCGGTCAACCGCGCGCCGCCGAAGCCGGAGCCGATGTCGAATCCCTTCGCGGCGGGCAGGCTGAGCATCGCCTTGGCCAGGTCGGCTTCGAGTTTGTCGAAGACCGGTTCGCCCCAGCCCGCGGGCACGCCGCGCGCCACGCCTTCCACAATCCCCCCCACGCTGTCGCCGGCCCGGCGCGTCCGCTCGATCAGGCGGATCATCCGCTCCGCCGCCGCCGCGTCCGGGCAGCGGACGAGGTTCGCCTCCACCTGACGCGCCGTCACGCTCTCGCGGTCCACCTGCGCGGCGATCCGCTGGACCTGCGTCACGTAGGCCAGCACTTCGACGCCATGACGTTCGCGCAGGATTTTGCGGGCAATTGCCCCGGCGGCCACGCGGCCGATGGTTTCCCGCGCGCTGGCCCGGCCGCCGCCCGGCCAGGCGCGGAGGCCGTATTTGGCGAAGTAGGTGTAATCGGCGTGCGACGGACGGAACTTGGTCTGCATTTCCGCGTACGCTTCCGGACGCGCGTCCTCGTTGCGCACCCACAGGCAAATCGGCGTGCCGAGCGTTCGGCCCGCGAAGACGCCGGAGAGGATTTGGACCGTGTCGGACTCCTTGCGCGGCGTGACAATCTTCGACTGGCCGGGCCGGCGCCGGTCGAGGTCCGGCTGGATGTCCGCCTCGCTCAGTTCGAGCCGCGGCGGGCAGCCGTCCACCACCACGCCCACGCCGCCGCCGTGGGACTCGCCCCAGGTGGTGATGCGAAACAGATGCCCGAACGTGTTCGCCATGCCGGCAGTGTGAAGAACTTCCGCCCGGCCGGTCAAACCAATCGTCAGGCGCGGGCGGGGCCGGCGGCGGCGTGTCCAAGTCCGGTCGTGCGGCCATCTGGGACGATGTAACCAAGCTTTCGCCGAGCCCGTCTGGGGGTGCGTCGCAATGAAAAGCTGATGAGCCGCAAACGATCTACCACCATCGCATTCCCGGCCGGTGGCCGCACTTGCGCCAACAGTGCGGCCGGAACCCGGTCCTTGGGCGGGCGCTCCCGAATTTTGCCGCCCCGGCGGTCCCAGCCGGATTGATGGCTTCCCCGCGCTTTTCGGCATCGTCCTTACACTCAGCGGCAGTAACCGCACTTCGAAGTCACACCCCCTCCATGAACCCGGTCCATTCCTTTGGCCTCCGAACATCCGACAGAGTCAACGATCCGCCTCCCGGCGCGCGGCGGCCGGGCGGGCACGTGCGCCGGCAGCCCAAAGCGCGAGCGGGCCTCGTGGCCGGTTTGGTCCTCGCGGCGGCGGCCTGTGCCGCGGAGGCCGGCGGGGTGAGCGTCCTCACCTACCACAACGACAACGCCCGCACCGGGCAGAACCCGAACGAGACCGCGCTCACACTGGCCAACGTCAACACCAACAGCTTCGGCAAGTTGTTCTCCTACGCCGTGGACGGTTACGTCTATGCCCAGCCGCTGGTCCTGGCCAACGTGGCCATTCCCAGCCAGGGAACGCATAACGTCGTGTACGTCGCCACCGAGCACGACAGCGTTTATGCGTTCGACGCGGACAGCAACGAGGGATCGAACGCCGCGCCGCTGTGGCAGGTCAGCTTCATCAATCCGGCGGCGGGGATCACCCCCGTCTCCTACTGGGATGTGTCCGGCTGCTCGGCCATCGTCCCGGAACTGGGCATCACCAGCACGCCGGTCATTGATCCCGCCAGCGGCACGCTCTACGTCGTGGCGGAAACCAAAGAGGTGGTCGGCGGCGCGACCAACTTCGTTTACCGGCTGCACGCCCTGGACGTGGCCACCGGGGCCGAGACATTCGGCGGGCCGGTCGTCCTCCAGGCCAGCGTCGCCGGCACGGGCGACGGGACCGACGGCGCCGGGCGCGTGCCTTTCGTTCCCGTGCAGCATCTCAGCCGACCGGGACTGCTCTTGATCAACGGGCTGGTGCTGATCGCCTTCGGCTCGAATTGCGACACGCCTCCGTATCATGGCTGGTTGCTGGCCTACGACGCCCGGACGTTGACGCAGACCGGCGTCTATAACACCACGCCGAACGGCTCGGACGGCGCCATCTGGCAGTCCGGCGGCGGCCCCGCGGGGGACGCGCTAGGTAATGTTTATTTCCTGACTGGCAACGGCACTTTTGACGCCGCCCACAACAACTTGGGCGACAGCTTCGTCAAGCTCTCCACCACCAACGGGCTGGCGCTGGCCGATTACTTCACCCCTTCCGATCAGGCGGCCCTGGAGACCTATGACGTCGATCTCGGCTCCGGGGGGGCCGTCGTGTTGCCGGATGCGGTGGGTAACGCCAACCATCCGCATCTGCTGGTCGGCGCGGGCAAGGAAGGCACGATTTATCTCCTCGACCGGGACAACCTGGGCCAGTTCAATCCCGAAGCGGACACTCAAATCGCGGGAGAAGTTTCCGGCGCCATCGGCCAGTGTTTCGCCACGCCGGCCTATTTCAACTCCACCCTGTATTATTGCGGAATGGACGACGTGATGAAGGCGTTCACCCTCTCCGACGGAGTGCTCCAGGCCACGCCCGCGTCGCAGGGCGCCACGCCGTTTGTCGAGCTCGGGGCCACGCCGAGCGTTTCGGCCGACGGAACGAACAATGCCATCGTCTGGGCCATCCAGGCCGACGGCTATTACGAAGGCGGGCCGGCCATCTTGCGCGCCTACAACGCCACCAATCTGGCGCAGGAACTCTATGGCAGCAGCCAGGCCGGCACGCGCGACGCACCCGGCGCCCCGGTCAAATTCAGCGTTCCGACCGTCGCCAACGGCAAGGTGTACGTGGGCGCCCAGTACGCCGTGGCAGTGTTCGGCAACGGCACCTTCGTCGCCACCCCCACGCTCGCGCCGGAGGCCGGCGCGTTCGGCCGCACGGTGACGGTCACCTTGGCCGACACCACTCCCGGCGCGAGCATTTACTACACGCTGGACGGCACCGAGCCGACGACGGCCTCGCTTCTCTACACCCAACCCGTGGTCTTGGCGAGTTCGGCCACGCTCAGCGCCAAGGCGTTCGCGGCGGGCGCGGTGGCCAGCGCGGTGGCCAGCGCCACCTACACCATCGCGCTGGACGGCACCGGCACCGGCCTGACCGGCGCTTATTACGCCAACCAGTCTTCCACGCTCACCGATCCGCCCACGTTGACCCGCACCGATCCGACCGTGGACTTCGACTGGGGCGCCTATCCGCCCGATCCGAGTCTGGGTTCCGGGCCTTTTGCCGTGCGCTGGACGGGCACCGTGCAACCGCAGTTTAACGAGACCTATACCTTCTACGTCAGCGCCGAGGACGGCGTGCGCTTGTGGGTGAGCGGGCAGTTGCTCGTGGACCAGTGGGCGGACCAACCGCTGACGGAATGGAGCGGATCCATCGCGCTCGTCGCCGGGCAACAGCACCTCCTCAAGCTGGAGCATTACCACCAGACCGGCGACGCCGCGGCCCACCTTTCCTGGAGCAGCCCCTCCACGGGCAAGACCGTCATTCCATCCAACCAGCTCTATCCGATCTATCGCCAGCCGCCCCAGTTCCTGGCGAACTCCTCCACCAACGGCCCGCCTCGGCTACAGGCGCTGGCGCTGGTGGGGACCAGCTACGTCTTGCAGGCCACCACGGATTTGAAGAACTGGATTCCGCTGAGCACGAACGTCGCTTCCTCGACGCTGCTCAACTTCACCGATCCGGACGCCGCCCACTACCCGTATCGCTTCTATCGCATCGTCCAGCAGCCGTGAGGTGCCGCTGTCGGGGCGGGCGAACGCGCCCGTCAAGATTCTGCTCGCCTCGCGCCCTCTGAGCGACAATCTTCAGCGCCGCCAACTCCAAAAACCGGGCTGTGTTGCGATGCGCCGACTGATTCTGCTTCTTTGCTGGCTGCTCCCCCTCGCACTGAGGGCGGATGGACCTCACGGCTACTACCGCTTCCCCACCCTCCACGGAGACACCGTGGTCTTCACCGCCGAAGGCGACTTGTGGCGCGTGCCAGCCAAGGGCGGAGTCGCGCAACGGTTGACCAGCCACCCGGGCGAGGAAGCACACGCCGCCATCTCGCCGGACGGAACCACGCTGGCCTTCTCCGCGGAATACGAAGGCCCGACCGAAGTTTACACGATGCCCCTGGAAGGCGGCCTGCCGACGCGCCAGACCTACGACGGCGCCGGATCGATCGTGGTCGGCTGGACCCCCGATGGGCGCATCCTGTACGCCACGCGCGGCTATTCCACCCTGCCGAACGATCAGCTTGCGAGCCTCGACCCGAAGACCGGTCGCCGCGAGGTGCTGCCGCTGGCGCAGGCGAGCGACGGCGTGTTCGGCGAGGACGGCAAAACGCTGTTCTTCACGCGCCTGCCCTTCCAGGGCAGCAGCACCAAGCGCTACCAAGGCGGCACCGCGCAAAACCTGTGGCGCTTCACGGCGGGACAACCGGAGGCCGTTGCGCTGACGGCCGATTTCAAGGGCACGAGCAAGAACCCGATGTGGTGGCAGGGCCGGGTCTATTTCATCAGTGACCGCGACGGGGTGATGAACCTCTGGTCAATGGCGCCGGACGGCACCGATCGCACACAGCTCACGCGCCACCGAAACTACGATGTGAAGTCCGCCTCGCTTCACCACGGGCGCATCGTGTACCAGCAAGGCGCCGACCTGCGGCTCTTCGACATCGCCGCCGGCGCGGACCGGCTCATCCCGATCACGCTCGCCTCGGACTTCGACTAGGAACGCGAGAAGTGGGTGAAGAAGCCGCTCGATTACCTCACCACCGCGCACCTCTCGCCCAACGGCGACCGGGTGGTGCTGACGGCGCGCGGACAGGTCTTCGTCGCTCCGGCGGAACAAGGGCGCTTCGTGGAAATCCCGCGCCAACCAGGTGTCCGGTACCGGCAAGCAGCCTTCCTGCCCGACGGCAAGGCGCTCCTGGCTCTGTCGGACGAAACCGGTGAACTGGAGTTCTGGAAGCTCCCCGCCAACGGTGTCGGCAAGCCCGCGGCGGTGACATCCGGCGGGAAGATTTTCCGTTTCGCCGGTGAAGTGTCGCCGGATGGCAAATGGCTCGCGTGGTACGACAAAAACCAGCAACTGTGGGTCTTCAAACTCGGCTCGAAGACGCCGACGCTGGTGGCGACTTCGACGATGGACGCATTCGCCGACCTGACCTGGTCGCCTGACAGTCAGTGGCTGGCGTTCGTGGAGACGGCGACCAACACCTACCGGCAGATTCACCTATACCGGGCTGCGGACGGCACGCGCGCCGTCGTCACGAGCGACCGCGTGGATAGCTTCAGCCCCGCGTGGTCGCCGGACGGCAAGTGGCTTTATTTCCTCTCGGATCGCAACCTGCGCTCGCTCGTCTCCAGTCCGTGGGGCCTGCGCCAACCGGAACCATTCTTCACGGAGACAACGAAGATCTACCAGGTCGCCCTGACGGTTGGGCTGCGGTCGCCGTTCCGGCCGAAGGATGAACTGGCCCCGGCGGAACCGGAGACAAAGAATGACGCCGATAAACCGGCGAAGGATCCAACCCAAGCGGAAGGCCCGCGCGCGGGCGCGACCAAGATTCTCGACGATGGCGGCCCGGGCACGAACAAGGCCGCCGGCGTGAAGGTCAATATCGACCTCGCCGGGCTGCGGGAACGTGTCGAAGAAGTCCCGGTGCCTTCAGGCAACTACAGCGCCCTCGCCGTCACCCCGAAGTATCTGCTTTGGGTCGCGCGGGACCCGTCCTTCGACTCCAAGCGGCACTTGAAGCAGTTGGAGATCACGGCCGCCGATCCGAAACCGAAGACCTTGGTCGAAGACGTGAAGCGCTACGAGCTTTCGCTGGACCGCAAGAAGCTGTTCCTCCAGAAGGGCGACACCTTCTACGTCATCGCCTCGGACGGCGCCGCGCCGGCCAAACTCGAGGAGAAACAGGTAAAGCTCGACGGGTGGACCTTCCCGCTCGCTCCGCGCGAGGAATGGCGGCAGATCTTTGTCGAGTCCTGGCGCCTGATCCGGGACTACTTTTACGACCGCAACCTGAACGGGGTGGACTGGTCGGCCATCCGCCAAAAGTACCTGCCGCTGGTGGAACGCGTGAGCGACCGGGCCGAGTTGAACGACCTGATCTCCGACATGGTCGGCGAATTGTCGGCACTGCACACGTTCGTCCGTTATGGCGACCAGCGTGAAGGCTCGGACCAGATCCAGCCGGCGGCGCTCGGCGTATGGTGCTCCCGGAAAACTGGACAGGTGGTTTAGAGGGTGACTGATAAGAAACCATAAACCAACCTGTAGGACACCGATGAAGCGACAACGAAAAAGGCACAGTGGAGCCTTCAAAGCCAAGGTG
>JAJXZI010000169.1 GCA_021780115.1 bacterium | reverse complement strand
CGCCGACTTCTTCCGCACGCATGGCGCGGACATGATTTCGCTCCAGGAGAAGATCGACACCTCGACGCCCGCCGGCCGCCTCTTCTACACCATGATCGCTGCCCTCGCTCAGTGGGAACGCGACGAGACGGCGGACCGGGTGAAGGCGTCGGTGGCGATTCGCGCCAAGTTGGGGAAACCCCTCGGAGGGCCGGCGCCCTTCGGGTATCAGTGGAAAGAAAAGAAACTCGTGCCGCATCCGCAGGAGGCTCCGGTGCGGAAGCTCATGTACGACCTGTTCCTCGAACACCGCCGCAAGAAGACGGTCGTCCGGCTCCTGAATCAGGCCGGGCATCGGACCAGGAAAGGGGCGCGCTTCACCGCGAAGACCGTGGGCCGGTTGCTTCAGGATCCCACCGCGAAGGGAATCCACCGCGCGAACTACACGACCCGCGACGGCCAGTCCGGGGGCTGGACGACAAAGCCAGAGGAGGCGTGGGTGCTTACGGAAGTCGAGCCGCTGGTTCCGGCCGAGGTCTGGGAGCAGTGCAACAGGCTCCTTGGCCCGCCGCTTCGGGACGGACGGCCCAGGGCGAAGAAGGCCGTGCAGCTTTTCGCCGGCCTCGCGTACTGCCAGTGCGGCGAAAAAATGTACGTGCCGTCGAACAGCCCCAAATACGTGTGCCGGAAATGCCGCAACAAGATTCCGATTGCCGACATCGAGGGCATCTTCCA
This sequence comes from bacterium, assembly GCA_021780115.1. Lineage (GTDB taxonomy): Bacteria > Verrucomicrobiota > Verrucomicrobiia > Limisphaerales > JAJXZI01 > JAJXZI01. The sequence continues at coordinate 8,350 of JAJXZI010000169.1, read as the reverse complement.
CGACGAGCTTCAAGCCTACTTCGTGTCGCCAGAACTGGTGGCGAAGCATCTCCAGGATTCGGATCGCGCCTTGGCCGATAAGGAAGAACTGCTCAGAGCGCAACGCCAGGAAATGGAGAAGCTCCAGCGGGAAATCGACCGGGTGTATCGGCTGTATCAGGACGGCCACCTGAAAGGCGAGGAATTCGGCCGCTTTTTCCGTCCGCTGGAAGACCGGCGGCAACAAATCGAGGAGTCCCTGCCGAAACTGGAAGCCGAGATTGACGCGGGCAAGGTGAAGACGCTTTCCGCGGGCGAAATCGCCGCCGAGGCGCGAAATTTGGCCAACCTGTGGACGAAGATGGCACCCGATGAGAAGCGGTCCATCGTGGAAGCGATCACGGACAAGATCGTCGTCGGCAAAGGAGAAATCGATCTAAGTCTCTGTTATCTGCCGGCTTCTGAAGAACTGGCAAAAGGGTGGCGGAAGGGGTGGGATTCGAACCCACGGTAGGCTTGCGCCTACGCCTGATTTCGAGTCAGGTGCCTTTAACCACTCAGCCACCCTTCCACTAATACCGATTTATTGAGTTCCGCATAAATAATGGATATGGAGTTAATCATTCAAAATCAATCCATGTTTAGCAGCTGCGCCAGACATGCGCCCAGAGCGCGTCTACCGTCAATTCCAACAGTTCATCCCGGCTCTCCACGCTCGCGTTGCCGACCCTTCGCTTCGTGTGCGCCTAGACGCACTCTTCTGGTTGAGTTCCGGCGCGTAGGCCGGAAACCTTTTTCCCAATGCAGCCGCCGATAGCGGCGGCAAAACTCAACGACTTTTCCATCCCGTTGGATCGAGCAGCCGTCCAACAGCACCTTCACCGGGCCGCGCAGACGGCCGCAGCAATCGGCGAAGTATTAACACCATCTCAACCGCGGTCACGTTCCAGGGATAAATCTGAAATAAAACGCTGTCTTTAGATTCTTCAAATGTAACTTTTCTATACTTGTATTCTATACTATCCGCACGAAGACCAATTCACCGGATAATACGCAACAACGCTGGCAAAAAACGCCCGTTGCGAACCCCGTCCGCCACGTTCAGTCAGGGAGCTATTATGAGCGAATTCGCGTGCGCGGCAAGCTCATTTGGAAGTCGTGCCATGCAGTGTGCGCATCCCACTTTATTGCACGGGCGAGGGGGGTTAAGTGGGCGGCATGACCAAGTCCGGTGTGGTTTCCTCCCGTTGTCCTTGTGCGCGCTGCGCCCGCCCCGAATCCTTCACCGGGACGGCCGCCCCACTGGCCGTCGCCCTGACCGGCACCGTCGGCCGCTTCGTCCAGGCGCGCGACCAGAACCTCGGCCACGTCGAGGCCCCCGTCGCCGCCTAGGCCCGGGAACTGTTGCCCCAAGCCACCGAAACGGGCGCCCAGCAGAAGGCCGAGGCCACCCCGCCGCGCTGCCCGCACTGCGGCCCACCGCTTGAGCCGGCTCAAGCCCCGACCAGGCGCGCCGCTGCGAGACCCGCTTCGGCGCCATCCGGGTGCGTCGCCCCCGGGGCTAGTGCAAACGCTCTCACAAAGGGCGCTGCCCCGCCGAGGCCGCCTTGGGTTGGGCGGACACCGCCGGCTACGCGCCCGCGGTGCAGGAGATGGCCGCGCTGGTGGTGACCCAGCTGCCGGTCGGCGAAGCCAGTGTCGTGTGGGAACGGCTGACCGGCGTGAAGCTGCCCCGCGCCCCGCTGGACCGCGAAGACCCGCAACGCGCTCCAGCCCGGCGCCGGCCACTGGACCGCCCGGCCACCGCCCCGCCCCAAGAGAAGCAACAACCCGAACTGAGCTGGGATCCCCTGCCAGATGATTCTTCAGATCGACGCCTGGAACATGCGCGAACGCGACGCCTGGGGCGGCCCGGCGGCCCGGCGCGGCCAAGGCCAGGAGCCCGGACGCTGGCACTGGGTCTACCCCGGCACAGTCTTCGGCTTGGACTACCGCGGGCAAACGGCCGGCGGCCGCCCCGTGACCAGCGAGCGAGGCTTTGTGGCCACGCGCGCCGGGAGCGACGGGTTGCGCGCACAACTCCCCGCCGAGGCGTTGCGCCGGGGCCGGGGCCCGGCGGCCGGGGCGCTGGTGATCGCCGACGGGGCGGTGGGGATCTGGCGGCTGGCCCACGACCGCTTCCCCCCGGCCCGCCAGCGCTTGGACTTCTATCGCGCCGCGCAACACTTGGCGGCGGTGGGCCGGGCCCTCTTCGGTGAAGAGGCCCAACAACTCAAGGCGGGGTTGCCGCCCTGGGTGCAACAACGGAAAAAACGAGTCGCCGGGGAAAGGGATCCGGCAATGGGAAGACCTCCTGCAGAGCCTGCCCCCCGGCCCGGCGGCGCAGGCGGTGGTGAGGCGCGAAGGGAATTACTTTCACGCACCCCAGGCGCGGCGGGACGACCGGGCGGGGCGGCGGCGGGGCGAGCCGATCGGCAGCGGCCCGGTGGAAGCGACCTGCCGGCAGAGCCAATGCCGTTTCAAGCGGACAGGGTCAGGGGGCGGGTTTGGCTTGGGAAGGTTGGAGAACAGGATTGGAGGTTTGGTTTGGGGATCGGGTTGGGTGGCGAGGACGGAATGGAGGCCGCTGGGATGGTAGCAGAGGACGACTTTGCGGCGGGGCGGGACTTCCAATGGGATGCGTTGCGCGCCGATGGGGGCACGCCCCGTCATCGCCAACTTTGATTTCGGTGCGTTGACTCCAGACCAAGGGCCACCAGGGGCAGTACGGCGCGCGCCGCAGCACGGAGCGTTTTTCCTTTTGGGCGGTGTCCCAGGCTTGCTGGGGTTTCCGCGGGCGTTCGCGGTGAACTTCGTGCTGGTTGCGAGGGAGACGCAGTTCGCGGATCTGGGGGTTGGCTTGGGGGAGCTCGGCGATCGGTTCGCTGGCAAAGAAGGCGGGCAGGCGGTTCTGCCGGCCCGGCGGGAGCGTGCTCGCCGCCGGAGACCCCGGACGACCAGAGGTCTTGCGGGGGGTGCGCGCAGGTGCGCAGGTAATCGGCGTCGAGTTCGTAGAAGCGCGTGCGCCCGAGCCGGCGTTGGCGGGCGGCGCCGGTGGCGAGAGCTGTTGAGCGCGGAACTGAGCCAAGACGGGACGGATCAAAGGCGGGGCGAGACGATGCGAGCGTTGGCGTTTTTCATCCGTAGAGAGTAACGCCAACCGGACGAGCTGGGAGTTTGAACGGTTGGACTTATCGCCTGGGGGCCGACACCGGCAGGAGGGCCGGCCCGACGGCGCGCAGTGCGCCGCCGAGCCTGCCGTCTGTCAGACTTCAGGCGGCGCTCGGGTTGCGTCCCCGCAGAGCCCTATCCTCCGCTCAAACAAGCGGAGCATAACCCCGCTGCTGCCCAAGACAACCCGCGCCAGCAAAAGTCCGGTTTTGAAAACTACAGGTGTCCGGCTTTGCTAACTACAAGTGTTCGCTTTTGCTCGCACCGCGACAGTCGAGCGGACTTTGCGGCGACACGGAGCGCCGGGCGCATTCCGGCGCACGACTGATTGCTCCGAGTTGCGGAAAGCGGCTTGTTGGGTCGGCCTGTGGTGACGAGGCTGCTCGTCACACTTATGACAACTGACTCGCCCCCCGGCCTCTTGGCCCCAATCGCCCGCCTCTCCCGCATGGAGCGGGGCAAGCTCTCGGCCTATACCTTCAAGGACCGGGCGCACCCGGCCACACCCTATTACCAGCTCCAGCGCTGGGAGCACGGCCAGAACGGGACCCGCTACCTCCCCGTCGAACGGGTGCCCTTGCGGGACCAGGCGCTGGCCGGCCCCACCCAGTTTCAGGCCTTGGTCGAGCAAAACGCCCCAGCCGTCATCGCGCGGACCCGGGAACAACTGGCCGCCGTGGGCACGAAAAAAAAGTCTCTGCCAGCCCGCCGCCCCACCTCCGCCGGGCGCCGGAGCCGGCCGTCGCGCAGGGGATGGCGCGCTTCCAGGCGCAGGCCCCCACCGGCCAGTTGGTGCAGGAACTGGAGGGCTTGGTGCGCACGGCGATCTTTCAACCGGCCAACGCGCTGGTGGGCCCCCTGCTGCCCGCCGCCGCCGATCAACCCCAGCCCGGCCAAGGGTGTAAGGAGCGGGTCCGCGTGCAAATCCAGGGACTCTTTGGCCACTTCGAGTTGCCGGGCGACTACTGCTAGCACGCGGGCAAACATCCGGGGCATTACCCGGCCGATGCGGCGCCGGGTTGGGAAACCATGGACAAATGGGGCCCGCTGCGGCCGGGGCGGGGCAGCGCCCGGAAGATCGTTTGGCTCATCGATGGCGCGAGCGGCTTGGAACAATCGGCGCGCGGCGCGAGCAGTCGGGCCTGTTCGGGAGTGTGACGGGGGCCGAAAAGATTCCGGCCGGGCGCTGCCTCCAGGCCCGCCGCCGGCGGGACGCCTTCTGGCCATTCGGCCTCGACCAGCCCGCCGCCCGCAAGGACGCCCGCGCGCTCGCGGCCTGAGTGAAAAATTCAGGCGCGCGCCCCCGGCCTCACGACAGAAGCGCATTTTGTGCTTGCGTTCACATTCCGTTCAGTGCTTTATATCCCAATCGGGGTCTGAATCAGAAGGCAGCACAGTATGAACGAGGCGGCTCACATCCTTGTAGTGGATGATAATCCTGAGGTCCTGGAGGTCTTTTCCGAAACCCTGCGCGCGGCCGGTTATGAGGTGGACGAAGCCTTGACCGGCCAGCGGGCTCTGCAAATGGCGCGCGAAAGGCGGCCGGATTTGGTGCTGCTCGATGTCGTGCTGCCTGACCTCAGCGGGATGGAGGTCTGCCGGCAGATTAAGACTGACGCGGGGTTGCCTGACGTTTCCGTCGTGCTGATCTCCGGGCAGGCCACGGATGCCACATACAAGGTCCGTGGTCTGGAGACTGGGGCGGATGACTACCTCCTCAAACCCGTGGAGCGGAATGAACTGCTGGCGCGGGTTCGCGCCATGCTACGGTTGCGGGATACCACGACAGCACTCCGGGCCAGCGAACAGCGATACCGACAATTGGTTGAAATGCTACGCGCAAGCGAGGAGCGGCTGCGGGCGTTCCTGGAGAACAGCGCAGTCATTGCCTGGATGAAGGATGCGGAAGGCCGGTATGTTTTCGTGAGTAACAACTTCCAGAAACGATTCCAGGTGCGATTCGAGGACTGGGAAGGTAAGACGGATTCTGATCTGGGGCCTCGCGACGTCGCGGAGGAATTCCGCCGCAACGACGTGGCCGTGCTGGCGAGCGGTCACCCCAGCGAAGTCATCGAGCGGACCGCCAATCCCGACGGCCGTCCTTCCTGGTGGTTGGCCAACAGGTTCTTGTTTCGGGACGCAGCCGGAAAGCGTTACGTGGGCGGCCTGGGCGTGGACATCACGGAGCGAAAACGCACGGCGGAGGCGTTGCGCGATAGCGAGGAGCGGTTCGGTGCCGTCTTCGCCTCCGCCCCGCTGGGCATTGCGATCTACGGATCGGATGGCCAGTATCTCCAGGCCAATCGCGCTTACTGCGACATGCTGGGTCGCACTGAGTCTGAGCTGTTATCGCTGGGGCCTATGGAGGTCACGCATCCCGAGGACGTCGCGGAAGGCGAACGGCTGCTGGCCGACGTGTTCGCTGGCCGCCGCGCTGGTTATGCGCGGGAGAAGCGGTTTTTGCGGAAAGATGAGCGCGTCGTGACGGCTCACATGTCTGTGGCCGGTGTCCGTTCCAGCGCTGGCCGCGTCACGCTGGTGGTCTCCATGGCCTTGGATGTCACTGAGTCCCGTCGGATCGAGAGGGAGATCCACCAGATTAGCGCGCACGAGCGGCGGCGGTTTAGCTACGACCTCCACGACGGATTGGGGCAGTACCTCACTGGTCTCGCCATGAAAGCCAAGTGTCTGGAGGAGGCGTTGCGCGGGACGGCGCCTGAACATGCGGCCAGCGCCAGCGAATTGTGCCAATGGCTCAGCCAGGCCTCGGCGCAGGCCCGCGCCATCGGCCGCGGCTTGGATCCGGTCCAAGTGGAACTCGGAGGCCTGGTGCCGGCCTTGCACAAGCTGACCCAAGATTCGGAGGCTTTATTCTCGTTTCGCTGTGAATTTCACTGCGATGTGCCCGAAGTGCAAATCGCTCCGGAAATCAGCGTGCATCTTTACCGCATCGCCCAGGAGGTCATCAACAATGCCGCCAAACACGCGCAGGCTCAGCGGGTACAGGTGAAGTTGACTGTGGACCGCCAGGGCTTGTATCTGTCCATCCAAGATGATGGAGTCGGCTTCCGCGCCGGGATCGCCGAGGGAGACGGGATGGGACTTCGAACCGTGCGTTTCCGGGCCGACACGATCGGCGCCAGCCTCACCTGCGAGAGCCAGCCGGGCCACGGCGTGAAGGTGGCGTGCCGGCTGCCCGCTTCGCGCTTGGCCCTGAACAATCACAAAGCAACTTGATCCCGATGACGCACGCCACATCCCATCTCAAAAACAAGGCGCCCATCCTCGTGGTGGATGACCACCCCATCTTCCGTGATGGCGTTACCCAGCTCATCAACCGCCAGCCGGACATGATGGTGTGCGGGGAGGCCGGAAGCGTGCCGACGGCCATGCAGGTCCTGGAGGCGCGCGCCCCGCGGTTGGTGCTGCTGGACTTGCGCCTGGGCACCGGCGACGTGTTCGATCTCATCAAGGGCTGGAAGAGCCGCTTCCCTGAGTTGCGAGTGCTCATCCTCTCCCAGCACGACGAAGCCTTGTATGCGGAACGGGCCTTGCGCGCCGGGGCCGACGGCTACGTGATGAAAGAAGAGGCCCCGGAGGAGACAATCGGCGCCATCCGCGCCGTCCTGGCCGGAGAAATGTACGTGAGTCGGAAAATGACGGTTAGCCTTTTGCACAAGCTCATCGAGAACAAATCCGTGGTCCGCGACGGGGGGGTCGAGGTGCTCTCCGACCGTGAACTGCACGTGTTGCAGATGCTTGGTGTGGGGTTGAGCAGCCACAAGATTGCAGATGAACTGCACCTGAGTATCAAGACCATCGAAACCTACCGCGAGAACATCAAACACAAGCTGGGCTTGCGCAATGCGGCAGAACTGATCCGGCGCGCCACCCAGTGGGTGCAGTCGGCGGGGCCGAAAGAACTGGGTGGCCCGCCTGCGGCCCGACCTCAGCCGCAAGTCTGCCGGCAAAGATTGGGGAGCGCGGCCGCCCCCGCGCGCGAGCAGCCGGGATCCTTGCGAGCAAGCGCCCCCTGACCCCCCGACCACGCTGTAGGACACCGCGTCCCTCCGGCCTCTCACGTCTCCGAAGCGGGATGTCGGCGTCTCCCACCGCGGCGGCGTCGACGATGTAAGACGACTTCCCTCGGGTTCTTAGGGAATTCTCCTTTCTAAAAATGAGGACTATTCCCCGATTCCCAGGCGCGGCGCCAGAGTGTTAATAAAGGCGAACGGAGCCGCTGTGCCGCCGCCTGCGTGGGCCGGCCATTCTTTTGCTGGGCTAATCATGAAACACAGCAAACACAATATCGAGCCGCTGGTCCGGGTTCTCCTGGTGGACTCGGACGCGGCCTTCGGCCGCCGGTTGGCGCAAATCCTCGATGGGCCGAGCGGCTTCCGCCTGTGCGGCCAGGTGCTGGACGCGGCAGCGGCGCAGACGGCGGTCGCCACGCAGGATCCCGACTTCGTGGTGGTGAACACCGATGGGGACAGCACTGACGCGTTCCATCTGGTTTGCCGTCTGGTGGTCACCGATCCCGGGCGCCGGATTCTCGCCACTTCGTGTCACTGCCATCCGGCGGCCGCCGAGAAGGCGCTCCTGGCTGGGGCCCGGGGGGTGCTCCTCAAAACGGAGCCGGACGAAGAAATCTTGAGCGCCTTCTGGACCGTGGTGAGAAACCAGATCTACGTGAGCCGTGCCCTCAGTATGCCCTTGCTCAAACGCCTGCTGAGCGATTCAGCGGAGTCCGCGCGCAGCGGGGTGGAGAGTCTCACCGACCGCGAACTGCGCGTATTTGAGTTGCTGGGGTCCGGTCTCAGCACGCGCGAGGTGGCCGCGCGGCTCGGCCTCAGTTGCAAGACCGTGGAGAGCCACCGGGAGAAGATCAAACATCGACTCGGCGTGGAGGGGGCAGCGGCGCTGGCTCAATGTGCCTGCGCCTGGGTACAACGCAGCCTCCAGGCCGGCTGCCCGACAGCGGATGGGAGCGTTCTGGGGCCGCGCTCCGAGCCACCTGGCCTCGTCCCCTAGGGTCAATGCCGGTTAGGAATTGATGTGAGAAAGTGCGTAACTCGTTCCAGCTGGGCAATTTTTGCCTTGTACAAATTTCGCCCGTGAGTCATTACGCTGGGGATGCGAACCCAATCGAGCGTCCCCGTTG
>JAJXZI010000004.1 GCA_021780115.1 bacterium | reverse complement strand
CCGTGAGCCATCTCGCCCAGGCCCGCAAGGTCTTTGACATCGAACTGGCCGCCCTCCGGGCGGTGCGGCGGGAGCTCGACGCCGCGTTTGACGGCGCCGTGGAGTTGATCGTCGAAACGTTGCGCCGGCGGGGGAAGGTGATTGTCGTTGGCATCGGCAAGTCGGGCAACGTCGGGCAAAAGATCGCCGCCACGCTCACCAGCACCGGCACCCCCAGCATCGTGCTCAACAGCGTGGACGCGCTCCACGGCGACCTGGGCCTGGTCAACGACGGCGACGTGGTGCTGGCGCTGAGCTACTCCGGCGAGTCCGAGGAGTTGCTGAATCTGGTTCCGGCGCTGAAGCGGTTCGCGGTCAAGCTCATCGCCTTGACCGGCGCGGCCAAGTCCCGGCTCGCCCGCCACAGCGACGCGGTGCTCAGCGTGCGCGTGCCGCGGGAGGCCTGCCCGTTCAACCTCGCGCCCACCGCCAGCACGACGGCGATGCTGGTGATGGGCGACGCGCTGGCGATGGCGGTGCTTCAGGCGCGCGGGTTCAAGCAGAGCGACTTCGCCCGGTACCATCCGCACGGCGCCATCGGCCGCGCGCTGTTGGTGCGCGTTGGCGACATCATGCGCACCGGCGAACGCAACGCGGTGGCGGGGGAGCATCTCACGGTGAAAGAGGCGTTGCCGGTGATGACGCGGGCCAAGTCGGGGAGCTTGAGCGTCGTCAACGCCCGCGGCAAACTCACCGGCGTGTTCACCGACGGCGATTTCCGGCGTTGCATCTCGGCCGACGAATACCTGCTGGCCCGCCGGCTGGGGAGCGTCATGACGCGCAACCCCATCACGGTGCGGGACGACGCCCTGGCCGTCGAGGCGCTGAAGATCTTCGACGCGCGGAACATTGACGACTTGGTCGTCGTGAACGCGAAGCACCAGCCGGTGGGGCTGGTGGACTCGCAGGATTTGCCCAAGCTGAAAATCATGTGACAAAGCAGCCGCCCTCCGCCATGCCCCGGCCACCGATCCACACGAGTCCCACCTTCAGGGTGGTGCCGCGGATTGAGTGCTCGCCGAACTCAAACGGGACCGGACTGCCTTTCCAGCCCACGAAAATAATGAACCCTATGAAAACCAACCTCCGCTCGATCCTCCTTGCCAGCGCCGCGGCGCTGTCCCTGTTCACGCCCATGAAGGCTCCCGCCCAGACGACCACCTCGCTCCAACCGGAAACGTGGAGCGCCACGATCACCAAGACCTACACCCTCCAATACCTGCTTTACCTGCCGAAGGGCTACGACGCCGCCGGCAAGCGCTGGCCGCTTGTGCTCTTCCTCCACGGGTCCGGCGAACGCGGCAACGACGTGTGGAAGGTGGCGGTCCACGGCCCGCCCAAGTTGGTGCGGCAAGGGAAGGATTTCCCGTTCATCCTGGTCGCGCCGCAATGCCCGGAAGGCCAGCGGTGGCAGAACGAGCCGCTGTTGAAACTCCTCGACGACGTGATCGCCACCCACGCGGTGGATACCAACCGCGTCTATCTCACCGGCCTGAGCATGGGCGGCTACGGCACGTGGTCGCTGGGCCTTTCGCACCCGGAGAAGTTCGCGGCCCTGGTGCCGATCTGCGGTGGCGGCAACATGATCGACGCGTTGTTGTCCCGTAACGCCCGCGTCCTCAAGACGCTCGGCGTCTGGGCGTTTCACGGTGGCAAGGATCCGGTCGTGCCGCTGGAGGAATCCGAGCGCATGGTCAACGCCCTCAAGCGGGCCGGTTGTTCGGACGTGAAGTTGACGGTCTATCCGGAGGCCCAGCACGATTCCTGGACCGAGGCCTACAACAATCCCGAGCTGTACGACTGGCTGCTGAAACACGAGCGGGGGAAGCCGGCGGAGAAAGAGTAGCCGGGGCTTCGTCCGGCGGTGGAACTCACCACATACGTCGGTGGAGCGACCATTCCGTGGCCGCCGGTCGCGAGGCGGCGTCTTCCGAGTTTACTCCAGCCCGCTGGCTTGCTTCGCCCGCTGCAAGACTTGCTGCGCCTTGGCCCGCGCTTTGGCCGCGCCGGCGCGCAAGACTTGCCGCACGTAATCGAGGTTCCGCTCCAGCTCGGCGCGCTTCGTTCGCGGCCCGGCAAAGTAATTCCAGTAGTGCTCGAACAGCGCCTTCTTGCAGTCGCCGTAGCCCAGGCCCCCGGCCCGGAGGCGATCTTCGTAGTCCTTCGCCACGGCGGGCGGGGCGACGAGCCTGAGAAGCTGGATGGCGGTGTTTCGGTCGGCGTCCGGCTTCGGCTCGGCGGGCGGACGGCTGTCAGTGACGATGCCCATGATTTTTCGGCGCACCGCCTTCTCTTCGCCGAAGATCTCGACCGTGTTGCCGTAACTCTTGCTCATCTTCTGGCCGTCCAAGCCGGGCACGACCGCGACCTCCTCGCGGATTTGCGGTTCCGGGATGACGAAGGTTTCGCCGTAGAGATGATTGAACTTGATCGCGATGTCGCGGGTCACCTCGACGTGCTGTTTTTGGTCGCGGCCGACCGGCACGAGGTTCGAGTCGTAGATGAGGATGTCCGCCGCCATGAGCACCGGGTAAGCGAACAGCCCATGGTTGACCCTTTCCAGGTCGTCGTCGGCGAGCTTGGCCTTCTTGTCCTTGTAGGAATGGCAGCGTTCGAGCAGGCCCATCGGCGTGACGGTCGAGAGCATCCAGGTCAACTCCGGCACCTCCGGCACGTCCGACTGGCGGAAGAAGACCGTGCGCTGCGGGTCGAGGCCGCAGGCCAGGAAGTCCAGCGCCACGTCGAGCGTGTTCCGGCGGCGCTCCGCCGCGTCGGTGAGCGTGGTCATGGAGTGCAGGTCGGCGATGAAGTAAAACGCCTCGCCCTGCTCCTGCAATTCGAGGGCCGGCTTCATCATGCCGAAGTAATTGCCCAGGTGCAGCGCGCCCGAAGGCTGGATGCCTGACAGAATTCGCATGGCCGCAGGGTAGCAGCGGCGTCCGAGACCAGAAAAGGGGAAAGCGCCGTCTGGGGCAAAACCGGAATCTGAATCCGCGACCCGGAGGCGGGGCGCTATGTCGTCTTCCATCCGCCTCTCACCAGAAGCGCCAGGCGCCGCGCCCGACGACCCAGAGGCCAAGCAGGAAGTTGGTGATCGCGTGGGCCGTCATGGCGTCGCCGAGGCGCTGCTTGCGGATCACCAGCCATTGGTAGGCCGCCCCGCAGAGAATGCCCGCGAGCCATTCCTGGTGCGCGAAACCAAAGACCACCGCGGTCGCCACGAACGGCAGCCAGGCGAATTCCCCCAGCGGCACGGTCTCGAAGCGCGTCCGGCGGAGGTAACGATAGAACCACGAGCGGTAAAACGTCTCCTCGATGTGCGGCACGACCAGTGTCGAAGCGGCGATCCGCCCGATCACGCACACCCACGCCCACGGGGCGTGGGCGCCGAAAAACGCGAACGGATTCCACGGCGGCGCCGGTTGGGCCGGTGAATGCGTGAACCCCAGTTTGCTCCACAGCGAGTCCTGCCGGGTCCAGGCGCCGTCAATGCCCACCCACATCCCGCACACCGCCACGCCCACGACGACGGCCTCCCAGCTCATCTGCCACCGCATCTCCGCCACCCGCGGCCACATCAGCGCGATCAGCCACACGCCAATGAGTGACTTGAGCAGATACATCCAAAACCGCGACGCCTCGCCTAACTCGCCCTGGAGGGCCGTCAGCACCACAAAAATGATAAACGGCGCCACACGGGCAGCGGCGGGCGACTGGTCCATTTCCCTTTTGAGTCCAAACATGCGAGCAGAATGGCCGGGCGCGGTTCTACCAAAATCGGCGCCGCGATAAAGCAAAAGGTTTCCGGAGATTCCCGAATCCTCGACTGGGGCGTGAGGCGATCGGAGCAGGGGATTTTGGCCGGAGCATTTTTGCCAGGAGGTTTGGACGGGAATGAGGAGCGTCGGGATTCCTCTTTCCGCAACGGGCGCGCGGCTCAGGGGAGAAGGGCCAAGGTGAAGGGAACCCGATGCAGTTCGCCGCAAGCCCAATTCGTCTTGCCGGGACCGCCTATGGGGATGAAGCAGGCGTCACTTCACGACCGGCTCGCCGGCTTTCTTCCAAGCGTTGAAGCCGCCATCCAAATGGACCACCGAGGGGAACTTGAGCTTTTGGAGCGAGGCCAGCGACTTGGTGCTGCGCCCGCCGGAGGCGCAATGCACCAGCCACGTCCGGCGCTTGTCCAACTCGCTCAGCCGCCGCTCGAAATCGGAGGCGTAGAAATCGACGTTGGTCGCGCCCGCAATGTGGCCCGCGGCGAATTCCTTCGGCGTGCGGATGTCGAGCACCGCGACCTTCTTGTCCGCCACGAGCTGGGCGGCAGCCGCGGCGTCCACGTGGACCACGCGCGTCGGATCGGCGTCAGGCCGGCTCTTCGTTGTCTCTTGCGCGGCGCCCGGCAGCGGAAGCCAGACCGAAACGCCTAAAACACCCAAAGCACAGAACGCGCGGAACGTAGTCTTCATGGTTTCAAGAATGGGCGGACGGGGAAGCAGCGGCCGGCTGGCGCGGTGGATCGCCCGGCAAGGAAGGCGCAAATCTCCGCCGGCGGCCAGCGGGCCGGTTTCCTCTGCCCGAAGGCGGAACGTCAACATGGCGCGGACCATAGCACAGGTTTCAGGACGTGTCATCTCCAGCAGTAGGGCCCGTTTTTGGCCAGGCGAAAAAGATTTGACAAGACGACTTGCTGATGGTGTAATGTCACGCATCTGAAACGTGTTTGAGTCGGCGCCGACACTTCGCCACACAATCAGAAACGGGCGCCGCTCCGCCACGTGGACCGAACCAAAGCAAAACTCAGTTCCGCATAACAGCAATGAAACCAACCACACTAAGAATTCTGGCCGCCTCGCTGCTTGTACTGGTGGGGTCCGCCCGGGCGCAAACCTTCACCGGCGCGAACCTGGGGACGCAAACCCTCTCCGGCTCCGCCACCAAAAACGCGGATGGGACCATCACCATCGTGGGCGGCGGTGCCGACATCTGGGGCACTGTTGATGGCGGTTACTACTACTACACCTCCGTGTCCGGCCAGGCGTGGGACGCCGTGGTCCGCGTGCGCAACCTCACCGGCCCGGACAACTGGACCAAGTGCGAGTTGATGATCCGCCAAGATGACGGTTCGGGCAACCCCTTTCCGCAGGGAGGCGACGCGTTCATCGCCGACATGACCACTCGCTCGGCCGGCCAGAACGAAATCGGGGACCAGTATCGCGCCAACAATGGCGGCAGCGCCAACTGGGTCGAGAACAGCCCCGTCACCCGCCCCACGTATCCCAATACCTGGTTGCGCATCCGCCGCGCGGGCAGCGTGTTCCGCATCCAATACGGCACCGACGGCACGAACTGGAACACCTACATTGACATTGACACGGCGACCACGGCCACGCCCGATTTCAACGGCACGCCGTGGCCGGATCCCATCTATGTCGGTGTGGCCGTGACCGCCCACAACGACACGGATACCACCGGTGGCATCGCCACTATTTCCGACCTCTCGGTCACACCGGTTGCGGCTCCCACCGCGGTGGGCGTGGCCCAGCAGGTGCAGAACACCACGGTGTACAACGGTACCGAAGCCGCGTTCTCGATGGTGGTCACCAACAGCCTCTCCAATCCGGTGAGCTACCAATGGTATAAAAACGGACAACTCGTGACCAACGCCACCAGCACGTTGGGTAAGTTCACTTTCCTGGCCACACCGGCTGACAACGGCGCAAAAGTGTACTGCCAGGCGACGGTGATGCCATTCAGTTCCGCCACCCTGACGAGCGCAACCGGCACGGTCACCGTGCTTACCGGGAGCCTCACCTACACCAACGGCTTGAAAGAGGAGATGTTCCTCGGCGCCACCCGGGGGACCGTGGAAGGCGGGGCCGTGGGCAAGGCCAACAGCGTGAATCTGCTGCCCGGCTTTGAAGCGGCCATCAACGACGGCATCAACAACTACGCCCACCGGGTCAGCGGCTACTTTATTCCGCCAGTCACCACCAACTACGTGTTCTTCGTCTGTTCCGACGACGACAGCGACCTGTTCCTGAGCACCGACAGCAGCCCAGCCAACAAACGGCTGATCGCCCAGGAAACCGTCTGGAGCAACTCGCGGCAGTGGCAGTCCAGTGGCGGCGGCAGCACGCTGGCCCAGAAACGTTCCGACCAGTGGTCGCCGGATGGCGGGGTGACAACCCCCTACGCCAGCGGCATTTCGCTGACGGCCGGCCAGCTTTATTACATTGAGGGCGTGCATCATCAAGGCGGCGGCGGGGACAACTTTACCGCCACCTACACTTACCTGTTCGCCGGCAATACAAATCCCGCCGACGGGGATGCGCCCCTGCTTCAAGCGACCAATTACAACATCGCCTTGATCACCAGCCCCACGACCAACTTGGTCTGGGTGACCCAACCGGCCAGCACCACCGTTTTCGAGGCCCAACAGGCCATCCTGAGCGCTTCGGCCATCTCGGACAGCGAGTTTGCGGTGCTCTATCAGTGGTATCGCAACGGCAGCCCGGTGACGAACGCCAACTCGGCCACTTACGGCTTCGTGACCTCCTTGGCCGACAATGGCAGCCAGTGGTACCTGGTGGCGCACACGGCGGAGGGTGGTCTCTCGATCACCAGTTCCGTCGCCACGGTGACCGTGCAGGCGGCGGTGCTGGAAAAGGGTTGGGCCAAAATGGAATACTGGCCGGGCCAAACTGCCACCACGGCGGTCGAGGCAGGGACGGCCGGGGCCCCCGCCTTCACCATGGCGGTGCCCGCGTTTGAGTCGGGCGTGAACAACGAAAACGGCGACAACTACGTGAACCGGGTCAGCGGTTACTTCATCCCGCCCGCCACGGCCAGTTACACCTTCTTCGTGAACTCAGATGACAATTCCGATCTGTTCCTTAGCACCGACGACACGGTAGCCAACAAGCGGCTGATCGCGCAGGAAACCGGATGGAGCAACCCCTGGCAGTGGGTAGCGGTTGGATCCGGCACCGTTTCGCAGAAGAGATCCGACCAGTGGTCTCCCGACGGCGGCACCACCGTCCCCTATGCGAACGGCATTGCGATGACTGCGGGCAAGAAGTACTACATGGAAGCCGTTCATCACGAAGGTGGCGGTGGAGACAACGTGGAGGTCAATTACATCAAGGTCGGCGACCCCGATCCGCTCAACGGCACGGATACCGCCCTCAAGGGCAACGTGATCGCCTTTAACGCGGTCCCGACGACTTCTGAAGCTTTCACCCTGCAACCGGTCAGTGTGACCGTCACCAGTGCTTACACGGCCACCTTCACCGCGGCGGGCACATCCGACTCACAGACCCCCGCGGGAACCACGGGCCAATTCTATAGCGGCAGCAATTATCTGACTTTCCCGCTGGTCACGTACCAGTGGTACAGCAACGGTGTGGCCATCAGCGGCGCCACCGCGACGAGTTATACGACGCCGCTTGCGTTGCCGAGCAACAACGGCGACCAGTATGTCTGCGCGATCCGGGGCCTCGGCTACCCGACGTGGAGCAACAGCCTGCCGGCCACGCTGACGGTGATCACCGACACGAACCCGCCGACGCTCGTTTACGGCGCGGTCTTTACCAACATCAATCTGCTGCCGCCGGTCGAGTACATCGACGTGACGTTTAACAAGCGGATGGACATTGCCTCCTTGGGGCAGATGGCCAACTACACCATCCCGGGGGCCACGGTTACGGGCATCACCATCAACAGCAATGACTTCAAGAGCGTGCAGTTGACCTTTAGCGGCACCCCCACGTCGCCCGTTTCGGTGCAAGTCAACGGCGTCAAGAGCTTCTCCGGGATCGCGGTGGCGGCCGGTTCGTCCATCGCCGTCCAAACGGTGCCTTTGACCAGCCAAGACATCGGGCTGCCCGACCCCACCACCGGAGCGCCGGATCCGGCCCAGCCAGGGCTGATGTATGTGGAAGGCCCTGGAGCCTACACCATCTCGGCCGAAGGCAGTGACATTTGGAACAATGCCGACGGGTTCAACTTCAGTTACGAAATGAAAACCAATGACTTCGACGTGGTGGTGCGCCAGAAGTACATCACCCACACCTCCAACTGGGCCAAGGGCGGCCTGATGGCCCGCGAAACCCTGGATCCGGGCAGCCGCGACTGGAACATCATCAACGACCCGCTGGCCTCGGACGGCATCATGGCCCCCGATGGCAGCGGTACCGGCGCCAGCCTGGTGGAGTGCAACTCCCGCGTGGCAACCAATGGCGCGTCCGCCAGTTGGGGCAACACCAGCACGCCGGATTATCCCAACGCCTGGGTCCGACTCAAACGCACCGGCCAGGTCTTCACCGCCTACAATTCCACCAACGGCACAACGTGGAACTTGCTGGCGACGCAGGATCCCACCAAGGTGGGCGAATCGAACTCCCTGCCGGCGGCAATCTACGTGGGCATTTGTGTGACGGCGCACAACAATGACCCGTTGAGCGCGACGACCCTCCAGTATTACAACACGAGCGTGTTCGACAATTACAATTCGAGCTACGTGTACGTGCCGCCGCTGTCCGGCGCGACGCTGCAAGCGGCGGTGTCCGCCGGTAACATCGTGATCTCCTGGACGCCGTCCGGCGGTCACTTGGAAACCAGCGCAGCCATTGGGCCGGCCGCCGCGTGGAGCATGGTGGGCACGAACAATCCCACCACCAACGCGCTCTCGGGCGCGCAGAAGTACTTCCGCGTGATCGTCCCGTAAGGAACGACAGTTCCAAGTTTCAGAGAGGGCCGCGGGTGAATCCCGCGGCCCTCTTCTTGTCGGAGCGCCGGCTTCCAGCCGGCTTTGCATTTCCTCTTTCCCCCAAAGCCGGCTGGAAGCCGGCGCTCTTTTTCGGTTGCGGCTCCGCCACGCTGCGTGCCTTTGCGTTGAAGCCCCAAAGAGCAGTTGAACCGCGGATGAACACGGACTTGCGCAGATGAGAACGACTTGGGTGTCTGTTGGGCTACATCTAAAAGGTGACACGCTCGGGCTGTCCCCAATCTGCGTCCATCTGCGGTTTCGGTTTCCGGTCGGTCTCTTCAACGGCTGGAGTTACTAACCAGAGCAAAAAACCCATTGGGGCTATGCACCACTTTCCGCTAACCGCAATCAGTAGTAGAGTGGGGCATGGAC
>JAJXZI010000166.1 GCA_021780115.1 bacterium | reverse complement strand
TCGATGCCACGGCGTCGCTGCGTGACGGCTGCTGGCAGTTCAGGACCTTGGCCAGCGTCCGCGCCAGGGCCTCCAACTCGCCCACGTCGTGTCCGGCAAACAGGTAGGCGTGGCCGAGCCGTCCGCGCTCCAGACTGCGCTGGAGCAGACGGGCGCCCTGTTCTTGCACGGGAAAATCGCGAAAGGCCATTACGGGAAAGAGGGTGAAGTCGAAGGGTCCATCGCTACTTCAGCGGCCAGCCACCGTGCGCCTCGATGCTGGCATCGATCTCGCCCATGACTCGCTGCGTTTCCATGAGCGCCCAGACCATGCGCTGATACTCCTCCTGCTCGGCAAATCCGAGCGTGCGGCCAATGCGGTCTTTGAGCCAGCGTTGCGCCGGCAGATAGCCGCCAATCGGAAAGGTCCACGCCGATTCGGGCACGGGCTGAAAATACTGTGTGTCGTTGATCCAAACACGCCCCGCTTTGATGTCGGGCCAAGAACCCCCGCCAACTTCTCCACAAGGCGTCACGCTCTTCAGTCGTTTTCCACCAGAAATCACCAAATCTTGAACCGGCTGAAAGCGGATGTCGGTGATTACGTCGTTTCCTTTAATCGGGTAGGCCACCGCAATGCGCATGTCATTCCTGCGCGCATGCAAATCAACAAGCCAGCCTCCCAACCCCGCCAACTCCCGGAACAAGTCGTAATTACTGGTGAGCGGCAACCGGGGAAAATCTGCGCGCAGAAACTCTGCGTAACGCTCGCGGTAGGTTGGACTGTGAAAGACAGCGTACGCGTAGTTAAAGATGCACTCCGGGCCGACTTCCCGCTTCAACGGACGACCATATCCGTCCGGCACGAATTTGACCTGCAATTTCCCGCAGAACTGTTTGATGAACCCGGCGCTCAAGTTCGGACGGCGGCCGTTGTCGTGAGCAAACAAATCCTCCTCGGGCAGTTTTCCGTTGGGATAAAGGTAGAGCGGAAAAACCGTTGAACCATCTTTGATCTCCAGAAAGACCGCTGACGCGGGGAAAAGTCCGGCGAATGCGTGCTGCCAAGTTACCGCTTTCGTCTGTCGCATCAGGCTGAAGCAAATGTTTTCCTGGCGCGCGACGTGAACGACGAGTTCCGGGCGAGGCCGGTCAACTGCGACAGTGTTGTAGTAACACCAACGCCGGTCAAATGGGCGGTAGTCCACTTGGACAAATTCTCGCTCCCAATTATTGTCGGTGCGAATCTCCGCACGTGCTTCCGAAACTTTCCAGCCTCCGCTGTCGCTGACACCCAGCAATCGTTTGATCTCCTCGTCTGAATGGCGAACTCCACGGAAAAGCGACATCCGCTCATGCAGTTCGTCGTAAGACAAAGCCAGGGCGAAGCCGTCGCGATGACTTTGAAAGCCGAGAACATTGACTGGCATCACCTCCGTGACCTTCCATCCGCTTTCGTATTCCTTCAGGCGCTTGGTGTCTTGTGGCACAAACAAATAGTGAGGCGAATTGGGTTCGAGAGTTTTCCATTTCGTCGCGTCAACTTGATGTTCGTCCAACCAATCATACTTGGCCTGACGTTGCACGCCCCAAAGGTCACAGTGGCGAATAACGGTTTCGGTCTTCTTCTTTTTGCGTGCTTCCAGCGGCAACTTGACAAAAATCCCAATGACCACGCCTTCGGTGATGTCGAAGACGTTTTTATCCTGCTGGGTTGTGCCGGGAATGGTTTCCTTCTTCTTCGAGTTGCCATGCAGGTCGAGCAGATAAATCTCATCGAAGGTCTGCATGAGGTTCCGCCGCATTCCCCGGAACGTCGGGCTATCGAGATAACTATTGCTGGTGATAAAGCCCAGCACGCCCTGTCCGGTTTGCTCGATGCGCCATTGTGCCCAGCGGATGAATTTGACGTAATCGTTTTGCAGCCACTTGGGATTTCGTTCGCCCAGCGGTTTGCCGTCGCAGAAGTAGTAATCGCGGACGAGTTTGGAAATCCATTCACCCTTGTTCGCGCTGTGGCCGGAGTAAGGCGGATTGCCCAGCACCACAAGCACGGGCTTTTGCTTCTTCACCTCGTAGGCGGAGTTGGCTTCGTCGCTCAATGCGCGCAGCGGGCCGAGTTGCTCGGCGGTGTGCTCCAAATCCTCCAGCGTGTTGGTCAGGAAAATGTTCACGCGCTCGTTGGCGTGCGGCTCGTAGCTCCATTGCTGGCGGAAGAGCGGTTCCTCATCCATCGCCGCCAGCGCGAGGCCAAGTTTGAAATGCGCTACGGCGTACGGGGCCATGAGCAGTTCAAACCCAAACAGGCGCGGGAGCAGATGCTCATGGACGTAGCTGCCCCATTGCCCGGCGTTCTTTTTGGTCTTGAATTGCAAGCGGATGAAATCGAGCACGGTGTAAAGAAACGTGGCCGTGCCCGTGGCCGGATCGAGAATCAGCACGCGATGCGTCTCGTCGGTGATCTCCCGGTCGCCTTCCTCGCGCTTGACGGCGATCTTTGAGTGGTCGGCGAGTCCCGCCTTGATGCCGAACTTGTCTTTGAGCAGCCGGTCAATGCTCTGGACGATGTAGTTCACCACCGGCTCCGGCGTGTAATAAACGCCGCGCAGTTCGCGCAGCTTCGGATCGTAGGCTTGGAGGAAGGTTTCGTAGAAATGCACTACCGGATCACGGCGGCGGTTGCGTTTGCCGAAATCTTCCATCACCCGCGCCATGTCCGCGTGGTCGAGCGTCTGGATTAAGTCCTCGACAAATCCGGCAAACGGCTCGTCATCCAGCGCCGCACCGGTGATTTGCTCGAAAAAGGTGCGGAGAAAAGGATTGGTGCGGGGAATGAGTTTCTGCGCTTTCTCGCGGGTGAACCTGGTTGAACCGCTGGAGGCGCGGGCGCTGAACAAACCATAGGCCAGCGTTTGCGCGAACATGTCGGCGAACTCGCTGACGGCTTCGGCCTCCTTCTTCGCGTCGCCTTGCTCGGCGAGTTCGGGCAGCAGCGTGGCCGCAAAGGCATCGCGCCAGTCGCGCAACTGCTGGGATGCCGCGCCGGTCGCAAACGCGCCGATGATGATGCCACGGATGTTATGCGTGAGATTGGCGAGCCGTTTGGCGAGTTCCTCGGCGGAGGAAATATCCACGGGGTCTTTCGTGAGAAAGCTGATGAGCAGATGGCGGGCGCGTTCCAGTTCGTCGGCGGCAACGGGAACCACTTTGCCGCCGCCAGAGACATTCGCGAGCCAGAACGTTTTCCGCCGTTTGCCGTCCACGAACCAGCGGAACTCGACGTAATCGGTCAGGAGCAGATTCGGCAATCCGGAAAAATACCGCTTGAGCTGTTCGCCCTTTTCCTCGGCCTCCAAATCTTTGCCGACAGCTTTGGCCTCGACATAACCGACGGAAAGCGTGTCGCGCTTGCGGGAGACGACCAGATCCGGCGCGCCGCAGTCCGAACGCTTTGGCTCGTTGGTGACGGTGATCTTGTCGTCGAGGGCTTCAATCAGTTCTTGCAGTGCGGCGCGGTGCGTGTGTTCGGTGGCGTCGCCGCGCTTGAGGGCGCGTTCAAGTTTGCGGAGATATTCGAGAATTGGCGACGGCTTGCCGCCACCGCCGTATGCGGGTGGTTCTTCGCGCAGGCATTCGCCGTCCATCGCCGGATCAGCGTGCCAATTCGGCTTTGATCCCGTCAACCATCGTTTCCAGCCGGCGCCCGTATTCCACGTAGTTCCGATACCGCGCCTCCGGGGACGACGTCGCGCTGGCATCGTGGAACACCACCGCCATGTGCGGCTCGATCGAAATCCCGTCGTCGTAACCGCGGGCAAAGGCATCCTTCAGGATGTCCCGCACCCGGCCGCCGCCCTCGCCGGGCCAATGGTAATCCGCGTCGTTCTTGGCCGGGTTCCACGTGGCGTCCTTGATGTGGATGTGGGCGACGTGGGCGCGGACGCTCACCCAAAATTCCCACGGATCCTGCCGCGGCCACGGCTGGGGCTTGGAGCGGTCGGGGTTGAGAATCGGGTTGGCGGTGTCGAAGACCCACTTGAGGCCGGGGCACTTGTCGAGCAACTCCAGGGCGTGCGACCCGCTCATGCCGCCGTAGTTCATGCAGTTCTCGTGGACGGGCTGCAGGCCGGCGTCGAGGAACATGTGGGTCACGTCCTTCACGCGGCGGAAGACCTCGGCGGGAATCTGGTATTCGTCGTCGCCCGGCTTGAAGCTCATGATGCGGACGAACCGGGTCCGCAGGCGCTTCATGCGCGGGATGGCGCGCCGGACCTCCTGGAGTGTGACGTCGAACGGCAGGCTGAGGCGCTTGGCCCAGTTCATGATCGCCGAGCCGAAGCAATAAACGCCCACCCCCGACTGATCGAGCTTGCGCACCGCGACCTCAAACGCGGCGTCGCACACGTCGTGGAGGTTGTCCTTGGAGTGGCCCGGCACCTCGACGTTGCGCGCCTCGAGGGCGTGCCAGCCGAGTTCCTGGGTCGCCCGGATCTGCGCGTCCAGCGCGTCCCCGGCCTCGTCGCCAATGCCTGTCAATATCATATTCGGTCCTGCGTTTCTGGCGCTGCTGGCGGGAGCGCCGGTCAATCCGTCCCAACGGGGTCCGCCGCGCCCGCCCGGCCGCCGTCCCGACATTTCAACGATGGAATGACTTGGTAAAATCCTCGCCCGCCACCTCGACCACCTGTTTCTGGAACTTGGAGTCCGCGATCAGTTGCTGGAGTTTGTGCTCGAACGCGCCGCCGTTGAGCGGCAGTTCCACGCTGTGGTTCATCAACGACGAGTAGAGCATCACGTTCGCCAGTTCGACCGAGGCCAGGCCGTCCTCGCCGGGCGCGATGAGCGGCGTGCCGTCCAGGATGGCGTCCACGAAGTTCTGCATCAGCGTCGCGTGCGGCAGCGCCGCGTCGGCAAACGGAATCTCGACGTGCCACACGTCCGGCCGGGCAAATCCGAGCTTGGCCGTCCGGCTGAACTGGATCATGTCCACCTCGTTGCGCGTGAAGGCCAGGCGGTTGTTTTCCAGCACCACCTTGCCGCGCGTGCCGGCGAGCTCGAACCGGTTCGTGCCGGGCGCCTCGCCGGACGAGGTGATGAAGACGCCCGTCGCGCCGTTCGGATATTCCAGGTAGGCGGTGACGTTGTCCTCCACCTCGATGTGGTGATAGCGGCCGAGCTGGCAAAAGCCGCGCACCCGCGCCGGCATCCCCAGCAGCCAGGCCAGCACGTCGAGGTTGTGCAGGCACTGGTTGAGGAGCACGCCGCCGCCCTCGCCCTTCCACGTCGCGCGCCAGCCGCCGCTGGCGAAGTAGGCTTCCGTGCGGTACCAATCGGTGATGAGCCAGCTCATCCGCACCACGTCGCCCAGGTCGCCGCTCTGGATCAGCTTCTGGATTTTCAGATACCGCGGCTCGGCGCGGAGCTGGAACATCCCGGCGAACACCGGCTTCGGGTGCGCCTGGTGCGCCGCGATGAGCCGCTCGGCGTCGGCCTTGTGCGCGGAAATCGGCTTCTCGACCATCACGTGCAGGCCCCGCTGGAGCGCCGCGATGCCGAGGGAAGTGTGTTGAAAATGCGGCGTGGCGATGACCACCGCATCCACCAGCCCGGAGCGGATCAATTCCTCTCCGTCGCTGAAAATCTTCAGCGGCTTGAACCGTTCGAGCTTGCCCGGCACGGCGTCCGACACCGCCACCAATTCGCACCGGCCGACCTTGCCCGCCAAGAGGTAGCCGGCGTGGTGCTGCCCGATGTTGCCCATACCGATGATGCCCAGCCGGATTGGATTCATGCTGCCAGTGTAACGCCCGGCGGGGAAAATGCCAGAACCCACTGGGTCGGGACTCTGGCGGCGGAAGCGCGTGCGGCAACGGAGACGAGCCGTTACTGAAAGAGTTGCGGGGCGAACTCGTTGAGGTAGTTGCGCCAGTTGATCCAAGTGTGCGCCCCTTCGCTTTCCTGGTAGGCCACGTCAAAGCCGTGCTTCTTGAGCAGGGCCACGGTGGCCCGGGAGGTTTCGACCAGGAAATCATCCCGGCCCGTCGAAAACCAGACGAGTTTGAGTCCCTGCTTCAGCTTGGCGTTGTCGAGCGCCGCTTGGTGTTGCTCCTCCCAGGAGGGACCTTGCGGCGCGGCGCCGGGGCCGCGGCCGGTGATGCCGAACACGCCCGAGCTGAAAACGCCGAGGTAGGCGAACTGGTCCAGGTGGGTGAAGCCGATGTTCAGCGTTTGCGCTCCCCCCATCGAGAGGCCGGCGAGCGCGCGGTGCGGGCGATCGCGGTAAACGCGGTAGTTCTTCTCCACCAGCGGCAGGATGTCGCTCGTGAAGTCCCGCTCGAATTCCTCGCTGAACGGCGTGCCAAACCGGAACGGTCCGGTGTGGCCCGCGGGCATCACCACGACCATCGGCCGGGCCTTCCGCGCGGCAATCAGGTTGTCCAGGATGAACCCGGCCCGGCCGACGGAGCTCCACGAAGCGTCCGAGTCCGACGCGCCGTGCAACAGGTAGAACACCGGGAATCGGCCCTTGCCGGACTCGTAGCCGGGCGGCGTGTAAACGTGCAGGCGGCGGAAGCGTCCCAGCGACTTCGAGTAATAGGTGACCCGCGCCACGGCGCCATGCGGGACCTCCCGCGTGTCCATGAACTCCGCGCCGGGAACGCACACCAGACTCCAGGTGTTCTCGTTCGACTCGCTGGTGGCGGGATTGCGGGGATCAATCACCGGCACGCCGTCCACGCTGAAGTTGTAGCGATAGGCGCCCGGGGGGATGGGGCCGAGCGTCACTTCCCAGACGCCGTTGGTGCCCCTGGTCATTTCCGCGCCCGGGCCGTTGCCGGGAATATCGCCGCCGCTGAGCCGCACGGCTTCCGCCTTGGGGGCGAGAATCCGAAACGTGACCTTCCGGTCCGGGGAGACCTCCGGCGAAACCACCGGCGGGCGCGGCGGGCCAAGGCCCCGCCCCGGCCGGGCCGCCGGCTGGGCCACGGTGACGGACGGGAAGGTGGACGCGGCCAGCAACGCGGCCGCAAACAGTGGCAAAATCGTCTTGGGAGTGTTCATGGTTCGGGTTCGTCGCCGCCGTTCACAGTACCTGCGTCTGCCCCGGCATCGCGATCGGGTAATGGCCGCTGGCATCGGGCATCACCGGCGCGTCCGAATCCCACGTGAGCTTGTCCAGCCCCGGCGCCAGCTCGACGTTCGAGGCGAGGGCTTCGTCCCAGGTGAGCTGCCGGCCGCACTCGCAGGCCATGCGGCCCATGACCGCGGTGAAAGCCGACTTGGCGCAGCGCTCGGTTTCGTTGTACGGCTTGTCGTTGCGAATGGCGTCGAATAGCAGGTCGTGCTCGACTTGGTAATGGTCACACGGCGGTCCCTGGTACCGCCAGATCAAGTTCGCCGCCGTCTGCTGGTGGCCCTTCCAGATGCGCGGCTCGGATTGTCCCTCGCCCACCAGGGCGCAGCCTTTGGCGCCATGGACGACGACGCCCCAGAAGTCGTAGCAATGGGTCATGTGCCGGCCTTGGGCAAGCATCCGCGTGCCGTCGGCAAAGGTGTATTCCGCGGCGTAGTGGTCGAAAAGCTGGTCGGGATCCCGGCGGACCTGGCGTCCGCCCATGCCTTGGACCGAGACGGGCCAGGCATTCTTGACCCAACAGCACACGTCAATGTTGTGGATCAGCCAGTCCTCCAGGAAGCTGCCGTTGAGCCAGGTGAAGCAACTGTAGTTGGCAATCTGGTGGGCCAGTTCGCTCTGGCCGGGCGACTTCGGGCTGAGGCCCACGGGTCCATGCATGCGGTAAGCCCATTCCGTGACCACCTCGCCGATGCCGCCGTCGTAAATGAACTGGACCGCCTCTTCGAGCGGCTTGTAGTGCCGTTCCATCAAACCGCCGGCGATCTTGAGGTTCTTCTGCGCGGCGTCCTGGCCGGCCTGGAACACACGGCGGATGCCGGGCGGATCGACGGCGAAGGACTTTTCCATGAAGACGTTCACGCCCTTGGCCACGGCGTATTCCAGGTGGATCGGCCGGAACGCCGGCGGCGTGGTGAGCAGGACCACGTCGCCCTTGTCGAGCGTGTCGATGGCTTTCTTGAAAGCGTCCAGGCCGAGAAACTGGCGGTCCGGCGTCACGTCCACCTGGCTGGCGAGCCGCGGTTTCAACTGGCCGAGGCTGCTTTGGAGCCGGTTCTCGAAGACATCCGCCATGGCCCACAGCTTCGTCGGCCCTTTGGTGGACAAGGCCTGTGCTGCGGCGCCCGTGCCGCGTCCGCCACAGCCGACCAGTGCGATCTTGATGGTGTTGTTCTCCGCCGTGTAGCCCGGCCGCGCGACGGCGACGGCCAGTGCCGCCCCGGCGACGGCTTTGCTGGAGGACTTGAGGAATTCACGACGGTTGGTGCGGTTGGGGTCCGTGGTATCGGGCGCGTTCATGGCTTGGTCAATGATGTTTGTGGGCGCGGCGTGGATTGGCCGCCGCCATTGGGGCAAATCATTCTCCTCCCGCCCACGCTTGGCAAGATTGTTTCGCGGCGCTGTCGTGTGGAATTCAAAGGCGAACAAAAGCGTCCGAGCCAAGGCGAACCGGTCCGGCCGCGCGAACTGTGCGCCGGACGGCGGGGCCGTAGTAAGAACGCTGCCCAGACGGCCCGGCCCCAGGGAGACCGAGCGCTCTTGTCGGCGAAGGGCGGCAACCCCTCGCGGTTTAGAGAGATGCCCAAACGATGCGGAAGCCGACGACAGCGTTCTCACGGGCGCGAGCCTTGCGACGTGGAGCCGTCTCCCCGGCGCGGCCGCACGGCGCGGCGGGCCGAGCGTGTCCAAGTTTGCGCACAAAACGCGGCCGAAGCGAGTTGAGGCTCCCTGGCACTACCGGGAGGGAACGACTTCACAAGCTTGGCAGCGGTTCTCCGCCCCGGTAAGCTCCCGACGCAGTGCCCGCCGGTTCGCCGCCGGCACTGTGGTCAGGGTTGGATACATGCATGAATCTCGATGACGCACAGATGAAGCAGGTGTCCGCGTGGATTCACGCGGGCCTCAAACTTTCGGAAATCCAGAGCCGGCTCGCCGCCGAGTTGGGGGTCCGGCTCACGTACATGGAGGCGCGCCTGCTGGTGGACGATCTGAAGTTGGTGCCCAAGGACGCGGAGCCGCCCGCGCCCACGCCCACCATCGGCAAGCCTCCGCCAGCCCGCGCCGCCGG
>JAJXZI010000266.1 GCA_021780115.1 bacterium | reverse complement strand
TGCCGTCGGTGACTTCCTCGTTGAGCACGACGATGATTTCCGCCGCCCAGTCCGCGACGCTTTCCAGCGCGCGGCCGATCCGGCGCGCCTCGGCGCCGGAGATCAGGCAGACGGACAGGGGCAGTTTTTTCATCGTCAACCCAACGGTTTCGGGCCAGAATGCTGGTCCGATGTCGTCCGCCGGTTGGGCCAACTTCTACAACACGACCCGCGCCGCCCGCAAAGTAATTGTCGTGGACCTCGGCTTTCTGGGGGACACGGTGCATCTGGTGCCGGCGCTGTGGGAGTTGCGGCGTCATTATTCGCCCGCAGCCCTGCACGTGTTGACGACGCGTGTCGGCGCCGAGGTGCTGGCGCTGGCGCCGTGCGTGGATCGCGTCTGGGTCTTCCCCCTCGGCGCGCCCAGCCCGCCGTGGTGGAAGCACTGGAGCGTGCTGCGCGCGGTGCGCCGCGAGCGATTCGACGTGGCAATCAATTTCAGCGGCTCGGACCGTTCCGTATTCACGCTGGCCGCCATCGGCGCGCGATGGGCGCTCACCTACCAGGGCGGCCGGCGGCATTTCTGGCAACGCTGGTTGGTGCCGGAGTGGATCCCACGCCAAACGCTGCCGACGCCGGTGTTTGAGGGCCGGCGTCACTTGCTCGGCCAATGCGGTTTCCCACTGGAACCGGCGCGCTTCGATCTCGCCATTCCGCCCGCCGAGCAACGGTGGGCGGAGGAAAACGTGCCCGCCGGCGCGCTGCACCTCTCGGTGAGCGCCAGCCTGCCGCTGAAGGAATGGCCGCTGGCGAACAACGTTGAACTCGTGCGCTGGCTGCTCGCGCGACGGCCAGATTACCAGGTCGTCGCCACCACGGCACCGAGTGCTCGCGAGCAGGCCCGGCTGGCGGCGCTGGGCGAAGCCGTCCAAGACGTGCGGCTGCGGTTGATGTCCACGCCGCTGCCCATCAGCCGGCTGGCGGCGCTGCTCCAGCGGTGCGCACTGCACGTCGGACCGGATTCCGGCGTCATTCACCTCGCGGCGGCACTGGGCGTGCCGACGTTGGCGATTTTCCGGCAGTATGCTGACATGGCGGACTGGCTGCCGCGCGGGCCGCGGCACGCACACCTGGCCGCGCCGTGCGAATGCGTGAACGCCAAATCAGCGCCGTGCATGGCTGGCATCGCCCGCTGCCTGGCCAATATTTCCGCGGAAGCGGTCGGTACGAAGATTCTTCCCGTGCTTGACAACCCGACCGACATGAATGCAACCAAGGTCAGCACAGGTGTTGTTCCGCCATGAGCGAACGCCAGCTTTCAATCGCGCCGCGGCGCATCCTGATGCTCAAAGGCCACAGCGCCGGCGTGGGCGATCTCCTGCGCAGTTCGGCGGCGTGGCGGGGGTTGCGCGACGCCTGGCCGGCGGCGACGCTGCACCTGCTGTTTCTCACGCGCGATCCCGGTGCCGCGGCGGAGGAGTTGATCCGGCAGCACCACTTGTTGCGGAGTTTCGACGTGGTGGACAAACGGACGCGAACGCTGGCGGACTGGCGCCGGTTTCTCCGCGAAGCGCGCGCCGCCGCCGACCGCGTCCGGCCTGATCTGGTGATTGATTTCGAGCCTAACGGGCTGCGGACTTCCGCGCTGGCGGCGTGGCTGCGTTGGCGCCACGGCGCCAAAACGGTGGGCATCGCCACGCAGCCGGGCCGCGGATGGTTCTATCGGCTTGCCGCGGTTGCGCCGCCAAAGTTCGCCGCGGCGCGGCAGCTTTCCTGGCCGCTGGAATACACCAACCGCGATTTCGTGGCGCTGTCCGCGCTCGGCCTGGAGCGCGCCGGGCGGGCGATTGAACTGCGGGAAACCGAGGCGGGGCGGGCGTTCCGGCTGGCGTTGCGCGCGCGCCACGATCTGCCGGAAACCGCGCCGCTCCTGGGCTTGAACATTGGCTGCGGCACGCCCGACGCCGTGAACAAACGGCCAAATCTGCGGTTGCTTTCCGAGCTGGTGGGAGCGTTGCAGCGCGAACGCGGTTTGACACTGGTGCTGACCGGCGCGCCGTTCGAGCGGGCCGTCAACGCGGAGTTTCTCCAGTTGCATGGCGCTCACAGCGGCACGCCGGTGATTGATTTGGCGGGGCAAACCAGCCTGCTCGAACTGGTCGGGGCGATCAATGCCTGCGAGTTGTTCCTCAGCAGCGACAGCGGGCCGTTTCACATGGCGGTGGCGCTGGGCGTGCCAGCGCTGGGAATATTCAACTGGGACAACTGGCCGCATTACCACCATGACCGCTGGGTGCGCTGCCGGGTGGCGCCGACGCCGGACGACCTGCCGGCACTGCGCGAAGCCGCACGGGAATTGCTGGCCCTGAACCGGCGCGATCCGGCCCCGGCGGGCGTGGTGGGCGGCTGACAAACTGCTCGCCTCAGCGCGGGCGGCTGGCCATAGTCCCACGGCTGCATGGTGTCGTTCCTGTTCAAAATCTGGGGTCTGGCCCGGCCGTATCGGTTGCGGCTGTTTCTCGGCGTGCTGACCGGCGTGGTGAGCGGCCTGATCGAGACGCTCATGATTGCCACCGTGACGCTGGTGTATGGCCTGATTTTCCCGAGCGCGAACACGCCGGCGTTGAGCGAGCGGTTTGCCGCGGCCGCCCAACACGCGCCGGCGCTGGCGCAGGGCGCAGTGACTTTTGTTCACGACTGGTTGAAGGCCGTCGAAGCGACGCTGACCAGCGGCGTGCAGAAGCATCCGGGCGCGTTGGTGGTGCTGGTGGCGCTGATCCCGGTGGTCATGTTTCTGCGCGGGTTGTTTTCCTACCTGAACATTTACTTCCTCCAATGGGCCGCGATCCGGGCGATCACCGACTTGCGTGTGCGCCTGTTTTCGCACTTGCTGAATTTATCGGCGAGCTTCTTCAGCCGTAGCAGCAGCGGCGAGTTGATGTCGCGCCTCATGAATGATACCTACGCGCTTCAGGGCATCATCAGCAATGCCACCGCCGTCATCGTGAAGGATCCGGTCAAACTCGTGGGTCTGCTCGCCTACTTGTTCTGGCAGGAACCCAAGTTGACGCTGATCTCGTTGCTGGTGCTCCCAGTCTGCGGCGTGCCCATCGTCATTTACAGCCGCAAGGTCCGGCGTGCCAGCAGCGCTCTGCAAACCCACGCCGCCGAGTTGACAGAAGTGATGGGCGAGGCGTTCACCGGCAATCGGATTGTCAAGGCTTACAATCTGGAGAACACGGTGGTGGAGGATTTTCGCGCGACCGCCCGCCAATTCATCGGCCACTATATGCGCATCGTGCGCTCGTCGGAGACTCCCGGGCCGCTGATCGAGTGCTTCGGCGCAGTCGGCGTGGCGCTGGTCTTTCTCTACCTGCTGCTCGGTTCGGGGACGCGCCCCGACGCGAAATCGTTCCTCACGGTGATCGGCTCGCTCTTCGCGATGTACCAACCGCTAAAGAACCTCACGCGCCTGCAGAACAACCTGGAGCAGGCACGCGCGGCGAGCGAACGGGTGTTCGAACTGCTGGCGGCGCCGAACACGGTGCCCGAACCGGCCCAACCGAAAACGCTCCACGCCGCGGGAGCGGACCTCCAATTCGACGGCGTGGATTTCGATTACGGTGAAAAGCCGGTGCTGCGCGGCATTAACCTGACCATTCCCGCCGGCCGGATGGTGGCGCTGGTCGGCGCCAGCGGTTCGGGCAAAACCACGCTCACGAACCTGCTGCTCCGCTTCTACGATCCGCAACGCGGCGCCGTGCGGATCGGCGGGTGTGACATCCGCGAGGTTTCCACCCGGCAGCTCCGCGAACAAATCGCCGTGGTGACGCAGGAAACCGTGCTGTTCAACGTCAGCATCCGGCGCAACATCGAATTGGGCCGGCCGGGCGCGAGCGAGGTGGAAATCCTCGACGCGGCCCGGCACGCCCACGCCGGGGAGTTCATTTTGGAGAAGCCGGACGGGTTCAACACGGTGATCGGCGAAAAGGGCGTGTTGCTTTCCGGTGGCCAGCGGCAGCGGATTGCCATTGCCCGCGCGCTGCTCAAAAACGCGCCGATCCTGGTGCTCGACGAGGCGACCAGCGCGCTGGACACCGAGTCCGAACGCGCGGTCCAGGCGGCGCTGGAGGAGCTGATGAAAGGCCGCACGACGGTTTGCATTGCGCACCGGCTGTCCACCATTCAAAACGCCGACATGATTGTGGTGCTGGATGCGGGGCGGATCGTCGAGACCGGCAACCACGCGGAACTCGTCCAGCGCGGCGGCATCTACCAGAAGCTCTACGAAATGCAGTTCCAGGACGGGACCAACCCCCAACAAACCAGCGAGATTACGTGACCGCCTCCGGCTCCGCGTCGGGCCGCTGACGGTGCCGTAAAGAAAGAAACCGTGCGTCCCGCGCAGACGCACGGTTGGTCGTTCGCTTCGTGGGGATTTACCGATCAGTCGGTGACCGGGATCTTGCGCGGCTTGACCCGCTCGGCCTTGGGCAGACGGAGGGTCAGCACTCCCTGATCCATCTGGGCGCTGATCTTGCCGGCGTCAATCGAGGGATCCAACTCGAACGCGCGGCGATAATCGGCGCAGCGGGATTCACGGAAGATCACCTCGGCGTTGGGGGCATCGGCATCCTTCCGCCCGATAATGGTCAACTGCTGGCCCTCGAGCGTGACCTCCAGTCCGGTCTTGTTGACGCCCGGCATTTCGGCGGTCAGGACGTATCCGTCCGGCGTTTCGGAGATGTTCACGTCGGGGACGAGATAATAGTTCGCGGGTTTCGCGACCTCGACACTCGGTCGGGTTTGGTTTTGCAGTGTAGTCTTCATGGTGGGTTCCTGGCAGGTTCCTGGCGGGGCGTGCCCGCCAGGAACGATTCTCTCACTTCACGCTCACTTCGATCTGCTTCGGTTTCGCTTCCTCGGTTTTCGGGAGCGTCACGGTCAGCACGCCGTCTTTGTAGTTGGCCTTGACCTTGTCGGCCGCCACCGGTTTGGGAAGCGCGATGCTCCGATGGAATTTGCCGACAAAGCGCTCTTCCCGGTACGTTTCCGCATCTTCGTGTCGCTCCTCCTGCCGGCGTTCGCCGGAAAGGGATAACGCGCCTTCATGGAGCGAAATCTCGATGTCCTCCCTCTTCATGCCCGGCAGCTCGGCCTTGACGATGAAGTGGTCTTTGTCCTCATACATGTCGATGGTCGGCGTCCAACCGCTCAACAGCGACGCGGTCTGGGTGAACGGGGCCAGCGGAGACTCGAAGAACTGGTCCAGTTCATCGCGCAAATTCGCAAGTCGGTCGAACGTTGGCCACGCGGCCACCTCGGGTCTTTGCCATCTTGTCAGAAACATAGATTTGTCCTTTCGTTTGTTTGGTTAAACTATGTGCCAAATGGAAAGCTCGACGCGTGCCAATAAATCCACATCAACACATCTTCGATTACTGCACATAGTTACATTTTACGATCACCAATCCAACAAATCCAGATTGCGTCATTAAGACACTGTTGCTTTGGGTAAGCGGCGACGATATGCGCCAAAGTGGCTCATTGTTGCTTGTGCGGATTGGCGGTTTGTCTCCTCGCAAAAAGAGTGGGCCGGTGGGGAACTCAGTTCCACACCGGCCAAGCAATCACCGGAACCGCGCCCCGTCAGTCGAACGCGTGACCGGCACAACAAAGGACATCCCTGACCTTGTGTCGCACCAGTTCTTTCACCCGTGTTCGTGCGGGGGCGAGATATTTGCGCGGATCAAATTCCTTCGCATTTTCGGCGAAGGCCTTCCGAATGCCTGCCGTCATGGCCAAGCGCAGGTCCGTGTCGATGTTCACTTTGGTCACGCCGGAACGGCGCGCGACCTCGATGTCTGGCTCCGGCACGCCGGCCGTATCGGTGCCCAGCTTGCCGCCAAACTGGTTGATCTCCTCGACAAGATCCTTGGGCACGCTGGAGGCGCCATGCAGCACAAGCGGATAATCCCCCAGCCCGGCCTCCAGCAGCGCCTTCTTGATGGCTTTCAACCGTTCCAGATCGAGGTGCTGCTCGCCCTTAAACTTGTAGGCGCCGTGCGAGTTGCCGATCGCGACCGCCAACGAGTCCACGCCGGAAAGCTGGACGAACTTGACCGCCTCCTCCGGATGGGTGTAATGCCCGCCGTGGGAAAAACCTCCCCCAGCCTCGCCTTCGTCGAACTGCGCGCCGACCAACTGGCCCAACTCCCCTTCGACCACGCAATCGTGCTGGTGCGCGTAGTCCACGACGCGCTTGCAGACTTCCACGTTCTTGGCGAATGGCTCATGGCTGGCGTCGATCATCACGCTGGTGAAGCCCTCGTCGATGCACTCCTGGCACAGTTCAAACGTGTCCCCATGGTCGAGATGGACGGCGATGGGAATGTTCGACAAGCTCACCGCCGCCTCGATGAGCTTCTTGAGATAGACCGGTTTGGCGTATTGGCGCGCGCCCCGCGAAATCTGGAGGATCAACGGGGCCTTCTCCTCCTCACATGCCTCCACGATGGCCTGAACGAGTTCCATGTTGTTGACGTTGAAGGCGCCAAGCGCGTACTTGCCTTTCAAGGCCTTGGCGAACAGGTCGCGAGTGTGTGTTAACGGCATAAATCCAGTGTCGTCCGGGCGGCCGCGCGGGCCGCAGCGTTTCCCGCATCCTTGCGGACCGGAGGCGGAAAGTCAGCATAAAATACGGCGCGCTCCGGCGTGGTTCTCTGGGCGCCCCCCGGGGCGAAGACCGGACGTCTCCATCCGCCCGCACCGATCCATCCGTGGTTGGTGGACCTGGTTCCGATCTTTGGGTTGAGCGGACCTCGCGCGCATCTTTCCCGTGCGGGCCAGTTCGCACCGGTTATACTCCACTCGATGCGCTTCGGCTCGCTGACGCTGGAATCGAACCTGTTTCTCTCGCCGCTGGCGGGGTACACCAACCTGCCGTTCCGGTTGGTGGTGCGGGAAATGGGCGGGGTCGGTTTATGTACCACGGACCTTGTCAACGCCCGCTCGCTGCTCGAACGGAACCCCAAGGCCCTCAAACTCATCGAAACTTCTCCGGCCGACCGGCCTCTCGCCGTGCAACTCTTCGGGGCGGTGCCCGAGCAGATGCGCGACGCCGCGCTCCAACTCGAAGCGCTCGGCGTCGCCTCCGTGGACATCAACATGGGCTGCCCCGTGCGCAAGGTCTGCCGGGTCGGCGGCGGCTCCGCGATGATGACGGAACTGGACAAGACCTCCCGCTTGGTCAAGGCGATGGTGGACGCGGTGAACATTCCCGTCACGGCCAAGATGCGCCTCGGCTGGGACGACGACAATCTCACCGCGCCCGATCTCGCGCGGGTGCTGGAAGCCGTTGGCGTGGCGGCGATTTTCGTGCATGGGCGGACGCGGGCGCAGGGCTTCGGCGGCACGGTCAACCTGGCCGGCATCCGCGCCGTAGCCCAAGCGGTGGCCTCGATTCCCGTCATCGGCAACGGCGACGTGACGACGCCGCAGGCCGCGCGGAAGATGCTGGCCGAGACGGGCTGCGCCGGGGTGAGCGTCGGGCGCGGCGCGTTCTACGATCCGTGGATTTTCCAGCACACCCGGCACTACCTCGAAACCGGCGCCCTGCTGCCCGAACCTGATTTTGAGCAGCGCGTCCAAGTGATGCGCCGGCACCTGGACCTGATGGTCGCGGTCTTTGGGGAGGAACACGGCTGTCGGATGTTTCGCAAGGTCGCGCCTTGGTACGCCAAGCGCTTCGGGCCGTCGCATGAATTCAACCGCCGGGTGGTGGCGCTGTCCCGCCGCGCGGAATTCGAGGAGATCCTCGGCCACTACCGCCGCTGGCGCGCGCAGTTCCTCGATGAAAACGGCGACCTGAAGCCGCGCTTCCAACCGCAACCGCTCGTCGCCTCGTTCATGCGGTCGCCGGGCGCGA
The DNA here is from genome assembly GCA_021780115.1 of bacterium. Classification (GTDB taxonomy): domain Bacteria; phylum Verrucomicrobiota; class Verrucomicrobiia; order Limisphaerales; family JAJXZI01; genus JAJXZI01. The sequence continues at coordinate 29,663 of JAJXZI010000266.1, read as the reverse complement.
CCGAGCGGAACCAGATTCCCGTCCCGCGCGGGCCGGTGGAGGTCTGGTAGGCGGCGCTGCCCGGCGCTGCTGCCCCCGGCTACGGCACAATCCGCAGCCGATAGGCGCGCGAAGGCGGGGGCGGAGAGTTGGTGCCCGTATCATCCACGTAGAAATCGTTGTCGCCGGTGGCCGTGCGCGGAAAGCCAGCGCCCGCGACCGCGACGAAATTGGTCAACTGTTCGTCCGCGGCCTCGAGTTGGTATTTCGTGCCGGGCACCGTCGGCCACGAGAGGCGGAAGACGTGGGGCGCCACCATTTCAATGGCGAGTGACGGCGGCGGCATGGCCTGTTGGATCGTCACCTCGTCGAACACCGTGCCGCTCGGATCCACGGCCTGCACCTGGAACGTGTCGCCGTGAACGGCGGCCAGCAGATAGTGATACCGCATCCAGAACTGGACGCTCAAAGGATCCTGCTCGATCAGCGGGTAGAGTTGGCTGCCGCCGCCGCCGGAGATGAAGGTGTGGACACCGTTCACCGGCGTGAACCGCTCGTAGTGGTGGTCGTGTCCGGAAAAGATCGCTTGCACGCCATAGTGCCGGGCGATCGGCAGCAGGATTTGCTGCAGTTGGATCCGGTCCGCAACTCCGTCCGCATCATAGTCGTCGAACCGGTGCGGACCGGAGTCGAAGAGCGGGCTGTGCAGCAACAGGAACTTCCACGGTTTGGCGCTGGCAGCCAGGTCGTTGGTAAGCCAGTCATACTGGACCGAACCGACGGCCAGGCCGTTGGTCGCCGAGGACGGGAAGGGATAGAGCGTGGGCACGTAGAGCGACACGAAATGCGCGTCGCCGTGATCGAACGAATAGAAATACGACGTGCCGTTCGCCGAGTTGGTCGGCAGGAATAATGTGTCCAGGTACGCCGCCGGATCGGCATACATTTCGTGATTCCCCATCGTGAAGAAATACGGCGTGCTCCGCATGTGCGGTCCGTAAACACTCAGGCACCGCGTGTCGGCGAGGCCCAAAGTGAACACCTCGTAGATCACGTCCCCAAGGTGGAGGACCAAGTCCACGCCGGACTGGGCGACGGCCTGGGCGATTTGGAACTGCGGCACGCCGCCGCCCCCGCCGTCGCCAAAGACCGCGAAGGTGATGTCGCCCGCCGCTTTCAGCGTCCGGAAGGTGAAGACCGGCGAAATGGCTTCGCCGCCGCCCGCCGCACTCCGGACGCGGTAGGAGTAGGCGGTATCCGCCGCGAGACCGGTCAGCGTCGCGACGTGGTTGGTCGTGAGCGCCGCGCGGGAAACCGAGCGGCCCAGAGCGGAGTTTGTGCCGTATTCCACGACGGAGTCCGCGGGCAGCGGCGTCCGCCACGTCACTTGCACGCTGTTCGTGGTGGCGTTCTGGATAACCGGTCCGCGTGGGAAATTCGCCAGCAATTCCGGCACGAGCACCAACGTAGCCGGATGGTTGGTGAACGCATGGAGTTGGATGGCCAGCACGTTGGTTCCGGGAAGCAGTGCGTCGGCGAACGCGCTCACGTCGATATCCTCGGCGGCGCCACGCCGATGGCCGGCCGCCAGCGCGTCGAACGGAATCGGATCGTTGGTCAGCCCGCGTCGGGCGACCTCGCTGCCGTTCAGGTACGCCACGAAGCCGTCCTCGTAGTCGGCGCGCAGCACGAGCCCATGGACGGCCCGCGGATTGGCCACGGTGAACTGTTTGCGAAAGAAAACCGAACTGGCCGCCGGCGGTTGCGCCAGCACCGTCGCTTCATCGGCGGCCAGACTGAAGCCCGACGGTCCTTGCGGCCAAGCCGAATCATCAAAACCCACCTGCCGCCACGCGGAAATCGGCGACGAGGCCTCGGTCACGCCGGAAAAGCATCGCCAGACCTCCCCGACGCGGATCAGTGAAATCTCGTCCGCCCGGAGTGGGTGCAGCGCCACGACTCCCAGCAAAATCAACAGGCGGTTGCGCTTCAACATTGGCAACTGGCCGGCCTCGTCATTTCAAGTCCTCGGTTTCGACCCGGCGCGGGCCACCCGGCACGCGCCCGATTGACCTTGCCTCAAGGCGCGGGAGCATCAAGCCTCTTTTTGCGTCTAACTGCACAGCCGCCGACGGCGGCGCTCGTGCATTTGACGGCGGAACCTATGAAACGAAGGACTTGGTTTCTCGCGTTCGCCCTGGTGGGCGGGGTGATTTCTGGCGCCCTGGCCGGGCCGCGCAACGCGCTGTGGAAACAGGTGGACGAGGCAGTCGCCAAAGGTCTGCCGCGAACCGCCATCACCAACCTGGAACCGATCATTGCCGGCGCGCTGAAGGACAAGGCGTATGCCGAGGCCGTCAAGGCCATCGGCAAGAAGATCGCGCTGGAGGGCGTTATCCAGGGCAACAAACCGGAGGAAAAGATCACCCGGTTGGAAGCCGAGATCGCCAAAGCGCCCAAGGAGGTTGTGCCGGTGATGGACACGTTGCTGGCCGAGTGGTACTGGCAATACTTCCAGCAAAACCGCTGGCGCTTCCTGCAACGCACCCAGACCGGCGAGGCGCCGGGAAAAGACTTCACGACCTGGGACCTGCCGCGGCTGTTTGCCGAGATTGACAAGCAATTCCAAAGCGCGCTTGCCACCCCGCAAATCCTCAAAGCCACGCCGATCTCCGCTTGGGACGATCTCGTCGAGAAGGGGACGATGCCGGACGCTTGGCGGCCCACGCTCTACGACTTCATCGCGCACGAGGCGCTGGAGTTCTACACCAGCGGCGAACAGGCGGCGGCCCGGCCGGAGGAAGCGTTCGACATCCCGGCGGACGGCCCGATCTTTCAGACGGCCGACCAGTTTCTCGCGTGGCAGCCGCAGACGCCGGACGTCGAATCCCCCAAACTCAAGGCTGTCCGGCTGTATCAGGATCTGTTGCGTTTCCACCAGCTTGATCCCCAGCCGCGTTTGGCTTTCGCCAGTGCGGACCTGGAGCGGCTGACGTGGGGCTGGAATGGGGCCTTCGGCGAGGAGAAAAATGCGCGTTACCAGGCGGCGTTGGAACGGTTCATCAAAGACTACGCGGACTTCGACATCTCGGCGCTGGCAATGGAGCGCGAGGCGCGCGTGCTCCAGCAGGCAGGCGATCTGGTCGCCGCGCACAAGTTGGCCCAGCGTGGCGCGCAACTCTTCCCCGACTCGCCCGGCGGCAGGCTCTGCCACAACCTCGTTGTCGAGATCGAGACGAAGTCCTCCAGCATCACCACCGAGCGGGTATGGAATTGTGGGACAGGCTTCCAGCCTGTCTCTGGAAACCAGTCTCGTGGTCCGGAAACTGGGAAAGACAGGCAGGATGCCTGTCCCTCCATCCTCATCCGCTACCGCAACGTCACGAACGTCTGGTTCCGCGCGATCCCGGTGGATTGGGACATGTTCCTGGAGCGCCGGCACAACCGACCGGAAAACCTGAACCAGCAGGAGCGCCGCGAAATTCTGGCCAAGACGCCCGCGCTTGAATGGCAGACGAATCTCCCGCCCACGACGGATTACCAGGAACACACTGTCGTCCTTCCCGCGCCGACGACGCTCAAGCCGGGATTCTATTTCATTGCCGCCAGCCACGCCCCCCAGTTTGGCGACAAGGACAATGTGGTTTCCATGACCGACGTGTGGGTGAGTCGCCTGGCGCTGGTGACGCGCACGTTCAACGGCAGCCTGGAAGGGTTCGTCCTCGACGCGGATTCCGGCGAGCCGATCCTGGGGGCGGAGGTGGAGGTCTGGCACCTCGACCATCAGGGTACCCGCGTCGCCGATCCGAAGTTGACGACGGACGCCAACGGCTTCTTCTCGATGGAGCCGGGCGTGAACCAGAGCTATCTCTTTCGCGCCCGGCACAACGGCCAGGAGTTGGCCACGTCCGGCGATTTGGGATTTTATGCCTGGCAGGTCCGCCGGGAGCCACCGGCCACCGCGCGGACCATTTTCTTCACCGACCGCGCGCTCTACCGGCCGGGCCAAATCATCCAATACAAAGGCATCTGTCTCTGGTTTGGGCAGTCAGAGGACCAGTACGAGGTGCTCAAGGAAGAAGAAGTGACCGTCGTGTTTTACGACGTGAACGGGAAAGAGATCGCCCGCCAGCACCAGCGCGCCAACGACTACGGCTCGTTTGCCGGCAGTTTCACCGCGCCCCGCGACCGGCTCATGGGTCAAATGCGTCTGCAGGCCGAAGGTCAGGCCGAAGGCGCAACCACCATCCGCGTCGAGGAATACAAACGGCCCAAGTTCGAGGTGACGCTCGACGCGCCGAAGACGGCGGCGAAGCTCAGCGAAAAGGTCAGCCTCGTGGGCCACGCCACGAGCTACACCGGGGCGGCAGTGGACGGCGCGCTGGTGAAATACCGCGTCGTGCGCGAGGTGCGGATGCCGTGGTGGTGGGGATGGTGGCGCGGCGGCGGCTGGGGCGGGCAAAGCCAGGACATCGCCCACGGCACCGCGGTCACGGCCAGCGACGGCTCATTTCAGATTGAATTCGTCGCGGCGCCCGACCGGAAGGTCCCGGAGAAAGATGAGCCGACGTTCGTGTTCTCGGTCCACGCCGACGTGACGGACACCACCGGCGAAACGCGGTCGGCCGAGCGAGCCGTCCGCGTCGGCTACGTCGCGCTGGAGACGATACTGAGCGCCGACGAGTGGCAAACGAAGGACGCGCCGGTCGGGTTGACGGTGACGACCAAGACGCTCGACGGCGAACCGCAAGCCGCCGAGGGCAGCGTGAAGATTTACGAGTTGCAGGCGCCGGCGACGGTGCAGCGGGCGCCCATCATCGGCGGGCCGGTGCCCTATCTAAGTGAACAAGGTGAAGGCGAACCGGCCAAGGACCTGTCCAATCCAAACAACTGGCCGCTGGGCAAGGTCGTCGCGGAACGCGGGTTCACCACCGACACCAACGGCCTGGCGAAGCTCTCGTTCAAGCTGGCCGCCGGCGCGTATCACGCGGTGCTGGAGACGCAAGACCGCTTTGGCAAACAGGTCACCGGCCGCTTGCCGCTCCAGGTTCTCGATCCCGGCGCGACAAAGCTGGCGATCAAGATTCCGCACCTGCTCGCGGCGCCGGACTGGGAAGTCCAGCCGGGCGAGGAATTCACGGCGGTGTGGGGCACGGGTTACGGCACGGGCCGGGCGTTCGTGGAGATCGAGCATCGGGGCCGGATGATCCAGCGTTACTGGACCCGGCCCGGCCAGACCCAGCAACAGATCAAGATGGCGGTAACGGAAGGAATGCGCGGCGGCTTCACGGTGCATGTCACGCAGGTGCGGGCGAACCGCGCTTACCTCGACTCCCGCCGCGTGAGCGTCCCGTGGCGGAACAAGGAACTCGACCTCAAGTGGGAGCACTTCGTCTCGAAACTCCAGCCCGACCAGAAGGAGACATGGACGGCGGAAATCCGAAATCCGAAGGGCCGGGGTGAGGTGGGGCAGCCGTCCGCGCCAGAGAAAGCTGTCGCCGAAATGGTCGCCACGCTCTACGACGAATCGCTCGACGCGTTTGCACCGCTCGACTGGCCGCATCGGTTCTCGGTGTTCCGGGAAGATTTTTCCGCCGTCCAACAGGAACAGTTCGGCAACGTAGCGAAGGAGTTTTACGGCGTCCTCGGTCGCTGGTCGAGAGGCTACGAGGACGTCCCGATCACCTACCGTCATTTTCCGGCCGACCTGACCGCGAACTTGTGGGGTTACGGCTACTTCCTCCGCTCCGGGCTCAGCCGGACGCGTGGCGCCATTCCCGAGGGAGCCGCCACGCTCGGCGCGCCGATGGAGGAAATGACGGCAACCCTGGCCGCCGCACCGGCCATGGCGCCGCCGGGTGCCACGGGACTGCCCGCGCAAAAGGCCGAGGTCAATGCCTTGTTCGACAAGGCTGGCCTGGGCGGTGCCGGGGAAGCAGCCGAGCGACCCGCCGCTCCAGCCATTGACTTGTCCAAGGTCACCGCCCGCAAAAACCTCAACGAGACGGCCTTCTTTTTCCCGCAATTGGTGTCGGATTCCAACGGCGTCGTGCGGATGACCTTCACCATGCCGGAGGCGCTGACGCGCTGGCATTTCCTCGGCTTCGCGCACGACCGGCAGGTGCGCTCCGGCTTCCTCGAAGGCCACGCGGTCACCGCCAAGGACCTCATGGTGCAGCCCAATCCGCCACGCTTCCTGCGCGAAGACGACACCATCGAGTTCACCGTGAAGGTGTCGAATCAAACGGAGAAGCCGCTGGACGGCGCGGTGACACTCTCGTTCAGCTCCGCGCTCAACGGCGAGAGCGCGGACGGTTTGCTCCGTGTCCAACCAGTGGGACAGGCGTCCTCGCCTGCCTCGCGAACTGCCCGAGATTCAAATCCGAGACCGGCTGGAAGCCTGTCCCACGCCGAACAGTCCTTTTCGATCCCCGCCAAGCAATCGCGCAGTTTCGCCTGGCGCTTGCATGTGCCGGACGGCTGCGGCTTCCTGACCTACAAAACGGTTGGCGCGGCGGGCAATATGTCTGACGGCGAGGAAGGTTACTTGCCGGTGTTGTCGCGGCGCATCCTCGTCACCGAATCGCTGCCGCTGCCGATTCGCGGACCGGCCACCAAGAAGTTCGCATTCACCAAGCTGCTCAAGTCGGGCGGCTCGAAGACGCTTCAGAACGAAAGTCTCGTCGTGCAGATGGTGTCGCATCCGGCGTGGTACGCGGTGCTGGCGCTGCCCTATTTGATGGAATACCCCTACGAGTGCAGCGAGCAGGTGTTCAACCGGCTTTACGCGAACGCCCTGGCGCGCCACATCGCCGACAGCGACCCAAAAATCCGCCGCATCTTCGATCAGTGGAAGAACACGCCGGCGCTCGAAAGCCCGCTGGAGAAAAACCAGGACCTCAAGTCGGTGATGCTTGAGGAAACACCCTGGCTCCAGCAGGCGCAGAGCGAAAGCCAGGCGCGCAAGAACGTCGGCATCCTGTTCGACGAGAACCGGCTCAACTACGAACAGGAGGCCACGCTCCGGAAGCTCACGGACATGCAACTGGGCGACGGGCGCTGGCCGTGGTTCCCCGGCGGACCGGCCAGCGATTACATCACGCTCTACATCGTCACCGGCTTCGGCCGGTTGCGGCACCTGGGCGTGGACATAGACGCCGCGCCGGCGATGCGTTCCCTTCAGCGACTCGACGCCTGGATGAACGAGGAATACGAGCGCATTCAGAAACAGCCCAAGCCCGACGATTACGTGCCCAGCCCGACCGACGCGCTGTTCCTGTATGGCCGGAGCTATTTCCTCAAGGACATGCCGATCGGCGCGCCAAACCGGGCGGCGATTGATTTCTTCCTGAAGCAGGCCCGGAAATTCTGGCTCCAGACCCATTGCCGGCAGTCGCAAGGGCAACTGGCCCTCGCGCTACACCGTTGGGGCGGTGACAACAACCTCGCCGCCGCCCGCGCCATCATGGAGTCCATCAAGCAGCGCAGCGCGTCGAACGAGGAGATGGGCATGTTCTGGCGCGACACCGAGCTGAGCTGGTGGTGGTATCGCGCGCCCATCGAGACGCAGGCGCTGATGATCGAGGCGTTCGACGAGGTGATGAACGACCAGCAGTCGGTCGAGGAGTGCAAGGTCTGGTTGCTCAAGCAAAAGCAGACGCAGGACTGGCGGACGACCAAGGCCACCGCCGACGCGGTGTACGCGCTGCTCCTGCGGGGCACTGACCTGCTGTCGAGCCAGGCGCTGGTGCAAGTGAGGCTGGATGGCTTGGACGTGACGCCGCAGGAAGGCCAAATCCGAAATCCGAAATCCGAAGTCCGAAAACAATCTGAGATCGAACCGGGCACCGGCTTCTACCAATACCGCTTCGCCCCCGCCGACATCAAACCCAAGCTCGGCGAAATCACCGTGAAGAAGGTGGACCCTGGCGTCGCCTGGGGCAGCGTGAACTGGCAGTACCTCGAAGACCTGAGCCAGGTCACGCCGTACGCCGGCACGCCCTTGAAGCTGACGAAATCTCTTTACGTCAAGGTCAACACCGCCAAAGGCCAGGTGCTGGAACCGGTGAAGGGGCCGGTCCATGTTGGCGACGAACTGGTCGTGCGCCTCGTGCTGCGGGTGGACCGCGACATGGAATTCGTCCACCTGAAAGACCAGCGCGGCAGCGGCACCGAGCCGGTCAACGTGCTCTCGCGCTACAAGTACCAGGACGGCCTGGCCTACTACGAGAGCACCCTCGACACCGCCAGCCACTTCTTCATCGACTACCTGCCCAAGGGCACCTACGTGTTCGAGTATTCCACGCGCGTCCAACTGCGCGGCGAATACCAGACCGGCGTGGCCAGCATCCAGTGCCTGTATGCGCCGGAGTTCAACAGCCACAGCGGGAGCCTCGACCTGACCGTGAAATAGCGCGGAGGAAGAAGAAAGGAACTGTCCATGAAAACGCGAATCGCCGCCGTGAGCGTCGCCAGTTCACTCTGCCTGGTCGCCACACTCCTGTTCAGCGCCGATCTCAGCCCGAACAGGACGCCAGTTGCGGGCGAAACTGGGCCACTGCGGAAGCAGGTGAAGGAACTGGAGGTCCGAATCAAGGCGCTTGAAGAACGGGTGAAGCAGCTTGAAGCGAAGTCCGGGCCGGTGGTCGTTGTCCCCGCTCCCGGCCCGCCCTCCCCACCGAAGATTTGGGGCCAAGGCGAGTGCAACGGATGGAGCTACTACGTCATCCCTCTCAGCGGCCGTTGAACGCATCCCAAATCTCGGTCACGACACCCCCCCAGCAGCCGTCGTCCGATCGCTGGGGCGAACCCAATTGTTTCTCAGCCGGCCGCTTGAGCGGAACGCGCCGGGCGGGTATCTTACCCGCACGTTCAGCGTCTCGGATATGGTGGCGATCCATGTGCTTGTCCCTCGGCGGCCTCCGGCTCGGCTTGGCGGGCGGGTGCTGCGGGCCACGCCGGTGGCCGGGCCAATCCGGCATTCAGAGGCTTCAGCCGGTGGCCGGTCCGCGTTACGATTCTCCGGCCAGTGAATATCGTCCAGATCACGCCCGGCGCCGGCCGCATGTATTGCGGGAATTGCCTCCGCGACAATGCGCTGGTCGCCGAACTGCGGAAGGCTGGCCACCAAGCCCTGATGGTTCCGCTGTACCTGCCGCTGACGCTGGATGAGGAGGACCAGAGCGCAGGCACGCCGATTTTCTTCAGCGGCATCAACGTCTTTCTCGATCAAAAGTCGCGCCTCTTCCGCCGCGCGCCCGGTTGGCTGCACCGGCTCCTCGGCTCGCGCCCCCTCCTCAACTGGGCCGCGGGCCGGGCCGCCAAAACCCGGGCCGCGGACGTCGGCGAGTTGACCGTCTCGATGTTACGCGGCGAGGAAGGGCGCCAAGCGCGTGAACTGGACGAATTGGTGCGGTGGCTCCAGTCGCACCAGAAACCGGAAGTCGTGTGCCTCTCGAACGCGCTGCTCCTGGGCCTGGCGCGGCGGCTGCGCTCGGACGTGGGCGCAGCCGTCGTCTGCATGTTGCAGGGGGAAGACGCCTTCCTCGACGCCTTGCCCGAGCCGCATCGCCGGACGGCGTGGCAGACGCTGACGGAACGCGCGACGGACGTGGACCTGTTCGTCGCGCCGAGCCGCTACTTCGCGGAGTTGATGGGGCGGCGGTTGGGCCTGGCGCCGGAACGGGTGCGCGTCGTGCCCAACGGCATCGACCTGGCCGGCTACGAGGAACCGCCGCAGGCGGAAGGCCGGCGGCCGAAGGAAGGCCCGCCCGTCCTGGGGTACTTCGCGCGGATGTGCCAGGAAAAGGGATTGGATACGCTGATCGAGGCCTTCATCCGGCTTAAAGAGCACGGCCGGGCCGGCAATCTCCGGCTGAGTGTCGGCGGGAGTTGCGGCCCGGCGGACGAGCCGTTTGTCACGACGCTGCGCCAGCGACTGGCCGCCGCCGGTTATCTGGGCCAGACTGAGTTCCGGCCCAACCTTTCGCGACCGGAGAAACTGGACTTCCTCGCTTCGCTCTCGGTGTTTTCAGTGCCGGCCCGCTACGGCGAGGCGTTCGGGCTTTACGTGCTCGAAGCCCTGGCGGCGGGCGTGCCCGTGGTCCAGCCGCGCACGGCGGCGTTCCCGGAAGTGATCGCGGCCACCGGCGGCGGGGCGCTTTGCGACCCCAACAATCCGGCCGCTCTGGCCGACACCATCGAGGTGTTGTTGCTTGCGCCGGAAAAGGCCCAGGCACTCGGCACCGCGGGCCGGCGCGCCGTCTTCGAGCAGTTCAGCGCGCCGGTCATGGCCCGGAACATGGCGGCGGTGTTCGCGGACGCGCGGGGCCGGCGTTGAAGCGGCGCGGCGCACCGGTTGGCCCCCGGCCTACTTCTTCTTGAACAAGTCGCCGATCCCCTTCGTGACCTTCTCCGTGGCGCCCTGCAGCGCCCCGGTGGCGCTGTTCATGAGGCCCTTGCCCAAATTGGCCACGTCCTTCGTCAGCACGGTGATCGTCTCGCTCGTGATTTCACCGAGAATCTTTCGGGTCAGCTCGCCGGCTGTGATGCCGTCCGGCCCCTCGCCCAGATTGGTGAAGTGAATGTCGGGCAGCGGCAGCGTCACCGGCTGGCCTCCGGTCAACAGCGTGCTTACGTGGACCTTGCCGCCGGTGAGGACAAAGTCGTCCACCTGGAGCTTGCGCGCGGCGCCCTGGCTCGGCCCGGCCGGCTTGGCCGGGCTGCTTCCGGCGCCGCCGGTGGCCGCCTCCACGTTGTCCATGATCTTAGTGAGGTTGTTGTTCTTGGGGCCGCCTTCGATGGCGATCTCCGGCGCCTCCACCCGCAGGTGGGTGATATGCACCTTGTCGCCAAACACGGAGGCCGGCTGCACGCCCAGGTCCACTTTGCCGACCTTGATGGCGAAGTCCCCTTTGTAGCCGGCCGGGTTGCCGAGCACAAACCCCTTGATGCTGCCCGAACCGGACAGCAACGAGATGCTCGCGCTGCTGAGTTTCACGTCGGTCTGGGTCAGCGTCGGGCCAACGGTTTCGACACCTTTCTTCACAATCGAGCCGAGGAACATCGCCGCCACAACGAGCACCACCACCACCACCACAACCACTCCGATGACCACTCTGATCAATATCTTTTTCATCATCGTCTCCTCGCGCCGGTGAATCCATCCGACCCGGGCGCCTGCCTCGCCTCCGTCAGCGGGCACGGCTCCGGGGTTTGGGGCTTCATCCGGCGACACCAGAGTCTAACGGGCGGCGCTCGTGTTTTCAATCGCAAAACCGGACGCCGGAACCTAGCTTGGCGCATGGCTTACGAGTTTAGACTGACCCGGCGCGTGGAGTTCGCCGACACCGACATGGCGGGCATCGTCCATTTCTCCAATTTTTTCCGCTACATGGACGCCACCGAGCACGCCTTCCTGCGCTCGCTCGGCTTCTCCGTGGTCACCACGCAGGTGGACCCGCCGGTCGGCTGGCCGCGTGTTCACGCTGAATGTGACTACCGCTATCCGCTCCTGTTCGAAGACCTTGTCGAGATCCACCTGCTGGTGATCGAGAAGCGGTCCAAGTCGCTGGGGTACGAATTTCGTTTCCGCAAACTGAACTCGACGCCGATCGTCGAGGCGGCGCGCGGCCGGATGACGGTGGTCTGCGTGACGCACCAGCGCGGCGGACGGATGAGCGCGGCGACGATTCCCCGGACGATGGCCGAGCGCATCGAAGTGGCGCCCCAAGAAGTGCTGGGCTGAGGGCGCGGTCGTCGCGCTCCGTTGGCGCACGGACGCGCTCGACCGGCGCGGGCCGCCCCATTCTCCAGCCGCCCGTTTGCCCTTGACGCTGGGCCGCGCTTGGCGCATCAAAAATCCGTCGCAGCCAAACGCATAACCGACCGTCAGCAGTGCCAACTCATGAAATCGATTTCCCGCCGGAAATTCCTGGGTGATTCCGCTCTTGCCGCCAGTGCCGCGCCGATTGTCGCCGGTGCGCTGGCCGCGCCGTTCCTCCCCTCGGCCCGCGCCGGCGAACCGGGACCGAACGAGAAGGTCCGCCTCGGCCTGATCGGCTCCGGCGGCATGGGCCAGGGCGACCTGGAATGTTTCTTCGGCAATCCGGAAGTGGACTGCGTCGTCGTCTGCGACGTGGACGACGCCCAGATCGCCAAGGGCGTCCAGATTTGCGAGCAGCGGCGCGGCAAAAAGCCGGACACGGTGAAGGATTTCCGCCGCGTGCTGGACCGCCCGGACGTGGACGTGGTGCTCATCGCCACGCCCGACCACTGGCACGCGCTGCCGACGGTGCTGGCCTGCCAGGCGGGCAAGGACGTGTACGTCGAGAAACCGCTGGCCAAGAGCATTGACGAAGGCCGGGCGATGCTTGAAGCCGCGAAGCGCCACAACCGCGTCGTGCAAATGGGATCGCAGTGGCGCAGTTGCCGGCACATCCAGGAGGCGGCCGCGTTCGTCCGCTCCGGCAAACTCGGCAAGGTGAGCCTGGTGCGCGGCTGGACCTACCTCGATTGGCTGCACAGCGTCGGCAACCCGCCCGACGGCGCGCCGCCGGCGAGCGTGGACTACAACTTCTGGCTCGGCCCGGCGCCGGCGCGGCCGTTCAACCCGAACCGCTTCCACTTCAACTTCCGCTGGTTCTGGGATTACGCCGGCGGCCTGATGACCGACTGGGGCGTCCACCTGCTCAACATGATGCTCATGGGTATGGGCCCTGAGCCGCCCAGGACCGCAGCGTCCAGCGGCGGCAAATACGTCTTCGACGACGCGGAGGAGACGCCCGACTCGCAGGTGACCGTCTATGAATTTCCCAGTTACATGCTGGTCTGGGAACACAAAGCCGGCCTGGGCGTGGGCATCAACAACCGGCCGTGGGGCGTCTCCTGGGCCGGCACGGAAGGCACCATCATCGTCAACGACGCCGGCTGGGAACTGGTCATCGAGCGGCGTGCGGGCAACCTCGAACCGGCCAAGCATCCCGGCACCGGCGACCCGCGTCCGGCACACGTCCGCAACTTCCTGGACTGCGTGAAGTCCCGGCAGCAGCCTGACCTCAACCTCGAGATCGCCCACCATGTTTCCACCGTGGCGCACCTGGGCAACCTCGCCTACCGCAGCGGCCACAAGATCACCTGGAACGCGGAGCAGGAAAAAATCGTCGGCGATCCGGCGGCGGACGCGCTGGTGGGCGCGCCATATCGCGCGCCGTGGAAGCTGCCCTATCGGCGCCGGGCGGAAGCGTGACGTGGCGTCGCCGCCCGACGCATTCACTCCATCCGCGCCATCTGCTTCGGCGTGAGCAGCCATTCGAGCGCGGCGCACCGGCCGCACCGCAGCGATTCGGCGCTCACTTTGCCGAGTCCGCCTTTCTTCAGCGTCACCGACATTCCGGCGTTCCCGGCGACGAGCAGCCCGATCAGCCCGCTGAGGTAGGGTTCGTGGCCCACGAGCAACACGTCGCGCGGTTCCGGGTCGTGGCGCCGGATCGCTTCGAGAAGCGCGCGCGGACTGCCGCCGGGCATCAACTCATCCGTGAACGCCAGCCGTTTTTCCGCCCGCAGTGACCGCGCGACGATCTCGGCGGTCTGCCGGGCGCGCACCAGCGGGCTGGAGAGGAGCAGGTCGAACGAGAGTTCCATCGCTTCCATCGCGCCGGCGACGCGCGCCAGCTTCCGCTTCCCCTCGGGCGTGAGGGGGCGTTCGCGGTCGGTCGCGCAACCGGGCGTGCCGGCCTCAACGGCGATGCCGTGGCGGAGCAGGTACAGGTTCATGGGATTCTGGCGGTGTGGCCGGATGCGGCCGGTCATCCTCGTCCTTCGCCCTCGGTCCGGGGGGCGCGGAAACGGAAGCCAGCTCGAGCGGGCCGAACGCATGGAGCCTGTCGGCCGCTTTCAGGTAGCGCCGGACCAACCGGCGGCGCGTGCGCTCCAGTTCGGCGCGGAGTTGCTCGCCGGTTTTGGGATCGAGTTTCTTCCGGGCAAACTTTCCGGCGCTGCGCCCCAGCACGGTGGCGTCCTGGATGTCACCCATCCAATTCTGGTATGCGCGCATGGCCCGGAGGCGCCGCGGCGTCACCGCGGGCAGCAGCGGTGCCAGGGCTTCGACCGCGTAGCGGAATCCTTTGAACGCCACGCGCGTGCGGTGGATGGTGTCGCTGTCGGCCGGGTCGATCTTCGCCCGCAACTGCCCCACGCGGGCGAAGGCCGCGTTCGCGCGGCGGACCAGGGCCGCGAGGTCGGTGGCGGCGCGCGCCTCGGGACGCTCGCGCAGTTCCGCCTCCAGCTCGGCAGCCGTCCGCGCGATGCGCCGGGAGGAAAAGCGGCGGACGGCCCGGCGGGCCTTCGCGATCTCCTTGCGCTCCTGCCGGCGCAGGAATGCGCGGAAGGAGCGCGCCGCCCGCTCGGGCTGAGGCAAATCGACCAGGCGCGCGAGTTGCACCTGGAGGTCGCGCAGTTCGTCGAAAGCATCGAGCTGGCGCTTGAGCGTGCGCCGGGACTTTTCCGCGCGGCGGGCCGGCAGGAAGTGGCCGAGCAGTTCCATCGTGGCGAGCAGCCGCCGGAGGGAGACGCGCAGGTCGTGGACCGCCGCCGCGGAAAACTCCTGCCGGCAGCGCTTGAGATTGCGGCGATACCGCTTACCCTGCCGGCGCAGCAGGGCGCGCAAGTGCCGGTGGAGGTCCACCGGCCGGGCCGCGCTCAGATTTGTGGCTTCGACCATGACTGAAAAACCGGCGCGGTGGCGCGTCGCCCCGCAGCGCGTCTGTCCCGCTGTTTGCCGCTACCGCTTGCGCCCGGCCACCGCGAACGGGCTGGACGCGAGCCGGACTTCCGGATACTTCCGCCGGCCAGCGGCCTTGCCCGGGCCGCCGCCCTCGGCCTGCGCCAGCGCGATGAACTCGAACTGACTGCGGCGCGGCGGCTGGCCCTTCGCCGGCGCGAGCGGGCGGTACTCGCCATCAGGCTGGAGCACGCGCGCCTTGACATTGTCGGCCAACGGGATCGCCAGCATTTCCTGGATGACCCGCTCGCGCAAGTTGCCGTCTTCCACCGGGAAGGCGACCTCGATCCGGCGGAAGAAATTGCGCGGCGCCCAGTCGGCGCTGCCAAGAAAGACCTCGGGCTGGCAGGCGTTCTCAAAATAGAATATCCGGCTGTGCTCCAGAAACCGGTCCACGACGCTGCGCACGGTGATGCGCTCGCTGACGCCTTTGACGCCGGGCCGCAGGCAGCAAATGCCGCGCACCAGGAGGTCGATTTTGACGCCCGCCTGCGAGGCGCGGTAGAGCGCCTCGATGATCTCGCGGGTGACGAGCGAATTCATCTTGGCGATGATGCGGGCGGGCAGGCCGCGCCGCGCGTTCTCCGCCTCGCGTTCGATCAACTGCAACGTGCGCTCGTAGAGGTCGAACGGCGCCACCTGCAGCTTGCGCATCGGCTGGAACTGGCAGACGCCCGTCAACAGGTTGAACAGGTTCGTCGCGTCCTCGCCGAAATCGGGCCGGCACGTCAGCAGGCCCAGGTCGGTGTAGGCGCGCGCGGTGGTCGGATTGTAGTTGCCGGTCGCCAGGTGGACGTAGCGGACGATCTGGCCCTGCTCCAGGCGCACCACCAGGCAAAGTTTGGCGTGGATCTTGTAGCCGACCAGGCCATAGACCACGTGGACGCCGTGCTCTTCGAGCTGGCGCGCCCACTGGATGTTCTTCGCCTCGTCGAAGCGGGCGCGCAACTCCACGACCGCCGTGACCTGCTTGCCGTGGTTCACGGCATTCATCAGCGCGCCGATGATGCGCGGATCGCCGCCGGTGCGGTAAAGCGTTTGCTTGATCGCCAGCACGCCGGGGTCGTTCGCCGCCTGGTCCAGGAAATCGGCCACGCTGCTGAAGTTGTCATAGGGATGGTGCAGCAGGATGTCGCGCTGGCGGATGGCGGCGAACAGGTCGTCGCGCCCGCGCAGCGCCCGGGCGACCGGCGCGACGAACGGCGGGTCGCGCAGTTCCGGCGAATGGTCGCCCTCGCCCAGCACCATCAGCCGCGTGGGGTTCAGGGGCCCGTCGATCAGGTAAAGGTCGTCGCGCGTCAGGCGCAGGCGCTGGAGCAGGTCGCCGTAAATCGCCGGCGGGCAGTCATGGTCCGCCTGCAACCGCACGGCGTCGCCTTTGCGCCGGTTGTGCAGCTCCGCCTCCACCGCTTTGAGCAAGTTGGCCACGTCCTCCTCGGCGATGTAGAGCTCGCTGTTGCGCGTCACCCGGAACGCCCAGTGGCCGAGGATCGTCGTTCCCGGGAAGAGATCGGCCAGGTGGTGGCCGATCACCGCGAGGAGCGAAACGTAATCCTGCCGCGCGTCGGCCCGCGGCAGCCGGACCAGCGGCGGCAGCACGCGCGGCACCTGGACCACCGCGAGATGCTGGTGCGGCCGCCCGTCCTTCGGCATCGCCACCTGGACGATGATGTTCAGCGACTTGTTGAGCAACTGCGGAAAAGGGTGCGCCGGGTCGAGGGCCAGCGGCGTCAAGGTGGGGCGGACCTGCGTGCGATAATACTGCTCCACCCAGGGCAGGTCCGCCGGCTCCGGCAGCTCCGGGAGGTCGAGAACGCGGAGGCCGCTGCGGTACAGGGCTGGCGCCAGATCCTCGCGCCAACTGCGGTACTGGTCGTCCACCAACCGCCGCACGCGGCGGGCGATGGCGTGGAACGTCTCGGTGGCCGTCAACCCGTCCACGCTCCGCTCCGCGACCGCGCTCTCGATCTGCTGCTTGATGCCGGCGACGCGGACCTCGAAGAACTCATCCAAGTTGGAACTGACGATGGCAAAAAACTTGAGCCGCTCCAGCAACGGATTGCCCCGGTCCAGCGCCTCCGCCAGCACCCGCTGGTTGAATTCGAGCCAGCTCAGTTCACGATTGATGAAATGAGCGGACGCGAAGGAATCAGCGTTCTTCTTCCCAGCCATAAAGCGCGCCAAGATAAGTCGATCCGGTCGGAATGGGAAGTCACATCCGGCTGCTCGTCAGGCGGGACAACGCCGTTCGCGGAACTTTCCCGCCACCGGGCGGACCGCCCCGGCCCCTCGCGAATCACGGAGGACCGTGGCGCGAACCCAGTTTCCGCTTGGCCGCGGGCCGCGCTCCCCTAACTTTCCCGGCGCATGAAACTTGTCCGCCGCGCCGTCATCGACATCGGCACCAACTCGGTCAAGCTGCTGGTGGCGGATGTGGCGGGGCGCGGCGTGCGCCCGGCGCTGGAACAGAGCCGGCAGACGCGCCTGGGCCGGGGCTTTTACCAGACGCACCGGCTGCAGCCTGGCGCCGTCGCGCAGACCGCCGAGGCCGTGGGCGCGTTTGCCACCACGGCCCGCGGCCTCGGCGCGACTTCGGTGCGCGTCATCGCCACCAGCGCCGGTCGCGACGCGAAGAATCCGGAACTCCTGCTCGGCGCCGTCGAACGCGCCGCGGGGCTGCGGGTCGAGATCATTTCCGGTGAGCGGGAGGCCGACTGGGCATTCCAAGGAGTGACCACCGATCCCGATCTCGCCCGTCAACCTCTCCTGCTCCTCGACGTCGGCGGCGGCAGCACGGAGTTCATCCTCGGTCAGGGCCACCACCAGCAGTTCCGCGGCAGCTTTCCCCTGGGCACCGTGCGCCTGCTGGAGAAGAGGCCCCCAGGCGATCCCCCCACCACGGGCGAGTTGGCGGACTGCCGGCGTTGGCTCCGCGAATTCCTCCGCCAAGAGGTCTGCCCGGAATTGGCGTCGCGGCTGCATCTGGCGCCAGCCGTTGCCGCCGTCACCCCCGCCGGACGCGACCAGGTCTGCCTCGTGGGCACCGGCGGCACGGCGACCATCCTGGGCCGCTTGGCGCTGAAAATGGACTCCTTTGAGCGCGAACGCATCGAAGCGACGCGGCTGAATCTGGCGGAAGTGCGGGCGACCGTGGCGCGACTCTGGAGCCTGCCGCTGTCCGGCCGCAAACAGGTGCCCGGACTGCCGCCAAACCGCGCCGACGTCATCCTGTTCGGCGTCGCGATTTATGAGGCCGTGATGGAGCAGTTCGGTTTTGACGAGCTGCGTCTGAGCACGCGCGGGCTGCGTTTTGCCGCCGTCATGGAGGGCGTGTAGCGCGGTCCACTCGCGCCGCGTCGCGATGGAGGCGTTCTGGCCAGCCGACGCTGCCAGAGCTAGAGTCTCTGGAAATCGCCATGTCTGCTGCGCCACCAACGGAAGCCCGATCCGGCCCGCCGCCCGCCGGGGCGCGTACCGAGTTGCTGGTTACTGGCATGACCTGCAACAACTGCGCCCGCCACGTCACCGACGCCATCCAAAGCGTCTCCGGTGTCCGCACCACGCTGGTGTCGCTGGAAACCCGCTGCGCCTCGATCCGGTGGAATCCGAACCAGCCAGCCCACGTCGAGGCCGTGCTCGCCGCGATTCGCGGTGCCGGCTACGACGCCCAACCGCTCGCCGCCGCCGAGGCCGGCGGACCCGCGGCGCAGCGCCAGGCCGGCTGGCAAATCAATCTCTGGCTCGGCGTCCTGGGCACGGCCCCCATGATGGTCGGCGAATGGGTGTTCGCTCTGGGCTTGGCGCGGTGGTTCCAATGGTCTTGCTTCTTCCTGGCGGCGGTCGTCCAGGTGTTCGCCGGGGCGCCGTTCTACCGTGGCGCGTGGAGCCAGCTTAAGGCCGGACGCTCGAACATGGACACGCTCGTCGCGCTCGGCTCGACGACGGCGTTCGCCTACAGCGCCTGGGCCTTGCTCAGCGGTGCTGGCGGTCACGTCTATTTCATGGAAGCGGCGGCGATCATCACGCTCATCAGTTGCGGGCACTGGTTCGAGGCACGCGTCAGCGCCCGGGCGTCCAGCACGCTGCGGGCGCTGCTCCGCCTCGCGCCGGACACCGCCCGCCGGCGCAACGCCGACGGCAGCGAAACCGAAGTGCCCGTCGCGGACCTCGGCCTCAACAATCTCATCGCGCTCAAGCCCGGCGACCGCGTGCCGACGGACGGCGTGGCGGCCGAAGGCAGTTCGGCGGTGGACGAATCCATGCTGACGGGCGAAGCGCTGCCGGTGGACAAGTCGGCCGGCAGCGAACTGTACGCCGGCACGGCCGTCCAAAACGGACGGCTCCTGCTGCGCGTGACGGCCACCGGCGAGGCGACGGCGCTGGCGAACATCATCGCCGCCGTGCAACGCGCGCAAAGCAGCCGCGCCCACATCCAGCGGCTCGGCGACCGCGTGAGCAGCGTGTTTGTCCCCATCGTCGTGCTGGTGGCGGTTGGAACGGCGTTGTGGTGGGGCCTGGAACTGGAACAGGCGCGGGCGGCGCACGCCTGGCTCGGCCGGTTTCTCTGGTCGGCGCATCCTCCCGAAACCGCGCTGGCGGCGGCGCTCATCGGCGCGGCGGCCGTGCTCATCGTCGCTTGTCCGTGCGCGATGGGACTGGCCACCCCGGCGGCGATCATGGCCGGCTCGAACGCGGCGGCGCGCCGCGGCATCTTGATCCGCGACGGCGTGGCCTTGGAGAAGGCGGGCGAAGTCACCGCGGTGCTGCTCGACAAGACGGGCACGCTCACGGCGGGCAAGCCGACGGTGGCCGCTCAATGGCGAGCCGACCAACCCAGCAGCACCGGCACGCCGCCTTTCCGGCCTGCGGATCTCGACGTGGCGGCGCTGGCGGCGGCGTTGGCGCGACACTCGACGCATCCGCTCAGCCAAGCGGTGGCGAAACTGGCGCAGGTCGAGGTGCCGCTCTCGGACTGGCGCGAGGTGCGCGGCTGCGGTGTGCAGGCCGCCGTGAAGATTTCAGATCTCACATTTCAGATTCCCGATCCCGGCGCGGAAGCGGTGCGCACGCGGTTGGGGTCGCTGAACTGGTTGGCGCAAATGGGGACGGACCTGGCGGCCGCCGGGGCGTTTGTCGGCGACTGGTCGGCGCAGGGCGCGACCGTGCTCGGACTGACCGTGGATGGCCGGTTGGCCGCCGCGCTGGCCGTGGAGGATTCGCTGCAGCCGGGCGCCGGCGAAGTGGTGCGCCGCCTCCGCGCCGACGGGCGGAAAGTGTTTCTCGTTACGGGCGACCGCGCGCCGACGGCGGCGCGCATGGCGAAGCAAGCGGGCATCGACGGCGCGAATGTCTTTGCCGAAGTGCGACCGGAAGCGAAGGCCGATCTGGTGAAGCAATTGCAGGCGCGCGGCGAGCGGGTCGCCTTCGTCGGCGACGGCATCAACGACGCCCCGGCGCTGGAGCAAGCGGACCTTGGCATCGCCGTCGGCCGCGCCAGCGACGTGGCGCGGGAGGCGGCGGACATCATCCTGCTCAAGTCGGAAATCGAGGCGGTGCCGGAGGCGTTGGGCCTGGCGCGGGCGACGTTGCGGACGATCCGGCAGAATCTGTTTTGGGCGTTCTTCTACAACGCCATCAGCGTGCCGCTGGCCGCGCTCGGTTTCCTCAGCCCGGTCTTGTGCGCGCTGGCGATGGGACTTTCCGACTTGCTGGTCATCGGCAACGCGCTGCGGCTGAGCCGGTGGCGGTTGAGAAATTGAAGACTCCGCCGGTTGGGCCGACGGTCGCGCGACCGACCGTGCGGCACTATTGATTGTCCGGCGGGGAATAGCCCGGCGATTTCTGCGCGCCGCCGTCAGGTGAAGTCTCCCGCGGCGGACGAAGCTCGCGCTGGCCGCGGCCCTGGCCGGGTTGGTCATCCGGGCGGCGGCGCTGGCGCTGCTTCAGCAACTCGTCGAATTTCGTCCGCTGTTCGGGCGTGAGTTCGACGCGGATTTCCGCCTTCACCTGCTCCAATTCCTTGCGCAACTCCGGGGCGATTTTGAGCCAAGTCGCCCGCGTGCGCTCCTGGCCGGCGCGCAGGATTCCCTCGATGCGCTGCCGCTGCTCCGGTGTCAGGTCCAAATCGCGTCCAGCCCAGCGCATGAAGTCCCGGACCTGTTGTTCGAGGTTCTGCTGTTGTTCCGGATGGGGGCCTTGGGCCAGGCCGCGCGGCGCCGGCCAGAGCGGAACCACGTGGCGGGCGACCGGTTTGGGCCGGGTCGGTTTGGCGTGGTCGGAGTAACTGACCAGCAGCCCGCCGGTCACCACTCCGGCGCCAAAAATCACCACCGTGGCCAGGACGATTTTCCAGGTGTTGCCCACAGCGGCAGTCCTCCTAACGGGCACCGGAACGACGGCTGGACAACGCGGGGTCGGGGCGGGGACAGGCCATCAGTTGGCGCCCTCCTGGTCCACCGCGGCGAGCACGGTGCTTTCAAACTGCTGGGAGAAATCTGGATTGTTGCGGGCGGGCGCCAGCACGGACCAAGCGCTAAGCAGCAGGACGACGGCGAGACACGACACGGCCGCGCGCCACAGGGCGCGCGCCCAGAACCCCGACACATCCGCGACCGGTCGCGCGCCGAGCCGCGCCATGATGCGCTTCTCGAAGGCGTAGGGCACCCGGTCGCCGGGCGGGGCGGCCCGCGCCACGGCGAGGAGTTTTCGTTCCAGTTCGGCCAGGTTCATCGTGACAACAACACGTCAGACGGCTCGCTTCCAGTGACGGTTACAGATACTTCTCTTTGGCCACTTTGGCCAGCACCTTCCGCATTTCCGCCCGTGCGCGGAACGCCCGCACCTTGACCAGCGGCACGGACCAGCCGGTCAGTTTCGCGATCTCCTTCACGGAGCGCTCCTCGATTTCCAGCAGCGTGATGA
The DNA here is from genome assembly GCA_021780115.1 of bacterium. Classification (GTDB taxonomy): domain Bacteria; phylum Verrucomicrobiota; class Verrucomicrobiia; order Limisphaerales; family JAJXZI01; genus JAJXZI01. Next base: position 7,984 of record JAJXZI010000266.1, on the reverse strand, counting down.
TCAGCCGCGCCGGCGGCGAGAGGTGCTCGAGCAGGCGCTCGACGAGCTGCCGCGCGGCCGCCGCGTCCTCGGCCGCGGGGGACGGCGCGCTGACGAACCGCTCCAGCCAGTCGTCCTCGGGGTCGCTCAATTCAGAAAAAGACGTCTCGCGGTTGCGCCGGTGGCTGCGCAGGAAGTCGTAGCAGGTGTGCAGCGCCAAGCGCATCAGCCAGTGCTCGAACGGCGCGTCCCCGCGAAAGCCTTTGAGCTTCTGGAACGCCTTGAGCCAGATCTCCTGCGCGATGTCCTCCACTTCGCTTTCCCGCCGGGCGTAGCGGCGGATGGTAGCGAAGACGCGCGGCGAATGCCTTTGGACGAGCGGCTCGAAGCTCGCGGTGTCGCCTTGCAACACCGCGGCGATCAATTCCGCATCGGTCCGTTCCATCGCGGCGAGTCTGGCAAAGCCGCCCGGAGGGCTAAAGCCAAAAGCCCAGGCGCAGAGCGCCGTGGCCTCGTCCGACGCCGGAAAGTCATCGTGGCCCCTGCGGCTTCCTTTCCGCGCGGATGAGAGCAACCACGCCCCGGTCGCGCGGCTCCGGCTCAGAGCGCGACCACTCGGGTCCAACCAGCCTCGCCGAATTCTTTCCGGAACTTCTGTTCCAACGCCTCCGCGGCAGCGACGCCCCCAGCCAGCGCGAAGGTCGTCGAGCCGCTGCCGGACATCAGCGCCACAGCCGCTCCGTTCTCGCGCAGGAATTCCTGGTACAGGGCGAGGATTGGATATTTTCTGAACGCCGGAGCCTCCAGGGCGTTGTAGAAGGCGACACCGGCGCAGGCTAGGTCGTCGGCTTGCAGCAACGCCAGGAGTTTCCGCGCCCGACCGGGAGTGCCGTGGAGCGCGGCGGGAAAATCGGCCAACTGCTGGTATGCCCACGCGGTGGCGACGCCGAAGCCCGGATGAATCAGCACCAGGGCGGTGCCGCGCAACGCCGGAAACGGCTCGAGCGGCTGGATCGCCTCGCCGCGTCCCGTGGCCAGCGCGGGGTGCGCTTGCAGGAAAAACGGCACGTCTGAGCCGAGCGCGGCGGCCAGCTTGTGGAGTTGGACCGGTGCGAGCGGTCCGCCGAAAAGCTCATTTAGCCCCAGCAATGTCGCCGCCGCATTGCCGCTGCCGCCGCCCAAGCCGGCCGCCAGCGGAATCCGTTTCTCCAGGTGGATGCGCACGCCGTCCTTGATTTGTGCGGCGGCGAGGAAGGCCGCCGCCGCGCGGACGACGAGGTTGGTGCCGTCGGTTGGAAGCCGGGGATCGTCGCACGTCAGTTCGACGCCGGTGGCCGCCGGGTGAAAGCTCAGGCGGTCGCAGAGATTGACCGGCTGGAGAATGGTTTCGAGTTCATGGAATCCGTCCGGGCGCCGGCCGAGGATGTTCAGCAGCAGGTTGACTTTGCAGGGCGATGACCTTTCCAGCGTCATGAAACACAACACGCGCCAACATCGGAATGCTGGCGCGCGAAGCACGAAGCCCGCACGGGCCAATCGGCCCGGTCAGTTGTTGTCAAAAATCCGGAACCGGTTCCCGGGCAACCACGGCAGGATCGTGCCGCCGCTGAACCAGATGCGGTCGTCGGGAGACAGCGCCTGAGAGGAGCGCAGGCCCGGCTTGTAAGAGTCGGGGAAAGCGGGACTGGGACTGAGGTAGCTGGTCCAGACCGGATGGTACGGCGGCAGAGGGGCGGTGATGACCTCATACAAGCCGACCCCGGTGCGGGCCAGCGTCTTGTTGACGCCTTTGACCACGCCCTCGGTGTAGCCGGTGTTGGGTCCGTCCCAGAGCGAGGATTGCTCGATGCTCCGGTCCATTTCCCCCCAGCGCACAATCTCGAGGGAATTGTTGATACCGCGGCCCATCTTGGCTTCCGGACCGGCGCAGCCAGTTGCGAGGAGCGCGGCCACCGCCGCGGCGAGGAGAGGAAAACACTTGCGCATAACAACGTAATCGTTGCGGGCACAGTAACCGGATTGGTCCCCTTGTAAAGCCGATTTCTGCGCGGGACACCGCTTTTTCGGCCAGGCGCGCGGCGGACGCTTGCTTTCGTCGTTTTCTCAAGCGGCCCGGCCCGGACGAGAACCGGTCACTTTGCAGATTGACGCGCGGGACACGACTCCTGAACTTAACGCCCGCTATGAACCGAGTGCAACGCGCCCTGCTTTCCGTGTCCGACAAAACCGGCCTGGTCCCGCTGGCCCAGAAGCTCGCCACCGCCGGCGTGGAGATGCTCTCCACGGGCGGGACGGCCAAGGCCCTGCGGGAAGCGGGACTCAAAGTCCTCGATTTGAGTGACTATACGGGTTTCCCGGAGATGCTGGACGGCCGGGTCAAAACGCTCCACCCGAAAGTCCACGGCGGCCTGCTCTACCGGCGCGGCCACGCTGGCCACGAGGCCGCCGTCCGCCAGCACGGCATCGCGCCCATTGACCTGGTAGTGGTGAACCTCTATCCGTTCGAGCGGACGGTGGCGCGGCCGGGCGTGACGCTCGACGAAGCAATCGAGAATATCGACATCGGCGGACCATCGATGTTGCGCAGCGCCGCGAAGAACCACGAGAGCGTGACCGTCGTCGTGGACCCGGCCGATTACGCGGCGGTGGCCGAGCAGATTCAGGCGACGGGCGGCACAACGCTGGAACTGCGGCGGCAGTTGGCGGCGAAGGTCTTCGAACGAACCGCGGCCTACGACCACGCGATCGCCAGCCACCTGCGGAAGGCATTCGCGCCGGAGACGGCTTCGCCCCTGCCCGCGTCGCTTTTCCTCCAGGCGCCGCGGGTCCAAAGTCTGCGCTACGGCGAGAATCCGCACCAGCAAGCCGCGCTCTACGGCCGGTTCGGCGACTTCTTCCAGCAGCTCCACGGCAAGGAGCTTTCCTACAACAACATTCTCGACCTCACCGCGGCGGCGCATCTGATCGCGGAATTCAACGACGATCCGCCCACCCTCGCGATCCTCAAGCACACCAATCCCTGCGGCGTCGGCCAGGGCACGGACCTGCGGGCCGCCTGGGACAAGGCGTTGGCCACCGACCGCCAAGCGCCGTTCGGCGGGATCATCGCCGTCAACCAACCGCTCGACGCCGCCTGCGCGGAAGCCGTCGCGGAGATTTTCAGCGAGGTGATCGTGGCGCCGGAATTCAGCGCCGGGGCGCTGGCCTTGTTGCAGAAAAAAAAGAATCTCCGCCTCATGCAGGTGCGCCAGTGCCCGCTGACCGCTTCCCCGCTTGACCTGCGGAGCGTGGGCGCGGATTCGTTTCTCCTGCAAGAGCGGGACTTGAAGGAAACGCGGCCGGAAGAACTCAAGGTGGTCACCCGCCGACAGCCCACCGAAGCCGAACGGCAGGCGATGCTGTTCGGCTGGCGCGTCGCCAAACACGTCAAGTCCAACGCGGTCGTGCTGGTCGGTCCGGATCGGACGCTGGGGATCGGCGCCGGCCAGATGAGCCGCGTGGACGCGAGCCGGCTGGCCGTGTGGAAGGCGGGCGAGGCGGGGCTTTCGCTCCAAGGCAGCGTGGTGTGCAGCGACGCGTTCTACCCGTTTCCCGACGGCTTGATCGCCGCGGCGCAAGCGGGCGCCACCGCCGCCGTCCAACCGGGTGGCTCCCTGCGGGACGCCGAGGTCATCGCCGCGGCGGATGAACGCGGCCTGGCCATGGCGTTCACCGGCGTGCGCCACTTCCGGCACTAACGCCCCAGCCAGTTCAGCAGCAGCAGTTGCGCGGCGAAGACGCCCGCCAGCGTCAGCCAGACGACCGCTTCGCGGACCCACAAACGGGATTGGCGTGCCGGACGCAGCCAGAAGCGCAATCGCGCGGATCCCAGGGCGATGGCATCGCCGTTGCGCAGCCGCGCGCGGTCAATGGGTTCATCGTTGACGGCGGCCACCGCGGGGGATTGGACCTGCAAGACGAAGCCTTCCGTGCGGTCGAGGCTCAGTTCCAGATGTTGGTCCCAGACGCCGTCGTCCTCCAGGCGCAAATCGGCGGCGGGCGAACGGCCGATGCGTACAGGAAAATGGCGGGCCAGCCACGCCGTACCCGCCATTTTGCCGGAAACAATGTCCAATTGCACCATCACCAGAACCGGCGCGGAACGATGATCCGGTCGCCGGGGTAAATCGGCAAGTCGAGCCGGGAATCATTCCGGGCTTTCCGGCAGTTCACGATGTCGATCTTGCCGTTGGCCCGGATGATCTTAACGGCGGAGGGTTTGGCGAAATCCGTGAAGCCGCCGGCGGCGGCGATGGCGCCGAGCACCGTGATGTGTCCCCGGTATTCCAAGCGGCTGGAGCCTTTCACCTGGCCGTCCACATAGAAGTAACGGTCCTCCACTCTGACCGTCGCGGTGAGGTTGACGAAGTACTTTGGCACGTACCAATCGTGAATCGCCTTTTCCAGTTCCGCCACGGTCTTGCCGGCGGCCACAAACTCCTGGTTCAACAGGAGCATGATTTTGCCGTCTTCCCGGATGCGGCTTTGGAACGGCTGCGGCGCCGGGCTGATGTCCGAGTAGGCAATGGTCACGAGCTCGCCGGCCCGCAGGCGCCCCTCCTGGTCGACGGGCGTGGGCGCGGTTTGCGCGGAGGGCGGGGAGGCCGTCGGGGTGGTGCCACACCCCTCCAGCACGGCGGCCAAGCTGAGGCAAGCCGCCAAGCGAAGCGATAATCCGACTGTCTTGCGTGAAAACGTCATAGTTTTATCCCTGAGGAGCCAAGGAAAATCAGTACTTTTGCTTGATGTCGGCCTTGCCCTTCTCCGCGGCTCCCTTGTCCGTCGGGGAGGAGGCGTCATCCTCTTTCTTCGAGTAGTAATAATCGTGGTAGTAGCCACTGTAGTAATAGTAGCTCTCGTCCTGGGACATGTTGATGTTGTTGAGGACGATCCCGATGAGCGTGCCGCCGACTTTCTCGATCATCTGCTTAGCGCGGATGTTCATCGGCTGCGGATAGCGACGGTATTGGATGACCTGCAGAGTGAGGTCCACCTCGCTGGCCAGCACGGAGGCGTCGCTCACGCCCATCATCGGCGGCGAGTCAAAGACCACGAAGTCGAAGCGCTGCTTGAGCTCGCTGATGAGCTCCTTCATTTGTGGCGAACTCAAGATGCCCAATGAACTGCTCGGCAGTTTGCCGCTCGGCAGGAAGTTCAGCGTGGCCAGACTGCTGGTCTGGATGACTTCCTCCAGGGTGTTCTGCTTGAGGAGGTAGCTGGTCAGCCCGATGTTGTTGCTCACGCGCAGCAGCTTGTGGAGCGTGGGACGACGGAGATCGGAATCGACGATCACCACGCGCTGACCGCTCTGGGCAAAGACGGTCGCCAAGTTGATGGCGGTCGTGGTCTTGCCCTCGCCGGCGCCGGCGCTGACGACGCAGATCGCATTGAGTTTGTCGTCCTTGCGCGAGAACAGCAGATTGGTGCGGAGGACACGGTACGCCTCGGCGTGGGGACTTTCCGATCCCTCGTAAAGAATGTATCCGACGTTCTGGGGAATGACGCCCAAAACCGGGCAGCCCAGGGCGCGTTCGACATCATCTATGGTCTTGACGCTGGTGTCGAGGTATTCAATGAAAAAGGCCAAGCCGACGCCGACGACCAAGCCGACCACGATGCCCAAGGCGATGTTAAGCGGTTTGTTCGGGCGCACCGGCGCGATGCCCGGTACCGCCCGGTCCACGATTTCCACGGGGGTCTTCGGCAGGTTCAAGTCAATCGTCTCGCCGCCCAACTTCTGCTGCAGGATTCGGCTCCACATGACCATCTCCTCCAATTTCCGCTTTTCAACCCAGTAGGGTCGGCTCGCCTCCGCCTTGTCGAGATCGGCTTGCTGGGCCTTGGCCACCTCGGCCACGACGTTGGAAAGCGCGGCTTGGTCCTGCAACACATGACTCTCCAAGCCATTCAAGATGCCTTCCACGGTCGCATCGATCTGTTTGTCCACCGTGTCCAGTTCGGCCTTGACCTTGATGACCTCGGGGTTCAACGGACCATAATCGCCCTTCTCGAAGGTAACGAGTTTCTGCTCCGCCAAGTTGCGTTCCGCCAGCAACTCGTTGAGCCGGGCATCCGGCATCGGAAGGGCCGTGGGCAGCGCCTGGGCCCGCGTCAGCCGGTCCATGCTCTTGAGCTTGCCCAACTGCGCTTCCTCCCGGCTCAGGATCGTCGTGTATTCCGCCCGCTGGCGGTCCAAAGTCCGGTAAATCTCGCTGGTGTCGGACGGCCCTGAGCCGCTGCCTTCGGCGTTGAGGTCGGAGATCTTGAGTTTCTTGCGCAAACTATCCACGAGCTCCTGCTGTTTTTGCACCTTCTGCTCCTGCTCGTCGAACTGATCCTTGAGGCTCTTGATGCCGCCCCGGCCCATCTTGTTGCGCTGCTCGAGGCGGTAGTCGCGGTACACCTCGGCGATCTTGTTGGCAATGGTGGCGGCTTCGTCCGGCTTGTCGCTGTAAACGCGGATTTCGATGAGGCTGGTGTTGCGGACCGGGCGCAGGTCAATCTGCCGCTTGAGCAACATGCGCGTCTCGTCGGTCTTGAGCTTGCCTTCGGTGCCGTATTTCTTGGCCCAGGCCTCGTTCAGCCCCAGGGAATCGATCACCTTGTCGAGAATCATCTCCGACTGGATGACTTCGAATTCGGTCTGGATGAAGTAGGGATCGTAGCCGCCGCCGACCAAGCGCGAGTTGTACTCCATCGGCGCGATGTCCGTGGCGTCGCGCTCCACCCGGATGCGGGCGGTGCTGGAAAAGGACTCCGGCAAGATGAAAGTGACGAGCGTGGCCGTGATGACGACGAGCAAAAACACGGCGAGGATGACGGTCTTGCGGATGCGGATGATGCGCCAGTAGTCCAGGAAGTGCAGCTTCGACTCCGGCGACGGCGTGGTCTTGAGTGAATCCATAAATCAAAAAAAACAGGGGGGCTAGTCTAGTGCGAACCCAGCCCCCCTCAAGCGGAATTTTCGGTCAGTACGTCGCCGTAATGCCGAAGTACACCCGGTTGCGGGTGTAGTCCCAAAGAGGATTGAAGCCGTTCTGGACACCGGCCGGCAATGTCGAAGGGCTGCGCAGCGCGTCGAAATTGTAGCCGAGGTTGGCGGCCAGGTAGTGGTTAAACTGGTAGGTCAGGTTCACGCCCGCCAGCCAGTACTGCTGGTCCAGTCCGGAATAATTCGGGGATCCCGGCATCGCTCCGTTGAACTTCGAGTCCTGAAACTGCCCGAGCAGGCTGCCCGTCAATTTTGGGGTGAAGCGGTAGTTGACACTCGCGTAAACGACCGAACTGGAGGCGTTGGCCGCCACCACGTAGGTCTGGCTGACGGATTCGGTGAAACCGAACTGGACAAAACTGGCGGTGCCGAAATTGTACTGCAGGTTCAAGTTCGCGTACGGGTTCCACGCCGTGTAGCCCAGGTTGTAGGAGTCCGTGTACTCCGCACCGACGCGTCCGGACACGGTGAAGGCCGGATTGAAAGTGTGGTCGGCCCCGATGTAGATGTAGTGGTTGTAGCTGTCGCGGGAAGAGGCCCGCGGGCCGCCGCCGGCCACGTTGCCGCCGGCCACCGCGTAATCCGGCAACAGGTAACCGCCGTCCGTGAAGTTGACGAGGCCAAATTGGTAGCCGACAACGCCGGTGGTGTCGGGCAGCATTTGCCAGCGCAGATCGAGCTTGACCAGGTGCTCCATGTCGTTCAACAACGAGGCCAAGCTGCCGCCGCCGCTGGGGTTAAAGACCGGATCCCGCACGTTGTCAGCGTTCTGGTTGTAGTGATTGAACGTGTTCTGGTAGGCGAGGGCGAGCGAGAGTTCCTTGGTCAACTCGGAGTTGAACGTGATGGCCCCGACGTTGCGGTAGTTGTCGAACAGCGTCCGGAAGGGATAAATGGTTGGCGCGACGGCCGAACCGGTCTGATACAACAATTGGGGTTCCGAAGAATACACGAACGAGTCGGTGACCACGACGT
>JAJXZI010000243.1 GCA_021780115.1 bacterium | reverse complement strand
GCCGCGATGTATCCGGTCAGGCCGAACGACGCCTACAGCACTTACGTGCTGGAGGAAAATCTGTCGCGCGTCATGGAGGGTGACCGGCGGCCAACCCATTTTCGCGGCGTGACCACCGTGGTGGCCAAGCTGTTCCACCTCGTGCTGCCGGACGTGGCGGTCTTCGGGGCGAAAGACTTTCAGCAGGCGGCCGTCATCCAACGCATGGTGCGCGATCTAAACTTCCCAGTGAAAATCGTCGTTGCGCCGACAGTGCGCGAGCCGGACGGACTCGCCCTGAGTTCCCGAAACAAATACCTCGAAGGAGATCTGCGGGCGCAGGCGACCGCACTGTGGCACGCCATCCAGCAGGCCCGCGCCGCGGTGAGGGATTCAGCGCGGCCGGTCTCCGCCGCCCGGCTCCGCGCGCGATTGACCCGGCTCATCGAAGCGCAACCCGCGGCCCGCGTGGACTACCTGGAATTCTTCCAACCGGACACGCTCCAACCGGTCGCGCAGGTGACGCGCGGCACGCATCTCGCGCTGGCGGTCTTCGTGGGCGGCCCGCGGCTGATCGACAACGCCGCGCTTTGACGCCCGGACGGGTTTGGAACCGGCCGTCCGAACAAGACTCCGGGCAGCGTGGCGCACCCGGTTCGGCGCCGGATTCGGGCTGGCTGTCAGGACGAAGAATCCGCCGCGCATCTGGCCGCTTGCCCTTCGGCGGCCTCGGACTAGCATGACGCGATTTCTTTTATGGACCGACCCGCAGCCATCGGCCAGATACGGCAATCCTGCAACGCCGTCGCGCAGGAGTTGTTTCGGATTCATCCCGCGGTGGCGGCCTTGCAGGACCAAGCCATCCAAGACGAGGTCTTCCGGAGCCTGTTCGAGTTGACCAAGCAGGTGGAAGCCATCAAGAAACAGTTGGCCCGGCTGGAGGCCCGCGACCAGACCCGCGATCTGTGAACTTCCCGCGCTCTCCGTGGCGACGCGGCGGCCTTCCCGTGTGGGCCGCGGTGTTGGTGTGGACGCAGGCACACGCCCTCGCCGGCGCCCCGCGCTCCGGCCCGGCGGGCATGTTCGAGGGCCAGCATTACCGCGGCGCCGGCGACGTGGAGTACCTGCGGTTGCTGGAAACGGCCCGGCGCATGTTCGAGCCCGACCCGGAGCTGCAGAATCTTTCCATGCTCTACACGCCGAAGTGGAACGGCTTCGTGGAAGGGCCGACGTGGGATGCCTGGTGGATTCAAAACAGCTACGGCACGACCTACGCCATCCTGCCGTTTCTGCGCGAGCCGTTCGTCACCTTCCTCCAAAACGCGCAGGATTTGTGGTTCGACCAGATGGGCGACGGCCGACGGGTCGGCGCGCCGCCGCCCTTCAACTGGGTGGCGCCCGACGGCTGTTTGTGCGACGCGGCCCGGCCGGGCTGGATTGTCTATAAACAGGGCGACGGGCGCACCGCCATCCACGATTGGGCGGTGGAGTTCACGGCCGCGGGCGTGGTGCTGCAAGCCGAGGCGCTGCTGATCAGCCGCGACACGAACGCCATCACGCGCTACCTCCCCAAGCTGGAACGCTGCCTGGCCTTTGGCGAGACGCGGCGCGACCCGCGGAATAATCTCTTCCTGGCCGGCCCCGCCGCCAACTTGCTCGCGCCGAGCTACGCGGGTTGGCGGCGGCCGGACGGCACGTACGGCCAGGGGTACCTGGCTGGTTTGTCGATCAGCCAGATTGCCGCGCTCGACCGGGTGATCGAACTGGAGAAGCTCGTGGGTCGCGGCCGGGAGGCCAGCGCGCACACCGGTTTGCGCGATTCCGCCAAGGCGGCGTTGCCGTTGCTGATGACCCCGGAGGGCTATTTTGTGAAGTCGATTGACCCGGACGGCACGCGGCATGGCGTCCTCTATGCCCCGCATTTCGGCTATTTCGAAGCGCCGCCGAATCACGACGCGATTGCCTTCCGCGTGGTGGATGACCCGCAGGCGGAGAAGATTTACCAGCAAATCGCGGCGCTGCCCGGCCTGCGTCCGTACGATTTCATCCTGCCGAACTACCCCGGCTACGACGACATGTACGAGAAGCCGGAAGGTCTTTGGCGCTACGGCGAATGGGTCAACGGCGGGCACTGGTCCACCTGCGAAGCCCGGATGGTCCTCGGCTACTATCGGCTGGGTAAATTCGAGGACGCGCGCCGCTCCATGAAACGGTTGCTCACCTTCGCGGAGCGTTTCCGCATGGACAACCCGCTGACCCGGTATGGCAGCGCCGTCTATCAGCCGAACCAGCCAATCAACCTGTGCTACGATACCTTCGGTCCCGCGGCGGCGTTTCTGCGCGGGTTATTCGAATTTCTGTACCACGCCGACGGGTTGACGCTTGTCCCGCACATCCCGCCGGACCTCACCTGGCTGGAGCAAACCGATCCGGTGCGCTTCGGGAACAAGCAGCTTTATCTGTCCGTGGCCGGCAGCGGCCCCATCACGGCGGTGCGCATCAACGGCAAGCACTGGCAGCAGTTTGATCGAGGCACGGTTTCGCTGCCGTACGACACAACACCCGACCGGGCGCGGATCCAAATCATCCTCGGTGACGGCTCGGTCTCAGCGAAACCGCCGACGAAACGCCGAGTGCCCAAGTTGCCGGCAACCAGGGAGAAACAGCTTCCGCCCGAGATTGCTGCCCTGGACAAGCGGGCCGCCCGATTTCGCGAGTTCTCCCGGCGGTTGGCGAAAGCCAAGCTGGGCAACACCTACGAAGCCGCCCATGCCCGACTGGTCCTGGACTGCGTCGGAGCGGTCCACTTCCGGCATCGCCTGGAACTCAGCGGCCAACTCAAACTACTGCCGGGCGCCTCGCAGACTGCGGCGGACCAGGCGTATTGGGACGCGGTGGCACGGCTCAGTGATGGCCTGGAATCGCTGATGAAACAGTACGCCGGATCGAGCGATCCAGCCCACCGAAAGATTCTTCAGCTTTGGGAGGCGGCCAGCAAGTGAGGGGGCCGTGGCACCGGGGAGAAAGTCGCAAATCAGCGACGGGGACGGCGCTCACTTGCGCACCGTGGTGACATCCCGGAGCGTCGCCCAGTCTTCATTGTTCGGGCCGGCTTTGGAGGTCTGGAAGGAATCGGTCGGGACTGCATTTCCTTGCAGGCGGAAGGTTTCGGAGTGGCCGTCAGCGAAGTTGAGGCCGTAGGCGTTGGCATGGCGCCGTGCCGGCAGGTCGATCAGGCCGGTGTTGCCCTGCATTTCGAAGGCGAACATGGAATCGTCCAAAGTGGCCTCGTCCTCATCAATAATCACCCAGACGCTGGAGGGCCGCTTGAGTTGGGCCTCTCTCCGGAAAAGCACAAAGGCCAATTGGGCGTCGTTGGTCGGGGAATCCAGGGCCGAAACCCGCTTGCCGCTGGGATCACCCAGCGCCAGTCCGTTCATCCAGCAATTCATCGACACGCTGCGAACCACGCGGGAGTTGCCGATGATCCGCCGGTCCGCCGGGCAGCGGGCAATGTCCACCGATTTGTGATATGGAAAGAGCTTTGAGTTTTCGGCCGTCCAGAGATTGGTGCAGGTGTACTGGGGCGCCGGTCCGTAATTCGCGTCGTGCGGCCAAGCCGCGGAACCGCAAAACCAGTCATCCGGATTCGGCTCGCCCGGGGCAAGGATGGGATAGTTGAGCACCAGAACGCCGTTGTTATCCATGGCGTAATTGAACCACGCCATGCCGAGTTGACGCATGTTGGATTTGCAGGCGATCCGTTCGGCCTTGATCTGCGCGTGTTTTAACGCCGGCAGGAGCAGCGCGGCCAAGATGCCGATGAGCGCGACGACAAGGAGCAACTCCATGAGGGTGAACCCTCGTTGGGAACCTGGTCGCTTCGCTGTCATCGTTGCGGGGCGGGCTGGACATTGACCGCCGCTGCCGTTGTTCCAGCCCTTCCGTTGAAATTTTCCCTGAAAGCCGGGTAGAAGCAAGTACTTTAACCGAGGATTTTTTAGACCGACGCGCCAACCGCCTCGGGGCGAGGCACCGCCGAAAGTCCTCAGAAACCGCCGACACCGGCCAGGCATTGAACCGAGCCTGCTCCCAAAGATTGCCGCTGGGCAACCTCCCAGCCGCTCCCGGCTGCAGGAACTGGCGCGCGCCCTGCTCGCCGCGACGCTGATTTTTTGATTTACATCGGGCGGCGCTCCGATACGCCTTGCTGGACGTGAATGTAAGACGCTTCCCACCGCGAGGAGCGGGCGAACGGCGGTTTGGGGCCAGGAGCGCCTGCTGGAGCACGTTTCGGAGCGTACCCGGACTCGGCCCATGGACGCCAACCTGATCCTGGCCCTGATAGGCGCCGCTTTCAGTTGCGGACTGGGCGGTTTGGCTGTCTGGCGCGACCGGAAGTCGGTCGCGCACCTCGCGTTCGGCGCGGGCATGTTGCTGCTCGCGGCGGAGGCGGTGTGCGACGGTCTAAGCCTGCACGCCGCGACCCCCGACCAGGAGTTACGCTGGCAGTTGTACCGGCTGATGCTGATGGGGTTGGTGCCGGCGCCGTGGCTGGTCTTCAGCGTCTGCTACGGCCGGGCGAATTACGCCGAGTTTCTCCTGAAATGGCGCCTCCTGCTCGGGCTGGCTTTCGTCGGGCCCATGCTGCTGGTGCTGGGCTTTGGCGACCTGCTGATCACCCGGGTGGTTTACATGGAGTCCACCGCCACCTTTCGCGCCGCCCTGGGTGCGCCGGGGAAGGTGCTCGCCATTCTGTTCCTGCTGACCTCCGTGCTCATTCTGATGAACCTCGAGCGGACGTTCCGCAGCTCGCTGGGCACGATGCGCTGGCGCATCAAATACATGATGCTGGGGATCGTGGCGCTGTTTGTCTTCCGCGTTTACTCCACCAGCCAGGCCATCCTGTACTCGTCGTTGGATTTGTCGCTTGCCCGAGTGGACGGCCTCGTGCTGCTCGTTGCGTGCGGCTTAGTCGCCGTCTCCTTGGCCCGGTCCCCGGCGTTCACGGCCGACATCTATCCCTCGCACGCGGTGCTCTACAAGTCCCTGACGTTTGTCCTGGCGGGCGTCTATCTGATCGTGGTCGGGGTGCTGGCCCTGGTGGTACCCGCGGCCCTGCCGGTCAAAGCCCTGTTGCTGCTGCTGGCCTTGATCGCCTTGGGCGTCCTGACGCTCTCGGAACGGGTGCGCCAGCGTCTGAAGCGCTTTGTGAGCCGGCATTTCCGGCGGCCGTTGTACGACTACCGCCGGGTCTGGGCCACGTTCACCGAGCGAACGACCTCGCTGGTGGACGACGTTGAGCTGTGCCGGAAGATGGCCAACTGGCTTTCGGAAACGTTCCAAGTGCTCTCCGTCACGGTCTGGCTCACCAACGCGAACAAGGACCGGCTGGTTTACGGCGCCTCCACCTCCCTGCCCCAAGCCGCGGCCGAGGACCTGGCCAGCACCGGCGACGGCGACGCCGAGATCATTCGCGCCTTGTCCCGGGTTGCGGATCCCATCGACCTCGAGGCCTCGCGGGAGCGATGGGCGGACCTGCTGAAGCAGCGCAATCCCGACTATTTCCCGGAGAAGGGGGGAAACCGCGTGTGCCTGCCGCTGGTCGCCCGGGGGGAAGTGCTGGGAGTGGCGATCGTCGGCGACCGGGTCAGCGGCGTGCCCTTTTCCGGCGAGGATTTGGATTTGCTCAAGTGCATCGGTGATCAGGTCGGGGCGAGCCTGCTGAACATCGAGTTGTCCCAGCGCCTGCTCCAGGCGCGGGAAATGGAGGCGTTCCAGACGATGTCGGCCTTCTTCGTCCACGACCTCAAGAATACCACGTTCACCCTCTCGCTTCTGCTTCAGAACCTCCAGGAGCATTTCGACGATCCGGCGTTCCGCGCGGACGCCTTGCGGGCCGTCTCGAAAAGCGTGGAGCACATGAACCATTTGATCGAGCGGCTGAGCTTCCTGCGGCACGAACTAAACATCAAACCGGTGCCGACCGACCTCAACGCGGTGGTCGAGGCTGCGTTGGGCAGCTTGGGCAGTTCGGTGCCGGCGGGCTTGGTCCGCTCGCTTACTCCCGTTCCGCCGGTCCCTTGCGATCCGGAGCAAATCCAAAAAGTGATCGTGAACCTGGTGCTGAACGCCCGCGACGCCACCGGTCCCGACGGCCAACTCCGGCTGGAGACGGGCCTGCGGGACAGTTGGGTCGTGCTGTCGGTCGGTGACAATGGCTGCGGCATGAGCCCGGAATTCGTGCAGAAGTACCTGTTCCGCCCCTTCCAAACCACGAAGAAGAAAGGCATCGGCATCGGGATGTTCCACAGCAAAATGATCGTGGATGCCCACCACGGCCGCATCGAGGTGGACAGCCAACCGGGCCAGGGGACCACCATCCGCGTGCTCCTGCCGGTGCCGAACCAGAAATCATGAAACCCACCCTGCTGATTGTTGACGACGACGACGAGATTCGCTCCCAGTTAAAATGGGCGCTGGCCAAGGACTACGAGGTGGCCTTCGCCGAAGACCGGCCGGCCGCCCTGACGGCGTTCCGGAGCCACCATCCGATGGTCGTCTTGCTGGACCTGGGCCTGCCGCCCTCGCCGGGCGAACCCACGGAGGGCTTGGCCGCCCTTTCCGAACTGTTGCAGGCGGACAATCGGGCCAAAGTCATCATCGTCAGCGGCCAGGGGGAGAAGACCAACGCGCTCCACGCCGTCGGTGCCGGGGCCTACGACTTCCTGTGCAAGCCGGTGGATGTCGAGGAACTCAAGGTCATCCTCCGGCGCAGCTTCCACGTTGCCCAACTCGAGCGGCAGTTCTGGGAGATGCAGCAGCAGTTCGCCACGGAGACATTTGAAGGCATGTTGGGCACCAGCGCCGCCATGCAGGACATCTTCTCCGCCATCCGCAAGGTGGCGACCACGGAGGCGCCCGTCCTGATCCTCGGCGAAAGCGGCACCGGCAAGGAAATGGCGGCCAAGGCGGTCCATCGCCTCAGCTCCCGGCAGGGCGGGCCGTTCGTGGCGATCAACTGCGGCGCCATCCCCGAAAACCTCCTGGAGAGCGAGTTGTTCGGCCATGAGAAAGGCGCCTTCACCGGCGCGCACGTCCAGCGCCGCGGGCGCATCGAGACGGCGGGCGGCGGCACTTTGTTTCTGGATGAAATCGGCGAACTCCCGTTGTCGCTCCAGGTCAAGCTGCTCCGCTTTCTCCAGGAACAGACCATTGAACGCGTGGGCGGCCGGAGCACGATCGCGATCGACGCCCGCGTGATCGCCGCCACCAATACCGACCTGAAGCGCGCAATGGAGGAAGGCAAGTTCCGCGAGGACCTCTTCTACCGGCTCGCGGTCGTCGTGCTCCGAATCCCGCCGCTCCGTGATCGCCCTGGGGATGTCACGCTGCTGGCCCAGGCGTTCCTGCAGCGTTTCTGCGCCGAGAGCGGCCGGGCCAAACTGCGTTTCGATCCCCCCGCCCTGAGCACCCTCCTGCAGCATCCGTGGCCGGGCAACGTCCGCGAGTTGGAAAACCGTATCAAACGCGCGGTCATCATGGCCGACGGCAATGCGGTGCGCCCGGAGGATTTGGAACTCATCTCGACTGCCGCCGGTCAGTCACCCCGCACACTGAAGGAGGCGCGCGAGGCATTGGAAACCCAGATGGTCCAGGCAGCCCTTCAGCGTCATGGCGGGAAAATCAGCCGCGCCGCCACCGAACTCGGGATCAGCCGCCCCACCTTCTACGAATTGATGGAGAAGCTCGGCCTCAAGCGAGACCGGGACGATTCCTGAGTGTCCTCCTGTTGGTGCCCGTTCTCCGGTGCGGGCGTCGCGTCGTCAGGCGGGAGGCCGTGGCGGTTTCGCCCGACGCTCCCACAGTACACCGCCTATTTGTTCGCCAAAGCTGTCATTTTGTTGGACGGCAAAGCGCCAGCGCCGGAAGCGGCCACTCGCCCCGGCTTATTCTCCTCACTGAGCGCGTTCCGGTGACAGCTCGGATGCCAGCCAATCTTCAAGCGCAGTCCTGCGGTGATCTGGAATCCATCCTTCTAATTTTCCGGTCCAAAAACAGTGGTGGCGCAGTGATTGCTTCTGCCCGCAACGACGATGATGAACGATGCGCGCACTGGCTCCCGCTCGATCCGACGCACCGCCCTCTGGGTGGCCGTCGCGACCCTGCTCGCCGGGCACGGCCTGCTCGCCCAGACGGACGCCAGTGTGACGCTGGCCTGGGATCCCAGCCCGGACAGCACCGTCGCCGGTTACATCGTGCATTACGGTAACGCCAGCGGACAGTACTCTGCTTCCACCAATGCCGGCAACGTGACGACTGCGACCGTCGGCGACCTGCAAGTGGGCACCCCGTATTTCTTCGCCGTCACGGCCTACGACACCTCCGGACTGGAGAGCGATCCCTCAAACGAGGTGAGTTACACGCCCACCAATGCGAATGCCGTGACGCTCGTGGCGGTGGCCAGCGCGACCCCGGCCAGCGGGACCGCGCCGCTCACCGTCACCTTCGATGGCTCGGGATCCGCCGTGGCGGGGGCGTCCGCCGTCTCCTACCAGTGGACCTTCGGCGATGGCACCACCGCTTCGGGATTGACGGTACAGCATACCTACCAGGCGGCAGGCCCCTATACCGCCGTTCTTACCGTCACCAGCGGCGCCGGCGCAACCTCGCTCACCAACGTCGCCGTCAGCGCGCTCCCCCCCCCGATGCCGCCAGTTGCTGTGGCGACAGCAACCCCGAGTTCCGGCGTAGTTCCCTTCACAGTCGCGTTCGACGGTTCCGCCTCCTCCGCCTCGGGTGGCTCTTTGGTAGCTTACCAGTGGGACTTTGGTGACGCGACGAGCGCTTCGGGTGCGACCGTGCAGCACAGTTATCTCACGGCTGGCACTTACACGGCGGTCCTGACCGTCACCGACAGCCGCGGGGCCAGCAGCACTGCCACCGTTGTGATCAATGCGCAACCCGCGTCCACTGCCTTGAGCGTCACCTTGGCCTGGGATGCGAGTCCGGATGCTACCGTCGCCGGTTACAACGTTCACTATGGCACTGCCAGCGGGCACTACACCACAGCGTTGAACGTCGGGAAACAGACCACGGCACAGGTCAGCGGGCTGCAGGCTGGCCAAACGTATTTCTTTGTCGTCACGGCCTACGACAATACGGGATTGGAAAGTGATCCTTCAAACGAAGTCTCTTACAATCCCACTGCGGCGCCGCCGAAGGACACCACCCCGCCCGTCCTGGCCGGCGTGCCCGCCAACGTCACGGTCCAGGCCGGCGCCCTGCCCACCGCGCCGGTCGTCACCGCCACGGACAACGCCG
>JAJXZI010000177.1 GCA_021780115.1 bacterium | reverse complement strand
GGTGGAGGAGCGGGTCGGCCCGCGCGGGAAGGACCGCGGCGATGTCCTGGAAGGGCAGCCTCTGAGCGCCCTGCCGTACCTCCCCGGCGCCGATGTCGCCACTCTGCCGGAACCGACTTCCGGCGCCAAGGAGCCGGGGACGCCTCGCCCGCCTGCGTCCCCGGGTGCCCTGCCACCTCCCCCGGTGGCCTCGCCGATGCCGGCCCCTGTGGCGCCCCCGGTTCCGGAACCGGCGCGGCCCGTCCGCTCCCCCACGAACACGGCCACCGGGTTGTCATCTCCTTGCGCGACTGGGAGCGGTGTCTTTGGGCCGTGCGCGTCATCCCGCATGAACCGCCGGCCCGGCATCCGGACGCCTACGAAACCGCGCACCGCCTGATCAGCCAGGACGCCCTCGAAATCTGGCTGGGGCATCTCCTGCTTGATCCCAAACCGCAGCGCGGACTGAACGTGGCGTTACGAGACTTCATCGCGAAACCAGAGAAGGCCCACTGGCGCTGGCGGCGGCGGGAAGTGGCGGCGCAGCGATTGCCGGCGTCGGTCTTGGGCGCCGTCCGCGCTGCGGCGTCCGGTTCCTGATGCAACCGGCCCGAAAGCCGTTCCCACCCCAGGCCCGCCACCCATCCTTCCAACCCCGCCTGATCCGGCGCGCAGACGCGGGCGGGGCTCCCGGTCCCGGTTTCTGTTTGAAATCGGCGGCGCGGCGGCAAATCTTACTGCCATGAGAAGCCTGAACCCGGTTCGTTCTGTTCGGTTCCCGCGCCCGCCCTCCGCGCGCCTCGCCCACTGGCGGCTGGGGCGTTTTACCGCGCTGCTCGCCGCGTGCGGAGCCGTCACTGCCGCGGCGGCGCCGTTGACGGGCGACCGCGTCCCCACGAACGACGGCGATCTGGTGATCCACCCCATCCATCACGCCACGCTGGCCCTGGGTTGGAAGAACCTGACCGTTTATGTCGATCCGGTCGGGGGCGCGCAACGCTTCGCCGGTCTGCCCCGGCCGGATTTGATCCTGCTCACGGACATTCACGGGGACCACTTGGACGCCGGGACGCTCGCCGGCGTCGCGGGGGAGAAGACCGCGCTCGTCGCGCCCGCCGCCGTCGCGGCGCAACTGGCCGGCGACCTGCGCTCGCGCACCACGGTCCTGACCAACGGCCAGTCGGCCGCTCTCCTCGGCCTCACGATTGAAGCCGTGCCGATGTACAACCAGACGCCCGAGCGGTTGAAGTTTCACACCAGGGGCCGGGGCAACGGCTACGTGGTGACGTTCGGCGACCAACGCGTCTATTTCAGCGGCGACACGGAGGACATCCCGGAGATGCGGGCGTTGAAGAACATCGCCGTCGCCTTTCTGTGCATGAACCTGCCCTACACGATGACGGTGGAACAGGCGGCCAGCGCCGTGCGCGCGTTTCGCCCGAAGGTGGTCTATCCCTACCATTATCGCGGCAGCGACGTGGAGAAGTTCAAGCAACTGGTGAGCGACGACGCGGGCGTTGAAGTCCGGGTGCGCGATTGGTACCAGCCGTGAGGGCGGGGGCGGAGGGCGTTGGCGTGCCACTGACCGGGGTTGAGGGGCGGCAGCGACGCACCGACATCCGTTGAAAATGCCTGTAACCCCGCGCGTGTTCCGTGGTCATCATTTCCTGAAGCGTGTCGGCGACTGCCATGATGCAAGTTGAGGCCCTGGACAGCCTGGCCTGTCTGGAGCGGGTGCGCCAGGGCGATGAAGCCGCCGCGCGCAGCCTCATGCAGCACTTGCATCCGCTGGTGCTGAAAGTGGTCCGGTCGCATCGGCCCCGGCGCACCAGCGAAGAGGATCTGACGCAGTCCGTGTTTATGAAGATGTTCGCCCATCTCGACCAATTCTCCGGGAGCGTCCCGTTGGAGCACTGGGTGTCGCGCATCGCGGTAAACACCTGCCTGAACCAGCTCCGCCACGAGCAGGCCCGTCCTGAACTCCGCTACGCCGACTTGACGGAGGAGGAGGAACAAGTGGTGCAGTCGCTGTCCACGACCGCCGAGGAGTTGCCGATCACGCGCCAGGTGGCGGCGCGGGAACTGGTGGATCGTCTGCTGGGACTCCTCACGCCGGAGGACCGCCTGGTGATCACGCTGCTCCACCTGGAGGAATGCACGCTGGAGGAGGTTCGCCAGCGCACCGGCTGGAGCACGGGCGTCGTCAAGGTCCGCGCCTTTCGCGCGCGTCAGAAGCTCAAGAAACACCTGGCGCGCCTGATGAAGGAGCACCAACCATGAATTCCATGAACCGAAATCTGGACCGGCTGCTGCGCGCCGCCGCCGCCGCGCCCGCCGCCGAAGCCACGGCGCTGCCGTTCGCCGTGGAAACGCGCGTTCTGGCCCGGTGGCGTCGCGGCGGAACGGTGGACGAATGGCTGGGGCTGCGGCCGGTCCTGCGGCGCGGCCTGGCCTGCGCCTGCGTGCTCACGCTCGCCGTGGTGGTGTTGAGTCTGCGCGAGATGAGGCACACGGCCGCGGAGGAACTGGCGTTCCCGAACGCGGTCGTCAACCTGGCCCTGATGCGATGAAGACCGGGACCGCCACCGCCGGGCCGCCAGCGGCCGTGGGACTTGCCGCGTCGTGGAGCCGCGCCGGTCGTCGTCCCGCGGCGCTCGTGTCTTGGCGGCGGCCGTCTCAACCCTGGCACCCATGATCAACGGAATCAGCAAAACCAAGACGATCCTGTATCTGGCGGCCATCTTCGTCGCGGGCTTGGCCGCCGGCGGGGTGGCGGGCTACAGCGTGGGCCGGCACTCGTATTTCGGGCCGCCGCCGCCGGGAGACTTGTCGGCCTACATCCTCGCCCGGCTGAAAAGCGAGTTGGCCTTGTCGGAAGAGCAGGTCCGCCAGATCGAGCCGCTCGTGAAGCAGTCCAGTGAGCAGCTCCAGTGCATCCACACCAACGCCATGTGGCGAGTCTTGGAGACCGTCCAGCAGAGCAACCGCCGCCTGGGGGCATTCCTCACCGCCGAGCAGCGGCAGAAGCTCGCCGACTCGGAGCGGCGCTTTGAGGACTCCCTGCACCCGCCGGAGGAGTGCCGCCCCGGACCGCGCTGACGCCACAGGGCCGGGCAGGGGCCTCGGAAAATCAGCACCCTCCCGCCCCGCCCCTCTGCGGGACTTTCCCCCCGGGGCGCCGTTAACGCGATTTGCGCGTGACTTTTGCGCCCGGAGATTGTCTTCTAAGTGAGGCACCGTTAGAGTGGCCTCCATAAACCGAGAAGCAACGCACGGCTCAACGCCACGAAACCATGCTCCAAGACTCCTCCCTGAACCCGTTCGGGAACTACGGGCCCGCGCTGTCGCTGCCGAATTTCATCCTCAACTTCGTCCTCGCCGCCGTGCTCGCCTACGTGCTGGGCCTGGTCTATGTGCGCTTTGGGCGCACGCTCTCGAACCGGAAGGCCTTCGCCCATAACTTTCTCCTGCTGACGCTGACGACCACGCTGATCATCAGCATCGTCAAGTCGTCACTCGCCCTGTCGCTGGGCCTGGTGGGTGCGCTGTCCATCGTGCGGTTCCGCGCCGCCATCAAGGAGCCGGAGGAACTGGCCTACCTGTTCCTCGCCATCAGTGTCGGCCTGGGCTTGGGCGCCAACCAGACCGCCGTCACCGTCGTGGCGTTCGTCGTCATTCTGGGCCTGGTCGCCGCGCGGCACCTGCTCCGGCGCCGGCCCGACCAGCCCAATCTCTACCTGACGGTCACCAGTCCCGCGCCGCAGAAGTTGAGCGCCAGCCAGATTCTCGACGCGCTCAGCCAATCCGGCGCGACCGGAAGCCTCAAGCGGTTCGACGAGACGCCGGAACTGACCGAGGTTTCTCTCGTCGTGGCCTTCAAGGACGTGGGCAAACTGGAGCAATTCAACCAGCGCCTGCGCGCGCTCAGCGACGGCGTGAAGTTGACCTACCTCGAAGACCGCGGTCTCGGGGCCTGACCCCATGACGGCGGCCGGGGCGCATCTTCGTTACGAGCGCAAGTTCGTTCCCGACGGCCTTTCGCTGGCCGAGGTGGCGGCGCTGGTGCGGCGCCACCCGGCGCTGTTCCGCGAAACCTACCCGGAGCGGCCGGTGAACAACCTCTACCTGGACACGCCCGGCCTGCGGCACTACCACGAGCACATCAACGGCGCGGCCCACCGGCTGAAGGTCCGCCTCCGCTGGTACGGCGCGCTCTGCGGCCGCGTCGAGCAGCCGGTGCTGGAAATCAAAATCCGCCACGGCCTGCTCAGCCGCAAGGAAACCTACCCCCTGCCCGCGTTCACCGTGAGCGCGGACTTCGCCGGGAGCGCCGCCGCGCTCATCGCGGCGGACGGCGCGCTGCCCGGGGCCGTCCGGCCCTGCCTGCGCGGCCTGGAGCCGGCCCTGACCAACCGGTACCAGCGCCGTTACTTTTGCAGCGGCGACGGGACGATCCGGCTCACGCTCGATTCCGCGCTCCAATTCTTTGCGCCGCGGAACCACAACGGTTCGCCGCCAGCCTTCCCGCACCGCGGGCCGGGCGTGATCCTGGAGTTGAAATATGGCGACCTTCACGCGGAGCAGGCAGCCCGCATCGCCAACGTCTTTCCCTTCCGCCTGACGCGCTGCTCGAAGTACGTGCTTGGCGTCGAGTGCGTGAACGGGGCCTGAGCGGACCCTTACCCGGCGCCGGGCGCTCACCGCCAGGTTTCGGGGTGCGGTTGATGGTCGTTGTTCCACCGGCGGCGCGCCTCGCTGGTGGCGGCCATCCAGCGATTCGATTTGCCGTACTCCACGTGGCTGTCACAGAACAGGACGTTGGCGCCTTGGTTGTGACGGGCCGCCAGCCAATCCTCGGGATCGTTTAAGATGACGTTGATGTCCCCGTCCTGATCGAGGGCGGCCGGATAGTCTCCCACCGCAATCATTTCGCTGACGACCTTGACCCGGTCCTCGCGCAAGCCGCCGCCCCACTCGCCGGCGGCGATCCAATCGCCGTTCAAGCCCAACGTCAGATGGCCCTGCGTGTGCATCGGGTCCGTGCCGTCCGTGTTGTAGCCGTAGCAACGGCTGGGTTGCAGCGTGTTGGTCCACTGGAAGCCCGCCGCCGCGGCAGGGCAGAAAAACACCAGGCGATTGCTGGAGGCGTACGCAAGCAGCCGGGAGTCCCAGAAGGGAAATCCGTTGGGGCCATTGGGAAACACGGGACTGCTCCACCGCGGCGGATACCGCCCGTGATCTTGCACGTAGAGAATCAAGGCCAGGCCGATTTGATGCAGGTTGCTTTTGCAGGCGGCGGAGAGGGCCGCTCCCTTGGCCCGGCTCAAGGCCGGCAAGAGGAGCGCCGCCAGCAGCGCGATGATCGCGATCACCACCAGCAATTCGACCAGGGTGAAGGCGGCCCGGCGCCCCAACCCTGCTCCCGGTAGGGCGAGCCTCCCGGCGAGCCGTCGAAAGCCACGGCTCCGCGGGAGCGTCGCCCTACCTTGCGGAAGGGATCGCGCGGCCACGCTGGGTTGGTTGGGGCGCATGGTCAGTGTTGCTCCGTCATGGCAATCCCGGCCGCTTGGCCGGCGGCACATAGTTCTTGTGCCAGTAAAGCTGCCAGAGGTCGTCCAGCTTCACCGGTTGCGCGTGACCATCCATAAATGACACGTTCACCGCTCCGGGCAGCGGCTGGTTGTGGGGCCAGTTGTGCGGCACCGGATTGGGCCGGCTGCCGTGACGGGGAGTGGTGAACACCCACATGTAGCCCCACCAATCGTTATTGCTATTACCACTCGGTCCTCGAAGTCCGGGATCGAGATCGGTGGGCGGCATATCCAAAGCCGTTGGCAGTGCCCACTCCCAGATGCCGTCAGCTAAGAGAGGAGTAAGCGCCGGCCGCACAATTTCGCTCTCGTTCTGGAAGGGTTCCGGTGCTGTTCGCCCGAGGGTCCCGCCCAGGTTGCGCCCGAACAACCAACTGTTCTGAGCATAACTGCCGCAGCGGAGGTCATCGGGGGCCCAGGTTCGAACCCAGGCGGAATGGCATGTCCCAAAATAAATCCACTCGCCTGAAAGAAGGGTTGCGGGAATAGGTTGAGGGATGAGCGACGCGCTGGGGCAGAGCCAGCCCAGCTCCGGTCGCCCCATCTCATTGGTCCACCAAGACCAGCTCGCTTGATCGCCGAGGCGCGAGGTCGCGTCGTCGCGGCTCAGGCGATACCTGAGGTTGATCTGCCGCTGGTTGCTCAGGCAGGCCACGGCCTGGGCCCTGAGCTTGGCCCGGCTCAGCGCCGGCAGGAGCAGCGCCGCCAGCAGCGCGATGATGGCAATCACCACCAGCAACTCGATCAGGGTGAAGGCCACCCGGCGCCCCAACCCTGACCCCGGTAGGGCGAGCCTCCCGGCGAGCCGTCGAAAGCCAGGGCTCCGCGGGAGCGTCGCCCTGCCTTGCGGGAGGGACCGCGCGGCCACGCTGGGTTGATTGGGGCGCATGGTCAGTGTTGCTCCGTCATGGCAGTCCCGGCCGCTTGGCCGGGGGCTGGTAAGTGGCCGACCAGCAGAGTTGCCAGAGATCGTCCAGCTTCACCGGCGCCGCGTGGCCGTCGAAAAACGAGACGTTAACAGCACCAGGTAGAGGCATGTCTTGTGGCCAGAACGACGGCACCGGATTGGGCCGGCTGCCGTGACGGGGAATGGTGAAGGCGAACATGTAGCCAACGGCCCCACGGGGCAACCAGCCGGATGCTCCGCTGTAAAGAGCCGGAACCAGATCCGTGGGGGGGATATCCGAAGCGTGCGGAAGTGGGTCATCTATAATTCCGTCAGCCACGAAGGGCGTGGAAGCCGGTCGCCCAATATCGCTCTCGGTCCTGAAAACTTCCGGCGAGTTAAGTCCCCAGAGATTCAGCCCTTCCGTTCCCCAAGTGTCTTTCCAGAATCCGCTGCCTGCAAGCAACCAAGCGTTTGCAGCGTAACTGCCCACACGGCGGCCGAGCGGGCCGTTAATAATCTCACGGCTCCAAGCTGAGCGGTACGTCCCCGGAAAGTCATGCGGAAAAAAGGGCTTGGGAGCATTGTCAACGAGGGGCGCGCTGGGGCAAATCCAGCCCAACTCCGGACGCCCCATTTCATTGGTCCACCAAGACCAACTCTCGAGACTGGCCAGACGCCCGCTCGCATCGTCAAGACTCAAGCGAAATCTCAGGTTGATCTGCCGCTGGTTGCTCAGGCAAGCGACGGCTTGGGCCTTCATCTTGGCCCGGCTCAGCGCCGGCAGGAGCAGCGCCGCCAGCAGCGCGATGATCGCAATCACCACCAGCAACTCGATCAGGGTGAAGGCGTGAGCGCGATGAGTCGGTGCGGAGGCTCCTCGGACCCCGCGAGCGGCCCGCTGCTGGGGAGACGGTTTCATTTTTCCCAGGACTCATGGCAGTACACCACCGGTCGGGCCGGCGGTCAAAGAGTCTTTTCCCGCGGTGGGGCGCAGATCAGCGCGGCGGGCGCGCGCGACGTGATTGGTCCCGCCGCGTTGACCCCCATCCCTCGCGCCCTTAGCCTCCGCGCGATGCCCGCTGACACCCGACCGCCGTTGCCCTCGCCCCCGGAGTCCGCCGGCGCGGGCGCGGGCTTCACCTGGAAGGGCTACCGCTGGGTCGTCTGCGCGCTGTTGTTCCTCGCCACGACGGTCAACTACATCGACCGCCAGATTCTCTCCCTGCTGAAGGAAGTGCTCGATCAGCAAATCGGCTGGACCAACGAGCAGTTCGGCTGGGTGAACGCCACGTTCCAGCTCGCCTACGGGGCCGGGTTGCTGGGCTTCGGCTGGTTCGTGGACCGGTTCGGCACCAGGATCGGCTACGCGGTGTCCATCGCGGCCTGGAGCGTGGCGGCGATGGGCCACGCGCTGGTCGGGAGCGTGGGCGGCTTCATCGCCGCGCGGGCCGCGCTGGGTCTGGGCGAGTCGGGCAACTTCCCGTCCGCCGTCAAGGCCGTGGCGCTGTGGTTCCCGAAGCGCGAGCGCGCCTTCGCCACGAGCCTGTTCAACGCGGGCACCAACGTCGGCCCGCTCATCGCCCCGGCCGTCATTCCCTGGATGGCCTTCCGGTTCGGCTGGCAATCCACCTTCCTGGCGGCCGGCGCGCTGGGCCTGCTCTGGCTGGCACTCTGGCTGCCGTTCTATCATGCGCCGGAGAAGATCCCGCGGCTGAACCCGGACGAACGGGCACACATCCACAGCGACCCCGACGAGCCGGAAACGCCCGCCCGGATCGCCTGGTTGAGCCTGCTGGGCCACCGCCAGACGTGGTCGTTCATTCTCGCCAAGTTTCTCACGGATCCGGTCTGGTGGTTTTTCCTGATCTGGCTGCCGGATTTCTTCCACAAGACGCGCGGGTTGGACATCCGGAAGAGTTGGACGCACCTCGTCGCCATTTACGGCATCGTGACCGTGCTCAGCATATTGGGCGGCTGGCTTCCGGGCTTCCTCACCGGCACAGGCTGGACCATCACTCGTGCGCGCAAGACCGGCCTGTTCGTCTGCGCGCTCTGCGTCGTGCCGATCCTGGTGGTGACCCGCGTGGGCGATTGGACGGCGGTGGGATTGATTGGCCTGGCGGGAGCGGCACACCAGGCCTGGTCGGCCAACCTGTTCACCACCGTCTCCGACATGTTTCCCAAGAAGGCCGTGGGCTCGGTCGTGGGCGTGGGCGGCATGGCCGGGTCGGCGGGCGGCTTCCTGTTCCCGATCCTGTGCGGGCGCCTGCTGGATCACTTCGCCCACAGGGGGCAGGAGACGACCGGCTACGCGATCATTTTCGGCGTCTGCGCCGGCGCCTACCTGGTGGCGTTCGGGCTGAACCACCTGTGCGCGCCGCGCTTTGCCCCCATTGCGTTCGGTCCCAGGAAACGCGCGACGACGCGGTGAGCATCGCGCCTCCGGTCGGGAGGAGCGGCCCGGAGGCAGGGCTAGTCGGGCTTCTCCGGCTTGAGCAACTCCGCCAGGTTGTAGTGCGTGTAGCGGGCGGCGGCGGCGACGTTTTGCGAGTCGGCGTTGGCGACCCAGAAATCGAGCGTGTCCGACGCAAAGAGCGCGCAGTGGATGTTCGAGGTCATGCAGACGGGCCGCTTCATTAAATCGCGGGCGCGGTCGGCGTCCAGCTTGCCGTAGGCGTCCTGCACGCGGCGGGCCAGTTCTTCGTAACGGTCGCCGGCGGACATCAGCACGGCGTCGGGGATCTTGCGGCGGATGGCCGCCGCGCCCTGGACGTCGATGGCCAGCAGCGTATCATGGCCCTCCTTGATCTGCTGGTCGATGAAATGGCGCGGCGTGCCGTAATACTCATCGTGCACGACGGCCCACTCCAG
>JAJXZI010000170.1:8748-9394 GCA_021780115.1 bacterium | reverse complement strand
CCATTGTCCACGGGCTGTTTGCGGGGGAATTGGAGTATGATATGCTATCTGTGTGCCTGTGGGCGCAAGCCCCGTTCAGCCAAGGATTGTCCTAAGCTGAAGGCAGGCACGCGAAAGAACCGCCTCCGGGCGGTTTTGTCGTTATTCCTTGTCCTCGATATTGGCGGAGAACAGCTTTTGCCTGCCGTCTTTGATCTTCACGTCAGGCATGACGCTCCAGAAGGTGATGTTGCCGTCGCCGACCCGCCGGATGATGACGCGGATACGGACGGGGTTGCCGGTTCCCGCGATGGCAACAAAGCCCCAGTACTGGACTTCTTTCATCTGCACGCTGCCGTCTCGCGGGGACTTCTTGCCGACCGGCGCGAGGGTTTTGCGATACTCTTGAAGCGTGCCCGACTTGTGGATTACCTGGATGGCCAGCGGGAGGAGTCTGAACTTCAACAACTGTTCTTGCTTGGAGCGCTCCCGGCGGGCGGACTCGTCGGCCGCGGTCAGATCTTCCAGGCGCCGGAACCGCGGCTCGGCCTCGGACTTCAAGAAGCCGAGCACGTCGCGGACCCGGTCGCCCCGCACCCGGAAGCTCGCCATGTCCGCGGTCTCGGCCTCCTGGCTCACCGCCTCGCCGAACCGGCGCGAAAGCTCC
>JAJXZI010000170.1:0-8738 GCA_021780115.1 bacterium | reverse complement strand
CCCGTCTGAATTGAGGACGACCTGGCCATCGAAGTACGGGCAGAAGAGTGCCTGCTGAGCGGCGTAGGTTTTCCGTGCCTTCTCCTCCCTCTCCTCGAAATACGCCGGTTCGATCTCCATAACGGGAATAATCATACCACGAGAATCACGGGCGGCATGGGTGGCGGATTTGTCATCCGCGGGAACATTTACGTCCTTGGATCAGCCGGGACGGGGTATATCACGACGATGGCGGCTCAAATCGGCGTTCAACGGCGGCCACTGGCCGAGCGTGTCCAACGTTGCTCGCATGTCCTCAATGAAATTGAACCTGCCTGGATCGAAATATCCTCCGGGCAGTCCAGATCGAGCGTGAGATCAAAGGCGTGGTGCATATTGCGTCCGTCACACACTGAAGCCTGTGACGCAGATGAGACCGACTTTGGCAAAACAGCCCTGATGCACACCCTTGTCCCGTCCACCATCACTCGGTCGGCGAACAGCCGGAGAATTTGCTGGCGGAGCTCGAAGGGAGCACAGCGGGCCTTTTCCTTAGCGTCACTGAAATAGCCTCGCACTTCATCTTCTGACAATGGTGTCGGCGAATGTGGGGCTTCACCCGCAAGGCGCAGTCTTTCCTGGGCCAGACTTTCCTTCCGTGCGGTTATCGCTTCCATTTGCGACCTGAGTTGCATGAGATCGATTACCTTTGCCGCGTAGGCTTCCAATAGCCGCTTTTCTCCCTCGGCCACCATCAACGATGCCTTTGCAAACTCGTTCCTGGTCTTCTCGAACTCAGCGCGCGCCATTTGTCTGTCGTTCTGGAGCTGATTGATCTTGGCTGCCACCACTTCCGGACGGTCCAAGGCGTAGATAAACGCCCCCCATGCGGCGCTGTCCAGCAGGGGGGCCGGCACGGTTGGCTGGGAACACGTTTTGGGCAGCGGATGGCTCAGATATTTGTCCGCGCACTTGTAACGCGGCTTGTTGTGACACGGATAGCCGTACATCTTCCGGGTGCAACGGCAAATGACCAGACCCTTGAGCAGGTACTCGTATTTCGCATTCCGGTCGGAGAGTTCTCGATTTCTGGCAAGTTTTCGTTGGGCTGCCTCGAACTGCGCGTTCGTGATGATGGCGGGCACCTTGATCGGGATCCATTCTTCCCTCGGCCGCAGCCGGCGGGACGTGTTGCCTCGATACCAGTCGTGTTGGCTTGCCTTCCGCGGTTCGCACGCCATGTATTTGTTGTAGTACCTGATCCCGATATAGCTCGAATCGGTGAGAATCCTGGCCAGGGTGGATTTGGCCCATTTGGTGTTGCCGGAACGGTTTGTAAAGCCCCGTCGGTGGAGCTCCTGGGCCAACGTACGGAGGCCCAAGACCTCCGCCGAGTCGAAGAGACGGAAGATTTCCTCAACCGTTCGAGCCTCATCGGGGTCGATTTCATAGCGTCCGGGAGTTGTCTCCGTTGTGCGGATGTAGCGGTACCCAAATTTCGGAATGCTCCCGATCAGGATACCGGCCCGTGCTTTGTGCAGCTTGCCGCGCCGGGTCCGTTCCAGGATTTGCGCGCGCTCGAACTCCGAGATGGCGCCGAGCATCTGGAACAGCAACTGGTCGGACGGGCTGTCGCTGAACTTCTGGCTCAGAAACACGACCTCAATGCCTTGCCGGCGCAGTTCCTTGACGACCAGGAGCTGCAACATTAACTCGCGGGCCAACCGGTCCGGGGAATGAAGGTAGAGTTTCTGGAACCGCTTGCGGCGCGCATCCGCGCGCAGTTGCTCCAGGGCGGGTCGGTCGAGTAGCGCGCCGCTACAGCCGTCGTCGACGTATCGCGCCACCAATTGCTCGCCGCGCTTGACGATCTCGGCTTCCAACGCCGAGATTTGGGATTGAATGGTGTGTTTTTCTTTTTGTTCCTCGGTGCTGGTGCGCGCGTAGTAGGCGGCGGTGGAAGGAAAAGGCATCGCGCATGTGAAGGGTTTGGGCCGACCTTAGGTGTAAAATGATATACCAAAAGCGCAACACTCGCAATTCTGGCAAGGCGCCCGCGGGGAATCAGGCCGCGCCGGACGATTTGCTGTCAGAAGCCGAGCAAGTTGACCGATCAAGGAGTTGGAAAATCTGAGACCAGCGATTTTCCGCGTCCTCTCGAAACTCCATTTCAACGGTTATCGTTGGATGGGAGTTGGCATTGTTCGCGGCAAGCCTCTCCAGTTGTTGCGATGGGCGGTCCGCCATACACACCAGCATAGCGCCCCGACACTCGCAGAGAAGGCTGGTGAAGTTGCCCGCACCGGCAAGATCCACCCGTGCCGGTGGAAAACAAAAAGCCGGCGAACGTAGGGGTTCGCCGGTCGATGCTATTTCAGAAGTTTCAACCGAAGGAGGTCGGTTTCTGTCCAGCGCGCCTGTATTTCGATCATGCTGCGCAGGGTTTTGGGCGGGAAGGTGTCGGAGGCGTGATGGAAGCCCAACGTCACGCGGCGGCCATCGGCGTGGCGATACCGTCTGTGGCTGCCGCGCTGACGGACAAGGAGAAAGCCGTCAGCGAGCAAGGCGGTGTGAAGTTGTCGGGCGGTAAGCGAGCGCAGCCGGGGATACTCCAGGCTCATACGCTGACTGCTACGACCGGCCGGTTAAAGACCGTCGCGCCGTTCGGCACCGGCTCGCCATCCTCGATCATCTCCTCAACGACCATTTGCAGAACCTCCTGGATATTCTTCAGCGCCTCCTCGCGAGTGTGTCCCCATGTGGCCGCACCCTTGGCTTCAAGCTCGGGCACGTAGGCCCGCCAAGCGTTTCCGTCCGTCTCCACCACGACCGGGAACACGTAGGATTTTGTGATTTCAACGGTTTTCATACTGTGTCAATCAATGGAATGTATGTTCACTCTCGCCATTATACCAAGGGGCTTGCGGGCGCGTCAAATGGAGCCGGAGACATTGCCGGTCTCAGCAATGCCCCTTCCCTTCGTATCCCGGGGGACGTAAAAAGCCATCGTATTCGGGTACGACGGCTGTGATGCTCTGATGCCGACTGCGGCACGATGCTCTACGCTGGGGAGGTCGAGGATGTCCGCGCGATGAAGAGTTTCCACTCATCCTTCGCCACCCAGACCTCATCTTGGCGGGAGGTCTTCCACCAGCCACCGTTCCATGCCGGCGACCAGCGAGTCGGCACGGGCTTCGTGCGCGCTGGACACCAGCGCGACGACAAGGGCCGTCCTCGAGAAATTCGAGGGGATGCCCCGAACGGAACAAGACCCGGAATCCGGCCCGCTCCGCCGCGTTGTCCGGGAAGCGCACCCGCGTGAGGCACGATCCGAAGACCGAGGCTAACGGAACCAGCGCGGGAAACTGCATCCCTGGGACGGACTCAATCCCCAAAATCCTAGTTGGGGCACAATTCGAAACGGTCTTCCTTCTCGCGAAGCGCCCCGTCAAGCTTCATCAACTTGACAAAGTCGTTCACACTGACGCCAAGCGCCACGGCTTTGTCCTTGTATTCGCCCGCCAGTTCGCTTTTTCGCAAACCGCCGTTACTCAACTTCCTCATTACCTCGCTCAGGTAATCCGGAACAGTGTTTGTGGTCGTGTTCATCTTTCGTGTTTGGTTGTTTATGTTCTGCCAATATCTTAACTCAATCATTAGTAATGGGCAAGCGAGGCTGCTTCAGCACCGCCTCTTCCACGTAGTTCATCGTCCGCTCGGCTACGAACTTCAATAAGTCCTTGCAATCCCCGACTTCAGAATTGATTGGCGAATCGACCCACACATTAAAAAGCGCTGCCTGGCGCATCTTTCGGGTCAAAAAATCTTGAAGCTCGCCGACACCAAAAAACGCCGCTGTTTCTTCGTCTTGCAAACCGTGCTGGGCCTTGCTCGCCCGATCGCCAACTACCACAATCCGACCGAATTTCTCGTGCGTTTCTGCTTCAATTCGGTACTTCAGCGTTTGCAAGCTCATTACGACAGCCTGTCGCAGCGCCGGCCTGAGGATTTCCGGATAAATCTCCCGGTACGTGCCGTAGAAGTCCTCGTCGCGCTTGAATGCAGTCTTGAAGAAATCCCGTTTCTCCGACAGCCCCTCGAATAACCTGACGAACAATTTGCTTGAGTCATCGTGCCTTTCGGCCGCGCGGACATAGGCCTCTCTGAGTGAAACATCCAGCCACGGATCATCAAACTTCAACAGAATTGACTTGAGCAGCATGACTGTCTTAACCCGATCGTTAAGCGTGGAAGGATGTTCCGCGAAAATCAACCCGTGCAGGTCGGAAAGAAATGAATCCAGTGAACCGTCTTCCAGTAACCTGATGATTAGGCGTTCGAGCACCTCATCAAAGAAATGGACCTTATGGTGCGATATGATGTACTTGTAGTCCTGAAATCGTTCCCAGATGAGCTTCTCGCCCTCCGAGGTTCCGCGGCGGTTGGGCCTTACGCCCCAGCGGTGTTCCGGCCCGTCGCCGTACTCGCTGAGCTCGTAGCAGGCAAACAACCGTCCGGAGTCAACCGCCGTATCCTGCAAACCCGAAAAAGTCGTGTCCCGGCGAACGAAATCAATGCGGTCTGCGTCCA
Source organism: bacterium (assembly GCA_021780115.1). GTDB lineage: Bacteria > Verrucomicrobiota > Verrucomicrobiia > Limisphaerales > JAJXZI01 > JAJXZI01. The sequence goes on along the minus strand of JAJXZI010000170.1, from coordinate 4,169 downwards.
TGGGGCCGACCAGTATGCTCTTGGCGGCAGGCCAATCTCCTTCATGCAGCAGAGCAACGGCCCCCCGGACAACCGAGCGACCGGGTTCCGAAGAGAATTCCTCGGCGAACAGCCGAGAAAACCGCTCGCCAAGCAATTCATGGAGCTTCTGTCCACGGGTTGAAGCGTCAGCGTACCACTCTTTCAGTCCCCGCAAAGTCGCTTCACCGTCAACTGGGCCGGTCGCAGTAACATCGCGAACTGAATGTTTCAGCAGGAAGCCATGAAGCGCACGTTCAAAAACATGGCTGTACGGAAGATGACCAATGTCGTGAAGGAGTGCCCCCACGCGCGTGAAGGCAAGCAGAACCGCGTAGTCAGGCACACACCGAATGAACCTCGGCATCGTTTGATGCAGCATTTCCTTAGCAGGCGGTTCGCAAATGCGGTCAGCTCGGACAGCTTCGGATCGCAATTGCGACAAACCCGCCTCGTCCGAGTTCAGAACAACATTGACGAATATCTCCGTCGCCACATGCAGCACGCCGACGGTATGGCAAAAGCGAGAGTATTTCAGGCCAGGATAGACCCTGAACGCGCCGGAGTTCTGGACAATTGAATGGAGGCGGTTGATGAGAAAATGGTTCAGAAGCTCCTTCTCCCATTCAAATAGCTCGACGTTCCCCCAAATGGGATCCTTGATGAATCGCCTTTTTAGCTGAGGAAACCCGGACGCGCCGTGCCAGTCAACACCCGGCCTCGCAGCCGAGGGCCGGCTGGATTCAGATGTGCCCAATCCGGTCATGAACGTTGTCGTTCCGAAACCGCTTCCGCAACGAAAGATCGGCCATTCACGCAAGAGCGCGCAGTTTCGTCAACACTAAAAATCCGCGATTTTTCGGTGAGGGCGCATCTCAGTTTCTTGTAACCCTCGCAAATTCCCTGAAAATCGCCGGATCGCACTGCGGCTTTCCTTGGCAAACTGATGGTTTCCCCAGCATTCCGCGGGTGCCTGCAAGAAACTGAGATGCGCATTTTCGGTGATCTTCCCCCTCACCCGGCAGACTACCATGCGAAATGCGAAAGCGTCCCACAAGGGAACATGGCCGCGCGCAACGGACTCGCCCAGCCCCGCGAGGCAGTGTTGGACTGAACGCCGTTCCGGCCGTGGCGCGAGCCGCCCAGGGTCACACGGTTACGGCCACCACCGTCCCTTCGTAGGTCGCCAGCTTGACGGGATGGGATCGCCGTCCTCGATGAGTTCCTCGACCACCATCTGGACCACCTCCTGGATGTTCCGCAGAGCCTGGTCCTTGGTCCTGCCCCACGTCGCGGCGCCTTTGGTTTCCAGTACCGGCACAGAGGCGCGCCAAGCGTCCCCGTCCGGTTCAAGCGCGACCGGGAACACGTAGGACTTCATCGGCGGGTTCCTCGTAGGAGCGCGAACACCTCAGAGCAACCCCCGCTCGACCAGCGCATCGGCCATCAGCTTCGGCGAGACGATCCGGACGCCTTGGATCGTCTTGCCGAAATGCGCCCCGAAATGCCGCGCATCGCCGGTCAAAAGATGCGTCGCCTTGCCGGCAATCGCCCCGCCGAGAATGGGAATGTCTTTGGGTTCCACGGCGACCGGAAGCTCGGTCACGAGCGCGGTCACGAGGACGCAGCGTTTCACGAGCGCCTGGAACTCCCGCACGCGCGCCGGGTCCTTCAGTTCCAGGTTGCGGCGGGCTTCCTCCACGGCGTAGGCGTTCGTGACACACTCGCAGTGCGCGATCAGGAGATCGAGGAGCGCCCGCAGCCGCGAACCGCGGCGCGCCCCGGAAAAGAGGATATTCGCGTCGAGGAATATCCTCATGCCTTGCGCTTCGACAGGCGGTACCCCGTGAGCGCTTCCTCGTTGTTCCGGCGGAATTCGGCGAGGCGTGCGTCGGTATAGATTTCGAGGGGGAAGGTGGCGCCGGGCCGGAGGAGCAACCCTTCGGGCCGTTCTTCGATCACGACCTGGCCGCCGTCCCTGACACCCAGGCGCCGGCGCATGTCCTTGGGGAGCGTGAGCGCGCCCCGGCCGTTGATGTTCACGACTTTGGTCATGAATTCAGTATTTCATACTTGCGGTTTTCGCGCAAGAGGGCCATCCCGATGGGCGGGCGGAACCGGTGGCGGCGGCTCGGCGAAGATCTTCAGATCAAAGCAGCGGATGTCGTCTCGACGCAGCCTCGCTTCCTCGGCGCAGGCGTGGCAGACGTCGATGAGGGTGCCGGTAATAATGACGCGGTCCCAACACCCCAGCGTGCCGACAATTTGGTTGGCGTAGCGTTGGGTCAGCAGTTCTCTGTCGGGAGCCTCGGTCAGCGATGGGCCTGATTGATTCATACTCCTTGCTTTACCACAGACTCTTGGTTCCGGCCACGCCGGCTTCACGACCACCAACAATGATTACTCGGGCGGCGGCAGCCTCGACGTCGCTCGTTCGGCACATGCGCTCCACCATTTTGGCGGACTCCTGAATATGCTTTGACAACAGCGCAATGGCTTCGGCTTGGTCCCGCTTTTGGATGGCTTCGAGGATGGCGCTGTGTTCACTGTAGGCCTTTGCCAGGTGCTTGAGGTCCCGGCCGATCCAGCATTGAAAAATCCGCAAGAATCGGTAGTGGCGCTCCAAATCAGCGATCAGCCAGGAATTGCCGCAGTACTGCCTCCACAGTCCGTGCAAGGCCAAATCAAACTTTAGGCAGCGCTTGGGCCAGTCGCGGGCACCGCCGGGTTTTGCTTGCGCTGCAAGTGTGCCCAGCGACTGAATTGCCTCTTCTGTGAGGTGGGGCCAGGCGAGGTGGAGGGCATGCAACTCCAGCACCTCGCGCAGGGCGTAGAGGTCGCGGATGTCCTCGGCCGTCAGGGGGCGGACCAGGGGGGCCTGGTTCGGCCGCAACACCATGAAGCCGCCCTCGGAGGCTCTGCGCATCGCTTCGCGCAACGGTGTGCGGCTGGTCCCCCAGGTCCGGGCCAGCCGGGACTCGCGGACGACCGAGCCGTTGGGGAATTCTCCGCTCAAGATTGCTTCGATCAGGCGCTGAAAAATCTGGTCGGCGGTCTGGCCGTACCGTTTGAGCTTATTTCGATGCGCGCTTGACATGAATTGGTGCCAAAGTGTATACACATCAAAAACCGAACGTCAATATGCAAGTGCTCGTTCTATGAGACTCGCCAACAGAACCTCCCTCGTGACCGGTGCCGCCAGCGGCATCGGCAAAGCTATCGCCCAAGCCTTTGCCCGCGAAGGCGCGGCGGTGGCCATCCTCGACGTCAACCGCGAGAAGGGACCAGCCGTGGCCGCCGAACTGAACGCACAAAGCGCGCGCGCCTGCTTTGTGCCGTGCGATGTGGGGGATTCCCGGCAGGTCGTCACCGCCTTCGCCGAGGCGATTCGCTTTCTCGGACGTCTTGACATCCTGGTAAACAACACCGGCGTCATCCGGTTCTCCAAGATTGTGGATATGTTGGAGGAAGACTGGGACTTCATCCTCCGCACAAACCTGAAGAGTGTGTTTCTCTGCTCGCAGCAGGCCGCCCGGCAGATGATCCAGCAGGGCGGCGGCGGGCGGATCATCGCCATTTCGAGCATCCACGCGGTGCTGAGCGAGCCGAACTGTGGGCACTACACCACCGCCAAGGGCGGCATCGAGGCCTTTTGCCGCACACTGGCCACGGAACTCGCGCCCCACAAGATCACGGTCAACTACCTCCGGCCCGGCGCGACTTACACGGAGTTGACGACGCCGATGTACACGCCGTCCGTGAAGCGGGCGCTCTTTGAGCGTGTGCCGCTGAAGGAAATCGCGGACGCCGCCTGGATTGCCGCCGGCGCGGTCTTCCTGGCCAGCGACGAATCCCGCTACATGACCGGCCAGCACCTGACCATCGACGGCGGTTACGTGATGGATGGATCGTTGCCGTCCGCCGAATATTGCAGGGAGTGACCGTGCCGCGCTACCTCGACATCAGCGTGCCGACCAGTCCGCGCACGACGGTTTTTCCGGGAGATCCACCGCCGCAGTTTCTCTGCCCTGCTGGACGCACGAGAAAGGCAACCCGGCCAACGTGGGGTTCTTCAATGGCGGCCCGCACCACGGCACGCATGTAGATGCGCCGTGGCATTTCATTCCAGGGGCCAAGCGCCTGCACGAGGT
>JAJXZI010000229.1 GCA_021780115.1 bacterium | reverse complement strand
TTGCGCGGCTCAATCATGCCCAGCGAAGATTTCGATCACCAGGAAGGCGACCACCAGCACACCTACCACGAGCGGGAGCAGGACCAACAGGGATCGTTCGTGCTGGCGAACGAGAGCGACGAGGGAGAGGATCAAGCCACCCACCATGCCGCCCGCACCGAAGGAAATGCTGCCGTAGATGGCCTGCACCCGCGCCTGACCGCGCGCTTCGTTCCGGCCGAGCACGGCGACGTTCGCGCCGGCGGACGCCAAGCCCTCGGCCATCGCGCCGCCCAGCACCCCGGTGGCGCCGATCACCACCGCCACGTCGCCGGAAAGATCGAACAGTTGCATGTTGCGGGCGCAGTGTGGGAAAACCCGCGCCGTCGGTGAAGGGAAAAGTGCGGGGCGGCGAGGCGCCGGGTGCGCCTCACGCTTCGCGAGCGACGACGCACGCCGCGGTGAAGCTGCGGAAAATGGCGCGGTGGTCCGCGTAACGGTCGGCCAGCCGTTCGGGGTGGAATTGCACCGCGAGCAGGTAGGGCAGCAGGTGCGCCTCCTTGGTCTTCAATTCCAAGACCTCCACGATGCCATCCGGGCCGGTCCCGACCGCGTCCAGCGGTTCGGCCACGCGGTCCACGGCTTGGTGATGGGTGCTGTTCACGCCGAGGCTCCGCCGGCCGAGGAGCCGGGCCAGCAGCGAGTCGGCGCGCAACTGAACCTCATGCACCACCTCGTAGCGGCGATGCATCTGGCGATGCGCCAGGGCCGTGGGTTGCTGGGTCGGGATGTCCACCAGGAGCGTGCCGCCCAGGGCGACGTTGAGGATCTGGTGTCCGCGGCAGATGGCGAGCAGCGGTTTGCGCTGGCGAAAGACCTCGTCAAGCAAGAGCAATTCGCGCAGGTCGCGCGCCCCGCCGTCGGGCGTCACCTGGGCGGTGCGCCGCAGGGCCGCCGGCAGAGCGCGGGCGTAAAGTTCCGGGTGGATGTCCTCGCCGCCGGTCAACAGGACGCCGTCGCACCGCCGCACGCACTCGGCCACCGCCGCGCGGGACGTGGTGCAGGGCATGGCCACCGGCACTCCGCCCGCGCCCAAGACGGCGCGCAGATACGCCTCCGACAGGCTGAGCGAAGCGTCCCGCATTTCCGCCCCGGCGGGCTCGACGTCCGGCGAAACGAGGATCAACGGGGGCGGGGTCATGCGCCGCAAAACGCTGAACCTTGGACGCGGAGTCCGGAACGTTGAACCCGACCCGTCGCGCGGTTCGTGGGGAATTCAGGGTTCAAGGTTCGAGGTTCCAGGTTCAGGGTTCGCACGTCCACTCGCGCCGTTTCCCTTCTGCGGTTCGGCGCGACTCAGACCCGCGTCAGCTTCTCCAGCTCCTTCACCCGCCGCTCGATGTCGGCGCGCTGGATCTTCGTCGTCCGGTTCAGGCCGAAGCCCTCGCAGCAGAACGACGCCACCACGCTGCCATAAACCATCGCCTGCCGGAGGTGGGCGTCCACCCGGCCTGGCGCGCTGGCGAGATGGCCCATCAGGCCGCCGGCGAACGAGTCACCTGCGCCCGTCGGGTCCACCACCCGCCGGAGCGGGTAAGCCGGCGCGAGGAACAGCCCCGCCGGCGAGGAGAGGATCGAGCCGTGCTCGCCTTTCTTGATGATGACGTATTTCGGGCCGAGCCGGTGCAGCCGCGGGAGCGCGGCGATGACGTTGTCCTCTTTGGTCAACTGCTGAGCCTCACTGTCGTTGAGGATGAACAGGTCCACGCGCCGGAGCAGCCCCAGCAAATCTTTCAGCGCGATGTTGAGCCACAGGTCCATGGTGTCGGCGGCGACGAATTTCGGCCGGCGCATCTGGTCGAGGACGTGGTGCTGGAGCGAGGGGGCGATGTTGGCCAGGAGGACGAACGGCGTGTCGCGCTGCGCCGCGGGCAGCGTGGGCGTGAACGTCTCGAAGACGCCCAGTTCCGTGGCCAGCGTGCGCCGGCGGTTCATGTTCGCCTCGTATTCGCCCGACCAATGGAACGTCCGGCCCTCGCGCCTTTGCAGGCCCTCCAGGTCAATGCCGTGCCGGCGGAAGAGCTGGAGGTAGCGCCGGGGGAAATCGTCGCCGACCACGCCGATCAGGCGGACCGGCGCGAAAAAGCTGGCCGCCACCGCCGCGTGGCTGGCCGAGCCGCCGAGCAGGCGCGGATGCCCGGCCTGCGGAGTCTTGATGGAATCCAGCGCCGTCGAGCCGACGATTAACACACTCATGCGATTTTCGTTTGGTGGTCTTGGGATCGGGACGGCGCGGAAAATAGGCCCACCGCCGTGGCGCCGCAAACTGAATCTCGGAGCCGGACCGGCCGCCGCGGACCAGTGCGTGCGGTCGCGCCGGCCGGACCCGGCGGCTTTGTGCCGGCCCGAACCGGATTTTCCCCGAGCTTTCGCGCCCCCGGCGCGTCTCGCCTGGCCCGAAACTCTGATGGAGGTGCGGGGTTTAAGAGGAAGGTCATCTTTTATGAATGAATGCAAACTCCTCAAAATATCGCTGGCTTCGGTGGTGTCTTTATCGTGTTTTTCTGTCCAAGCCACCAGTCACGGTGGTCCCAAAGTCGGGGATAAACCGCCTTTACTGCAAGCGACGGCCTTGCTGCAGGCACCGCCGGGAGCCAAGATGGATGCGGAATCGCTGCATGGGAAGGTGGTGGTCTTGGAGTTTTGGGCGACGTGGTGCGGGCCCTGCGTGGCAGCGATTCGACACCTCAATGAACTCGCGGAGAAATTCAAGGATCAACCAGTGCAATTCGTCGCCCTCACCGCGGAGGATGAGGCAACGATCAAACCCTTTCTGACAAAGAGACCGATCAAAGCGTGGGTTGCCTTGGATACGAACAAGGCCATGAACAAGGCCTACGGCGTGGTGGGAATACCGCACACGGTCGTGCTGGGCAAGGATGGAGTTATTGCGGCCATCACCCATCCCACAGAACTGACGGAACAGCACCTCAGTGACCTGCTGGCAGGCCAGAGAATCTTTTTGCCCGAGCAAAGAGACGCCGAAGAAAACACGCCCCGCCGCGAGCCGGACGACAAGAACCAAGGGCAAGCGTTGTTCGAGGTTCTGGTGCGGCCATCCACTTTCACCAACTCCACGGGCTTCGGAGGAGGGGGCAGATTTACGGCTCGGGGTTACACGATACGGGACCTCCTGCCTCGGGCCTTTGATCAACCAATGTTAAGCCCGGTCCGGATTTTGACGAACGGGCCGTTGCCGGCGGGAAGGTATGATTTCATCGTGGTCCAAACACCGGGCACTGAAGAAAACGTGAGTGCCTTGCTGCAGCAGGCGCTGAAGTCGGCTTTCGGCCTGACCGGCAAAAAAGAAACCAAGGAAATGGATGTGATGCTCCTCAAAGCAAAGAAGCCGAATGCGCCAGGTCTGGCGGTGTCGCCGACAGAAGGCGGAGCAGCTCGTTACGGACCGGGGATAGTGGAGGGAACCGAATTGTCGCTGGCCGACGTGGCGTCGGCCTTGGAACGGGGACTGAACAAGCCAGTGCTTGATGAAACCGGACTGACGAACCGGTATGACGTTTCCCTGAAATGGGAGCAGAAAAGTTGGGACAATCCGAATCCAGACGGATTGATGAAGGCGGTGCGAGAGCAATTGGGATTGGAGCTGGTGCCGGATAAGCGGCTGGTTGAGCTGTTGGTGGTGGAGCGCGCCAAAGGGAATGGGAAGTGAAGTGGATGCCGAGGGCGACGAGGGATACCCGGCGGCGGTTAATGAGGGTGGGTCAATTGGTTCGAGTTTGTGGCAGAGAACTTGAGCACTTCGAAAACGGCTTCACGGTATTTCAGCGTGCCCCGAAAAATCCTGTCGGATTTCGCCCGTGGCGGCTGTTTAATGGGTGAAATGCCGGCGAAGTCCGACGCCCAATTGCTCCGCGATTACGCCGAGCGCGGCTCCGAGGCCGCGTTCGGGGAACTCGTCGCGCGGCATACGGACCTGGTCTATTCCGCCGCGTGGCGGCAGGTCGGCTCGCCCGAACTGGCCCGCGACGTGGCCCAGAGCGTCTTCACCGACCTCGCCCGCAAGGCGCGCCCGCTGGCGCGCCAGACCAGCGACGGCGAATCGCTCCTCGGCTGGCTGTATCGCGGTACGCGCTTCGCAGCGCGGACGGTGCTGCGCGATGACCGCCGCCGCCGATGGCGCGAAAGGCAGGCTATGCAAGACTTCGCTCCCGATCCAGAAACCCCGCCGGACTGGGACCGCGTCCGACCCGTGCTCGACGAGGCGATGGCGCATCTGAGCGCGCCGGACCGGGACGCCCTGCTGCTGCGCTTCTTCCAGAACCAGGATTTTCGCGCCGTCGGCGCCGCGCTGGGCGTCAGCGACGACGCGGCCCAGAAGCGCGTCACCCGCGCGCTGGAAAAGCTCCGCGCCGAGCTGGTCCGCCGCGGCGTGACGACTACGGCGGCGGCCCTCGCGGCGGCGATTTCCGCCAACGCGGTGCAGCTCGCGCCCGCCGGACTGGCGGCAACCCTCACCACCGCCTCGTTGGCGGGTGCGGCGGCGGGAACGGGAACGACACTCAGCGTTCTGAAATTGATGACTATGACAAAACTCCAAGCTGGAATCGTCGGCGCCATTGTCGTCGCCAGCGTGGCGACGCCGTTGGTGGTGCAACACCAGTCAGAGACCAAGCTGCGCGAGGAAAACGAGGTGCTGCGGCAGCAAGTCAGTCAGATCGCCCAGTCGTACGTCGAGAATACGCGTCTCTCGAATCTGGTCGCTCGGGCCAAGGAGTCGCAATCGCTGTCGGAAGGCCAGTTGAGCGAACTGCTGCGGCTGCGCGGGGAGGTGGGCTTGCTCCGCGATCAAACGAACGAGCTGGCACGGCTGAGGCAGGAGAATCGCCAGCTTCGCTCTGCGCTCACCTCCGGGCAGAATTCCCAAGCCGTCCCGCCACCGTCCGAAGCCTTGATCCCGCGAGCGGCGTGGGCGTTCGTGGGATATGGCACACCGGAGGCCGCGTTGCAGTCCGTGATGTGGGCCATGAACAAAGGCGACGTCCAGACCTACCTGGCCAGTTTCGCGCCCGACCAGCAGAAATCCATCGCGACGGAATTCGCGGGCAAACCGGAAAGCGAGGTTGCAGCGCAGTTGAGCCAGGAGGCGGGCGCGATCCCGGCGTTGCGCTTGGATCGAAAGGAGGTTTCCCCTGACGGCGACGTGACGTTCACCATCAGAACCGAGCAACAAGACAACGGAGCACAGACAACGATAGCCAGAACGGTGCTCACCTTCCGGAACGTCGGCGGTGAGTGGAAGGTCGCTGGTGCGCCGGCACGATGAACCGGGTCGGGCGACGCTCCCGCAGAGCCCTGATTTTTGGGCGGAAGTCGGGGCTCGGCAGGAGCCTCGCCCTACCGGGAGGGTTCAAGCTCCCGATACGCGTTTCTGGAATCGTAGCCGCCTGGAACCGCCGCCCCCGCCCGCCGTCACTGGCGCGGCTGGCCCCACTGGCGATCCGCGAAGTCCATGAACACTTCCCAATCGCCGGCCGTCATCGAGTGCTTGCCTTCGCGGAGATAATAGCCGAGGCGCCCGCCGACGAGCCGGCCGATGGGCGGTATCTTCTTCGCGGTCAGTCCCTCGACGCCGAGGAAGCGATAGACCGGCTCAGTGGCGCGCAGCACCTCGAACTGGCCAGCCGGATTGGCCCACTGGTCGCCTTGGGCCGCCGAGAACAGCACCGCCCGGGGCGCGCACAGGGCGACGAGGCCGTTTTGATCGAAAGGCAGCCGGTCGGGGGCGTCGTTGAACTGCTTGAACTCGGCGTTGAACCAGTGGGGAAACGCGGTGTTGATGCGCTGGACCGACTCGCCGACGGTCCCGCGGCTGGGCGCGCTGCCGCCGCAGCCCGCCTGGTGCGGGAAGGCGATGGCGATGCGCTCGTCGAGGGCCGCCGCCAGCAACGCCGTCTTGGCGTTGCGGGAGTGGCCCAGCGCGCACACCCGGCGCGGGTCGAGGTCGAGGTCCGTCACCAGGTAATCCACGCAGCGATGAAAACCCCACGCCCAGGCGACCAGCGTGCCGCGATTCGTCGGATTGTTGCGCGCGGGGTCGCCGTTCGCCAGCCAGGCATAGAGGCCGTCACTGACGTTGGCGCGGTCGGAGTCAATGTCGCTGCTGCAAAACGCCGCCAAGGCGTAGCCGCGTTCGACGATGCGTTCCAACGGCCAGTCGGCGGCCTGGCTGCCGCGCGCGGCCCCGGTGGCGGCGTTGTTGCTGCAGCCGGGGCAGAAGTCGTAGAGCCAGCCGCGCGCCAACGGCACGCGCGGATCGGCGGTGAGCGCCTGGTTGCCGCAGAAATTCATCGCCAGGAAGACCGGCGCCGGAGCGCGCCGCCCGTTCGGCACCACCAGCATCAGGTCAATCTGCGGAGCGCCGGGCGGACCGGTCTGGAGCGAAACGAGCTTGAGCGTGGCCTTGCCGCCGAGGAAATCGGGATACACCGCCTCGTGGCTGGCCCGGACGAAGGCGGGCCGGGGCGGCAGCGCGCCGTACATGTAATGCTGGAAGAGGGCCTTCAGTTCCGGCCGGCGTTCGTGGAACCATTGCGCCCGGCTCTTCACGCGCCGCCCGTCGAACATCACGAGCGGATCGGGCAGGGACGGCTGGGCGGGCAGCGCGGCGGCCTCGGGAAACGGGGGAGGCCGGTACACGGACCGCGGTTGGACGGTGGTGTGGCAGCCGGCCAGCAGGCAACCGAGCAGCGCCAGAGGCGCGGCGATTTTGAGGCATGACGTTTTCATCGTTCGATGGGTTCGGCAGTGTTTCGATCTGGGGGGCGTCCCGCCCGGCGCGGGGGAAAGGGCGCGGCGCGACGCCTCGCCCAACCGGCGCCACTTACTGCGGCATAACTGCGCCAGGTCCATCGGTGGTGTCCTCGCGTCGAATGCTTGCGGTTCAGGGGCCGTGGCCCGGGAACTGCGCCCGGATGGCCTCCGGCATTTGCGGGATGAAGCGGGGATGCCGCTCGGCAATGCGGATGAGGTCGAGTTCGTCCTTCTTCCGTTTGGACAAGCGCCGTTCCGGATCGCTCCAGGCCCAAATCTTCGCTTGCAGCAAATCCGGCAACGAGGCCACGCGCAGCCGCACCCCGAGCGTCTCGCGGACCTCCGCCCGCGCCGGAAAAGCGGCGTACCGCGGATCCTTCGTGAACTGGATGCGGAGCTGGCTGTCCGCCCGAAGCGCATTGAGCGAATGCGGCTGGTCCTCGACGCTGAAACCAAGTTCCCGCAACCGCCGACGCGCCACCGTGAGGTGACTCATCGCCAGGGCGAAGTCGGCGTCCATCGTATAGACGGGTTCCACGTGGCAGTTGATCGCGAGCCCTCCGATGAGGCAGTAGTCACCGAGCGCTTCGCACAGCGCGACGATTTGCCGCAGGTCGTCGCCGCTGCCGGAAACGAGGTCGAAGGCGGTCGCCGCAGTCATGGTGGAGGCAGTAAAACATCCCGGCCCGCCCGAAGCAAGCAGGGCGCGGCCTCTGAGCGCCGTCAAAACCCCTCGGACTGGGGATCGGAGCGGCGGTCGCGCTTGAGGCGCGGCGTGTCCACCCAACCCGCAGTCTTCCCGGCGGTTTCCTCCCGGACATCGCCGGGAAACGGCTCAAGTGAGTTTCTTGATCAACTCGTCCAGGCCGCCTTCCACCGGCTCGATCTCGATCGGGCTGGCGGATTTCGCCGCGGAGCGCGGCGCAGCCACTGCGCTCTTCGGGGCTGGGTCCGTCCCGGCGGGCGAGCGCGCCGGCAGAGGCGGAAGGACGGCCGCGCCCGCGGCCTCCGGCGTCTCGCTGTCCGGCGGTTCCTCGCCCTGGCCGGCCACGTGCCAGTCCGTGCGCTTGGCGAGCCATTTCTGGTAGCGGTCGAACGTCCACATGCCGTGCTCGGCGCCGGTTTCCAGGGCCTGCGGGATTTTGAAGAAGTCGCGGTTGCGGATGAAGGCCTTGACGGGGTGGTTGGGACGGAGGATTTCGCATTCCGGGACGCGCATGTTGAGGTCGGGCCGGAAGCGCAGGCGCTGGCAAATGACCGCCACCAGGCAGTCCGCCAACTGCGCGCACACGTGGTTTTGCACCTCCGACGCAAACGCCGAGGCCACGCGCTGCACCGCCTCGGCGCAGGTGCCCGAATGCACGGTGGCCAGCACCAGGTGGCCGGTCTCCGCCGCGTTGAGCGTCAGGCGCATCGTCTCCGGATCGCGCATCTCGCCGACCATCAGCACGTCGGGATCCTCGCGGAGCGCGTCGAGCAGCGCCTGCTCGAAGCTCGGGGTGTCGCGGCCCACTTCGCGTTGCCGGATGAACGCCCGGCGGGGGCGGAAGGTGTATTCTATCGGGCTTTCAATCGTCAGAATGTGCCGCGCCTCGGTGAGGTTGATCTCCTGGATCAAGGCGGCCAGCGTGGAGGATTTGCCGCTGCCGGTCGGCCCGCTGACCAGGACGAGGCCGTTCGTCGAGGCCACGATTTTCTTGAGGTCGGGGTGCAGGTTGAGTTTCTCCACCGTTGCCTGGAAGGAGGACAGGAGGCGGATCGCCAGGCCGACCCCGCGGGCGGTTTGCAGAATGTTGAGGCGGCAGCGAACGCTGGCGATGACTTTTGAGAAATCGAAGGAGCGTTGCTCCAGGAACCGGGGCCAGTGCTCGGCCCCGATGAGTTCCTGGGCGATGGCGCTCAGTTCCTTGGCTGGCAGGGGATCGCCCGTGGTGCGCAGCGATCCGCGCACACGCAACGCCGCCGGCAGGCCCGCCTCCAGGTGCAGATCGCTCGCGCCCTGCTTCTGGGCCAGGTTGACCAAGGATTCCAAGCTCGCGCTCATAGCAGCGGCAGTCTAGCAGCGGAAATCCGAAATCCGAAATCCGAAATCCGGGGAACATCCGCCGAAGCGCGCGTTGGGCGAGAATGGGTGGGTGGGGAGGCGCCTTATGCGGTGGGATGGGCCGGCGCAGATGTCCGGCTCCGGGACGCATCGCGCCCGCGGACCAAGAGTTGCCCCGCCGGCCCCGCTGGCGGCTACCGCTTGAAGCCTGGCACCAGTGGGGCAATAGTCTGGCTGTGTTGCGCCGGGTCGCCCAATGGACGGTCGTGGTGCTGCTCATCACTTCGGTGGGCGGCCACTGGGCTGTTTTGCAGGGCGTCGCCTGGACCACCATGTTCGCCCGCTTCGCGCAGTCCATGCCCCTGGCCCAGGCGGTCTGTTGCACGTTCGACGGCCGGCATCCCTGCAAGCTCTGCCAGACCATTAAACAGGGCCGCGCGGCGGAAAAGAAACAGGATCCGTCCCCGGTTCGGCCCGGTTCGAAGCTCGACTTCGGCTTGGTGTGGCAGGCCCCAGATTACCTCGGTGGGTGCGCTCAAGAACGGATCGCTTCCCTGGACACCGCCGCGACGCCACGGCGCGAAGAGCCTCCCAAGCCGCGGCCCCGCGGTGGCTTCCCCAACCGGTACGCCTGAGTTGAACGCGCGGTCTTGACTGCGGAGCCGGCTTCCGGCCGGTCGTGCCGCACGCGCCTCCCAGG
>JAJXZI010000042.1 GCA_021780115.1 bacterium | reverse complement strand
GTGCCGCCAAGTTCGGCAGCGGCTTCAAGGCTTCCGGCTTCCGTTCATTCTTCATGTCATCTCGCTTTCTGCCGGTTGAGGAACCTTTTACCCACTCATCCTAAGGACAGTGTCAAGATGCACCCTCGCTGCGGCGCGCGAGCAATTATCCGTTGACAGCCGGCGCGGCCAGGGGTTTAATGGTCACGCAGGGCGCAAAACAAGATTCAGTTGGGTTAGTGCTCATGGTTGCCAGAGGGTCCTCTTCGCGGAAACGGCCGGGGGACGGAGTCGGGCGTGTTAATGGGCCTAGCCGAACAATCCCAAACGGGAAAATATCATGACACGAAATGCCTTGTTCACCGCGGCGGCCCTGCTCTTGGCCAGCCATCCCGCCGTGCGCGGCGGTTCGCTGCTTTTCGACAACCTGTCCCAGCCCTTTTACGACAGTTCTACTCTTGACGCCAACAATTGGATGGGCCAGGGATTCAACAGCGGGTCGGCCAGCCTCCTGACCGGCGTCGCTCTGAATCTGTTCACGCCAGATACCGGCGAATCGGGTGGCTACTTCGTCGCACTCTACCGGGAAGGCCTGGGTGACGTACCAGACCCGTTGGTTGCCGTCCTGGCGGACAACCAGCCCATTTCCGCACTGACCCAGGCGCCGAGCGCCGTGGTCACGTTCAGCGGACTCTCGCAACCGCTTATTCCCAACTCGCTTTACTACATTGTGGTCGGCGGCGATAGCGGGGCCAGCCCGTTTCTCTGGGGTTACAATCTCTCCGATGGTGGGATCGGGGCGGCTGGCGCAGACAATTCCTCTTACTCCGGCGGGGCGTGGGATCCTCCCTTCCAGATTTTTCCGCAGCGGATGCAGGTGACCGGCGTGCCGGATTCGGGGGGAACAATTCTGGCAGCCTTGCTGGCTTGGCTGGGCATGGCGGCCGCGGAACGACTGCCGCGGTCGCGGCGGCCCAACGCGGCTCTGGCCCACATGCTCAACGGAAAACCGGAACGAGTCCCGATGCGCTGACACGCCCCGGGGATCTCCCCGCTGCGAGCGCATATTGGCCACGCGGCCGTTCCGAGTTCGGGAGACCGAGCGCCATTCCAACACCCCGCGCGGGTTGAGCGCTGGCGGACAATTTACGCATCCACTGCGGCGCGCATCGCGGCAAAGAGGCTTTTGCCTTGATCCGCCGCCACGGGGCGCCGGGATGTTTCGTCGTCCAGTTCCACCAGTTCCGCCGGCAACTCCTTCAGGAACGGCGACGGGTGGCAGGGCAACAACTGGCCGTAGCGTTTGCGCGCCGCGCAATGACTGAGGGTGAGCCGCTGCATCGCCCGGGTCACGGCCACGTAAAAAAGCCGGCGCTCCTCGTCGAGGGTACCCTCCACCTTGGACCGCGAGTGCGGCAGCAGGCCGTCTTCGACGCCGACCACATAGACGTGCGGGAATTCCAGCCCTTTGCAACTGTGCATCGTGATCAGCGTCACTGCATCGCCGGGGGCCTCCTCTTCCGCCGCGCGGTCGCCGTCGAGGGCGAGATCGTCGAGGAATGCCTGGAGGCGCGCGGCCGGATCGGCGCCCAAGGCGCCCGCTTGGTCGAGCGTGGAAGTCAAATCCTTCAGGTTGCGGATGCGGTTCTCCGCGTTCTCGGGGTTCTTCTCGCCGCGGCGCAGTTCCGCGTAATAGCCGATCTCGTCGAGAAATTGGTCCGCCCAACGCTTCAACGAGACGCGGTCTCGGGTCTCGGTCGGGCCCGACTCGAACGTCGGCCTCCGCTCCCCGGCGCTCTCCGTTTCGGCGGATGCGGCAGAGAATTCCCTGCCTGGCGCGGCGGAAATCGGATGCGCTTCCTTGGGCAAGTGGCGGGGATCGCTTCCCTCTTTCCCTGACAGAGAGAACCGAGGTGGAGGAGCCGCGGTGTGCCCCAACAACGGTCGCCTCGTCTGCTCGACGAGCGCGACGAACGCCGCAATGCAGTCCCGGGTGCGCGCCGGGAAGCTGGCCGTCACGGCGGGATTATTCATGGCGGCGAAAACGGATTCTTTCCGTTCGTGGCTCGCAGCCAGCAGGCGTTCCATCGTCACGTCGCTCAGGCCGCGCGCCGGCACATTCGCGATGCGCAGCAGCCCCACGTCGTCGTGCGGATTGAGAAAGAGCTTGAGGTAGGCGAGAAAGTCGCGCACCTCGCGCCGGTCAAAGAAGCTTTGGCCGCCGATCAGATGGTAGCGGATCCCGGCCTGCCGAAGGGCGGTTTCGACGGGCCGCGACTGGGCGTTGGTGCGGAACAGGATCGCGTGGTCCGCCCACGGTACGCGGTGCGCCAGCCGGGTGAATTCGATCTGGGCCACGATTTCCCGGGCTTCCGTGTCGTCGTCAGGGAACGCGTGCAGCGTGATCTTCGCGCCGGGACCCTTCTGGGACCAGAGTTGTTTGGCGCGGCGGCGGACGTTGTTTTTGATGACGGCGTTGGCGGCGCGGAGGATGGTGTTCGTCGAGCGGTAATTCTGCTCCAGCTTGACGACCTTGACCTCGGGGAAGTGCTTTTCCAGGTCGAGCAGGTTGGCGACTTCGGCCCCGCGCCATCCGTAGATGCTCTGGTCGTCGTCGCCCACCACGCACAGGTTGCGGTGCGCGCGGGCCAGGGCATGCACCAGGCGGAACTGGGCGGCGTTGGTGTCCTGGTACTCGTCCACCATGACGTAGCGATAACGCGCCCGGCACGCGGCCAGCGCGTTGGGGTGTTCGTCAAAGAGCCGCAGCGTCAGCAGGATCAAATCGTCGAAGTCCACCGCGTTGCAGGCGCGCAGGGCGGACTCATAGCGGTGGCGGACGTGCTCGGCCAGCGCGCGGACGCTGGGATCGGCAAACGCCGTCGATCGTTCCCCGCCGTTGCGAAAGCGACTCAACAGACTGAGGATGGCGGCCGGATCGGTTTTCTCGCCTTTGGCCGATAGGTGGGCAAGGATCTTCTTGATCGCGCCCAGTTGCTCCGATTCGTCGTAGATGACGAAATTGCGCTTGTACCCCAGCTTGTCGATATGCTGGCGGAGGATGCGGACGCACAGCGAGTGGAACGTGCAAATCGTCGGTCGTGGACCGTCGGAGTTCCGCGCCCCGGCTTCGGAGGTTCGCGGGCGCGGCAGCATCTGGTGGACCCGCTCCGCCATCTCGCGGGCCGCCTTGTTGGTGAAGGTCACGGCGAGAATATGGTCGGGCGCCACGCCCCGCTCGACGAGCCGCGCAATGCGGCAGGTGATGACGCGCGTCTTGCCGGTGCCGGCGCCGGCGAGGATCAGGACCGGGCCGTGGAAGGTTTCCACGGCCTCGCGCTGCTGCGGGTTGAGCGAGTTGAGGTCAAACACGCGGGCGCGGAGTGTAGGGCGCGGCGAAGTGAAGGCAAGGGCATTGGGCGCACGGGACGCGAAGAATTCGACGGCGAACGAAAGCGGGCGAGGGACCAGGCGCGACGCCTCGCCCAACCGGCCGATCGCGCGCCGGTCGCTCATACTTTGCGAATGAGCTTTCCGCCGCCCGGCGGAACCGCCCACAATACCGCGGCGGCAGCGCCAGGAAATCCGATTTGAACTCTGCGTCCCAGGCTCCGACCCGTTGGCTCCGCCGGCAGCGCCCCGGTGGCCGGCGCCGCTTGCCGGTGTCGAGGGACGCCGTCTTTAATGGTTCCGTTCGGCGCGCAGCGCAGACTCTGGAATGAAGACCGCGCCTTCGCTCCGCGCCATCCCCTCCGTCGAGAAACTGCTGCGAGCGCTCGGCCCCACCGCCCTGCCCCGCGCGGCGGTCCTGGCCGTGGTACGCCGGCACGTGGCATCGCTGCGCCGCGCCGAGGACGTTCCCGCGTTTGACGCGGTGCTCGGTTTGATCCGCGCCGCGCTGGATGACCTGCGACTTTCGCGCCTCCAACCCGTCATCAACGGCACCGGCATCCTGGTCCACACCAACCTGGGCCGCGCGCCGCTGGGGGCCGCGGTGGTTGAGACGCTGGCGGCCGTGGCGGCCAGCTACAACAACCTGGAACTGGACCTCGCCACCGGCGAGCGCGGCAGCCGCGCCGCGTACCTGGATCACACCCTGGCCCTGCTTTGCGGTGGCGAGGCGGCGACAATCGTGAACAACTGCGCCGCCGCGCTGGTGCTGATCCTGCGCCACTTTACCTGCGGCGCGCGCAAGGAAGTGATCATTTCGCGGGGCGAGCTGATTCAAATCGGCGGCGGTTTCCGCATCCCGGAAATCCTCGAGGCCAGCGGCGCAACGCTGCGCGAAGTCGGCACGACCAACCGGACGACCCTGAGCGATTACGCGAAAGCCATCGGCCGCCAGACGGCGATGATCCTGAGAGTCCACCGAAGCAATTTCTTCCTGGGCGGCTTCGTCGCGTCGCCCGGCCCCGCGGAGATCGCCGCGCTGGCCCGACGCAAACGCCTGCCGTTCGTGGAGGACCTCGGCAGCGGCGCGACGGTCGCAACGGAGAAGTTGCTGGCCGCGTCCGCGCCCGGAGCGCAAACCGGCCCGCTCGTCCCGCTTGAACACGAGCCGACGCCGGCCGAGGTGCTCAAGCGCGGCGCGGACCTGGTCTGTTTCAGCGGCGACAAGCTGCTGGGCGGCCCGCAGGCGGGCATCATCGCGGGCCGGGCGAAACTCGTCGCCGCTTTGAAGCGCGAGCCGTTCTTCCGCGCGTTGCGCTGCGACAAGCTCATCCTCGCGGCGCTCCAAACGACCGTGGACCACTATCTGGATGGCGCGCCGGAAGATTCGATCCCCGTGCTGGCGTTGGCGCGAGCGCCGAACGGCGAACTGCGCGCCCGCGCGGAACGCATCATCGCCGCGCTGGCCGGCCTCCCGCTCCAGGCGGGCGTCGGCGCGGGCCGGGCCCAAGTGGGCGGCGGCACGTTGCCGCGCTCGGTCATTCCCTCCGTGACCGTGGACCTGCTCCCGGAGCGCCTGGCTCTGGAGGACTTCGCCGCCCGGCTCCGCCGCGCCACGCCGCCGACCCTCGGCTACCTGGGCGGCGGACGGCTCAAGCTGGATTTGCGGACGGTGTTCCCGCGGCAGGACGAACGGGTCATCGCCGTGATCCGGCAAGCGGTCGCGCGCTGAAAGTTGCCGTGGCCACGTCCGAACGCCATTTCATCCTCGCGACCGCCGGTCACGTCGATCACGGCAAGAGCGCGCTGGTGAAGGCGCTGACGGGCACCGACCCCGACCGGTTGCCGGAGGAAAAGGCGCGCGGCATCACCATCGACCTCGGCTTTGCCCATCTCGAACTGTCCGCCCCGGCGCCGGCCGAACCGGCCACCGTTCACCTTGGCATCGTGGACGTGCCGGGGCACGAAGACTTCGTGAAGAACATGGTCGCCGGCGTCGGCTCGATTGACTTGGCGCTGTTCGTCGTGGCGGCGGACGACGGGTGGATGCCCCAAAGCGAGGAGCATCTGCAAATCCTCAGCTATCTTGGGCTGCGCCGCGCCGTGGTGGCGCTGATGAAAAGCGATTTGATCGAGCCGGCGCGCGAAGTCGAGGCCATCGCCGGGGTTCGCGAAGCGTTGCGCGGCTCGCCGTTCGCCGACGCGCCGGTCGTCCCGACTTCGGTGCTCACCGGCCGCGGCCTCCCGGAATTGCGCGCGGCGCTCGCCCGCGTGCTGACCGTCACGCCGCCGCCGCGCGATTTTGGCAAGCCGCGCCTGCCGATCGACCGCGTGTTCACCCTGCGCGGCATCGGCACCGTGGTGACGGGCACGCTGACGGGCGGCCCGCTGCGGCGCGGGCAGGCGGTGGTGATCCAGCCCTCGGGCCGGACCGCGCGCCTGCGCAGCGTGCAGAGTTACCACCATGACGTGGCCGCCAGCGGTCCGGGCACGCGTACGGCGCTGAACCTGCCGGACCTGGAAGCCGCCGCCGCCGCGCCGGCCGGTACCGCCGGCGTGCGGCGGGGCGAAATCGTGACCGCTTCCGGACTGGGCGCGCCGAGCGAGACGCTCGACGTGCTGTTGGAGAAGTCGGCGCGGCTCGGCGGCGCCACCGTCGCCGCGGCCCGGCCGCTCAAGGAAGGCGCGCTGGTCCGCGTCCACCACGGCAGCGGGAATTTTCCGGCGCGGGTCTGTTTCATTCCCTCCGCGCTCCGCACTCCGCCATCCGCGCCGGGCCGGAGCCTCCCGACCGCGGCGGTTCCGGCAGAGGAAACTGTTTCCGGGCTGGCGCCCGGTCAGCAGGCGCTGGCGCAGTTGCGCGCCGAGACGCCGGTCTTCGCCTTCATCGGCGACCACTTCATCGTGCGGGATTGGGCCGAGCAGACGACGCTCGCGGGCGGCGTGGTGCTGGACGCCGACGCGGATCGGCGGCGGCTTCGCAGTGAGAACCAACGGCGATTTCTGGAACGGCGGGCCGCGGCGTTCGACGATCTGACCACGCTGCTCACCACGCAACTGGCCCGGGACGGCGCGGTCGTGGCCGCAACGCTGCTGCTCAAATCGCACTTCAGCGTGGAAGACATCTCCGGAGTGCTCGCCCAGCTCGTGACCAGCGGCCGGGCCGTTCGGGCGGGTGATTGGGCGGTGGACCGGCCCTTCTGGCAAGGACTCTGGGACCAGGCTGCTGCCGCGATTGACGCCGCGCACGGCGCGCATCCCGAGCGGCTGGGATTGGCCCTGGCGGACCTGCGGACGTTGTTGGCGCCGCACTTGCCGGCGCCGGAGCTTTTCGAACTGCTGGTCGCGGCGCTTGGCCGGAACGACTTCGCGCAAGCCGGCGCGGTGATCCGGCGCGCGGGCCACCGGCCGGCACTGCCGCCGCGGTTGCAGACGGACGGGGCGCGGATTCGGACGGCGCTTGCCGCGAAGCCATTTGAGCCGCCGCCGCGCAAAGCCCTGGCGCCGGACGCGGCGGCCCAGGAGTCCTTGCGATTCCTGCTCCAGACCGGCGAGGCGGTGGAGGTGGGGGCGGACGTAGTGATGCTCGCGGAGCACTGGGCGCGGGCGGCGGCCGTGGTGCGGGAATTTCTCCAGGCGCGCGGGCGGGCCACCGCCAGCGAGTTGCGCCAGGCGCTTGGCACCAGCCGGCGGGTGATCATTCCGCTGCTGGAGCGGCTGGATCGCGAGGGCGTCACCGCGCGGGAGGGCGACCAGCGGGTGCTCCGGCCGCCGGCCGGAACGAACGGTTGAACGACCGCCCAACGGCCAGCAACGCCGCGTGTCGGTTGGCGGCCTTACGCGGGCTGCTGCTGCGTCAAGCAGTGCAGCGTGCCGAAGCCCAACACCAGATCGACCGCGTGGATTCCGACGACGGGCCGATCGGGGAACAATTCCGCCAGCGTGCCCAGCGCGACGCGGTCGTTAGGATCGTTGAACGTCGGCACGAGGACTGCGGCGTTGGCGATGTAGAAGTTGGCGTAGCTGGCGGGCAACCGCTGGCCGGCGAAGAAAAGCGGAGCGGGCATCGGCAACGGCACCACCTCGGGCCTCGAGCCGTCTTCCAGGCGAAGGTCGCGGATGCGTTCCCAGTTCTCCGCGAGCGGGCGGTAGTTGATGTCCCTGGGATTGTCCTCCCGGATGAGCACGACGGTCTTCGGGTTGACGAAGCGGCAGATGTCGTCGATGTGCCCGTGGGTGTCGTCGCCGACGGGCCCGGCCACCAGCCAGAGAACGTTGGTCACGCCCAGGTATTTCTGGAGCGTCGCCTCGATCGCCTTCCGGCCGAGGCCGGGATTCCGCACCTGGACCCGCGGATCGAGATAACACTCCTCGGTTGTCAGCAGCGTGCCGCGTCCGTTCACGTCGAGGCCGCCGCCTTCGAGCACGAAGGGCCGGCCGTCGCACTCGGCGTGAAACAGCCGCTGGCCGAGGTGGTCCGCCGCGCGCTGCGGATTTTTCCGGTCTTTCTGCCAATCCGGGTATTTGGCCCAGGCGTTAAAGTGGAAATGGACGATGGCCGTCGCCGACTTGGGGCCGCGGAGCTTGGACGCTGGCGTCCGCCGCTTGACGAAGATCGGCCCGCTGTCGCGCATCCAGCCGCGGTTGGTCGGCCAGCGCAGGAACTCGACGCGGGCGAGATCCGCGCCGGCGTGGTGCAGAACCCGCTGCGCCCGTCGCTCGGCCGCCGCCGACGGCACCAGCAGCCGGACGATCTCGCCGGGGGCGATCTTCCTGACCATCTCGCCATAAACCCACTCGATGGTCCGGAGCTTGCCCGGCCAGTCGGTGGCGTTGTGGGGCCAGCCGAGCCAGGTGGCGGCGTGCGGCTCCCACTCGGCCGGCATGGAGAAGCCCAGCGTCGCCGGCAAATCTGAGGTCAACGGGCGTGGCATAAAGGAAAGGTGGAATATCCAGGACCCGAAATCCGAAAACGAAACCGGCACGGGATCGTTTCGGATTTCAAGCCGGCCGGGTTAGTCATCGTCGCCCCGCATCTGCACGGCCCACTGCGGATATGGCGCTTGGGAACCTTTCATCGCGTGCCACAGGATGCGATTGAGCAAATCTTCAGGACACTGGTCCGCCTGGGCCAGCGGCAGGCGCGCGGAGGCGTAGGCGTTCTTGCGCAGCAGCGGATCGGAAATCTTCTTCGGCACCGGATTCATCTGGTCGAGCGCGATGTTGTTGCGGACGGCCTCGAACGGCGTGAGGTCCGGCGTGTCGGTGAAGCAGTCGGACATTGGCGTCGCCGTGGCGTCCAGTTGGTTCATGGGCGGCAGGCCGAGGATGAGTTCGATCGTGCGCAGCAGGCTGGTCTGGTTGTATTGCGTGCTGACGACCTGACGGCGTTTCGTGTAGGGACTCATGACGTAGGCGGTGGTGCGATAGCCGCTGACGTGGTCCCAGCCCGCCTGCGGATCGTCTTCGATGCCCAGAATGCAGGTATCCTTCCAGAAGCGGCTGTGGCTGATCGCTTCGACAATCTGACCGAAGGCTACGTCGTTGTCCGCCACCTGCGCGGCGGGCGTCGGCGAGCCGGCTTTGGTGCCGCTGGTGTGGTCATTGGGCAAACAGATGATGACCAGATCCGGCAGGGCCCCGTTCTGTTCAAACTCGCGAAATTCCTTCAGGAACTGCGCGGCGCGGAACACGTCTGGCACGTCCAGGTCCCAGCCGACGCTGTTGGTGACCAGGTACGGGCGCAGCGACTCGATGGCCGGCTCGCTCCACAGATGGATGCTCTGCGTGCCGTCCACAAACTCGCGGTAGTGGTCGAGGAACTGCGGTTCGCCCCGGCGCGACGGGTCGACCCAGGCCTTGCGCGGGATGGCGAACTCGCCGTAGTCGCGCAGCGTCTTGCCGTGGGCCAGGGCGTTGTCCCAGATGAAGCCGCCCGGCGAGTAGGCCAGAGCGTCCGACTCGTTGTCGCCCATGCCGTCCGGGTAACTGCGCGGGAACCCGGCGAAGGATCTTTCCATGTAATCGGTGGCGAAGGCCGTGTCGGCCCACTGGTGGCCGTCTGCGCTCAGGATGCCGGAGCAATAGGTGTTATCCAGCAGCACAAACTCACGGACCATCTTGTGCTGGTTCGGTGTGACGCGCTCGCCGAACGTGCATAAATCCGGATCGCCGTTGCCCTCCTTCACG
>JAJXZI010000329.1 GCA_021780115.1 bacterium | reverse complement strand
CGGGGCGGTGGGGATCTGGCGGCTGGCCCACGACCGCTTCCCCCCGGCCCGCCAGCGTTTGGACTTCTATCACGCCGCGCAACACTTGGCGGCGGTGGGCCGGGCCCTCTTCGGCGAAGGGGCCCAACAACTCAAGGCGGGGTTGCCGCCTTGGGTGCAACAACGGGAAAACGAGTCGGCGGGGAAAGGGATCCGGCAATGGGAAGACCTCCTGCAGAGCCTGCCCCCCGGCCCGGCGGCGCAGGCGGTGGTGAGGCGCGAAGGGAATTACGTTCACGCACCCCAGGCGCGGCGGGACGACCGGGCGGGGCGGCGGCGGGGCGAGCCAATCGGCAGCGGCCCGGTGGAAGCGACCCGCCGGCAGAGCCGATGCCGCTTCAAGCGGACGGGGCAGTTCTGGAGCGCGACCAGCGATGAGGCGTTGTTGAGTTGGGAAATGCTCTGGCGCAATGGCCGCCGGCATCTGCTCTTTCCCCACGCTGCTCCCTTCGCCCCTGCAAAAAACTAGGATGCGCACCGGGCCTCGCCTGGGCCTTGATGTTCTACGACCTCGCGCGCGCCTCCGCCCCCACGCCCTCGGCCAAGGTTTGTTCGCACACCACTTGTGCAGGTTTGTTTGCTACACGGCCCGTGGGCATTTTTTTCTGGCGCTTTGCCCGCGAACGCTTACTCTTGCTCCAGCATGCAATCAGAAGAGGAGCCGTGTTATGGATGTCGTTTTTAAATGCCCGAATTGCGAACAGGAGCTGGCGGTGGATAGTTCCGCCGCAGGCAGCGAGATCAACTGTCCCTCCTGCAACGAAACCATCGTGATCCCGGAACCCGAACCGGTCGTCATGCGCCCGGGCGTGGGGGCCGCGGCGGCCGCGGCGCGTGTCGAGCCCAATCCCGTCAATCCGATCGCCTCCTCCGCCGCCGCCAAGGTGGAGATGCATCTCAAGGTGCCTGTTCACGCGAAACCCGCGGAGAGCTTGATCACCAAGCCGCTCACGCCCCTGGAAGCCGCCGCCCAGGCGACGGATCGGAACATCCGGGCCAAGACGATCCGGCGCATCGACTGCGTGGAAGTGGGCCATGACCGCTTCGACGAAATAGTCACCGATTTTCTCGACAAGGTGGGCGAGAAGAACATCATCAGCGTCACCACCCTCTCCTACACCTACCTGGACATCGGCACGCAGAAACTGCTGACCGACTACGGCGTGCTGATCGTGTATCGCGGCTGAGGACCGAGCGGGGCGCCGGTTTCCGTTTGCTGGCCCTCGCTGATCCGTCGGTGGTTGATGGGAAGCCGCGATCTGGCGCCCGAAGTGACTTGCGTGCAACTTACCCCTTCAAATGGAAGTCCGCGTCCTGGCCCGGGGGGCGGCTGCCTTGACTTGGTCCAAGGGCGCCGATAGCGTTGCGCCATGAATCGCTGGTCCGTCCGCTTGCTCCTGGCCGTCGTGTGCGTGCTGGCCGTGCCGCAGCCTGCGCCGGCCCCGCTGGTCTATCGGCCGGGCGAAGGCTGGACCTACGAGCCGGTCGGTTCCGAGGGCAAGTGGCGGCGCGTCCGCGCCAAGGACCAGTTGCAGGTGGCCCAGGAGGCGTTCGCCAAGAAGGACTACCGGATGGCGCTCAAGGCCGCCCGGCACCTGGTCAAGCAGTGGCCGCTGTCCGATTACGCGCCCGAGGCGCAGTATCTCCTGGGCCGCTGCTACGAGGCGAAACGGAGTGACGAGAAGGCCTTCAAGGAATACCAGACACTGATCACCAAATACCCGAAGTACGAGAAGACCGACGAAATCCTCAAACGGCAGTACGACATCGCCGGCCGGTTCCTCGCCGGCCAGTGGTTCCGGCTCTGGGGTGTCATCCCGTTTTTTCCCTCCATGGACAAGACGGCCGACCTGTACCAGAAGGTGGTGAACAACGGTCCGTACAGCGACGTCGGCGTGCAGGCGCAGATGAAAATCGGCACCACCCGGGAGAAGCAAAAGAATTACGTGCAGGCGGCCAAGGCCTACGAGGTGGCCGTGGATCGCTACAACGACCGCCCCGCGGTGGCGGCCGACGCCTTTTACCGCGAGGGGATCGCCTACGAAAAACAGGCGCTCAAAGCTGAGTACGACCAGAGCACGGCGGGCAAGGCCATCGCCACGTTCAGCGATTTTGCGACGCTCTACCCCAACGACGCCCGCGTGCCCCAGACGCAGAAGATCATTTCGACGCTCAAGACCGAACAGGCCCGGGGCAGCTACCAAGTCGCCCAGTTTTACGAGCGCTACCGCCGTTGGCGCGGGGCGCTGGTGTACTACAACGAGGTGCTGTTACTGGATCCGGAATCCCCCTATGCGACCTACGCGCGCCAGCGGATCGAGGAACTCAAGAAGCGAACGCAAACCGCTGCCCGCTAGACGGCGGTCGACGGCCCTGTTCCTGGCCGGCTTGGCCGTCGCCCTTCTGTCCGGCTGTGCCGGCTACCACCTCGGCCCCAGCAACGGCCAGGTGGCCGGCAGCCGATCCGTCCAGGTCCGCCCGTTTGCCAACCAAACGCTGCAGCCGCAGTTGGGCGACGCCCTGACTGCCGCCCTGCGCAAGAGCATGCAGCAGGACGGCACCTACCGGCTCGCGACGCATGACGACGGCGATGTCATTGTCACCGGGAGCATCACCCACTACGACCGCGCCGACATCACCTACAATCCGAACGACATCCTCACCGTGCTGGATTACCGCGTCACGGCCACCGTCCATGTGATTGTCCGTGAGCGAAGCACGGGCCGGACCATCCTCGAGCGCGACGTGAACGGCTACACCCTGGTCCGCCCCGGCGCGGACCTGACCAGCGCCGAGCGGCAGGCCATGCCGCTGCTGGCCGATGATATCGCGCAGAAGGTGACGGGACTCCTGGTGGACGGCATGTGGTGAAGAACTGACGGCGGAAGAGGAAGAAGGCGGCGACGAGGCAACCGCACGTCGTTCCCCGGTCGGTCACTCCTGGGCGCTAGAAAAGGCTTGCATCTGCGGGCTGGAATGGTAGTAATCCCATTGTCGCTTAGACCGGAATCAACCAATCCAACTCATCATGAAACGAACGTTCTCGAAACTCGTCCTCGTCAGCGCGCTGGCGGGTCTCCTCGCGGGCGTGGCGGCGCCAGCCCCAGCCCAAAACTACAATAAACCCATACCGCCGGACGCCGCCGCGGCGCCCGCCAAGGAACGCAAGCAACGGGTGCCCTTCCGGGGCAAGATCGACTCCGTGGACAAGACGGCCAAGACCCTGAAGGTCGGGGAACGCACCTTCCAGATCACTTCGACGACGAAGTTCGTGAAGGCGGGAAAGCCAGCCGTCTTTGGCGACGTCACCGTTGGCGAGGAAGTCGGCGGCACCTACGTCAAGGCCGCGGACGGCAAGCTCGAACTCCAGTCGCTCCGCATCGGCCCCAAGGCCCCGGCCGGGACGAAGTCTTCCAAGAAGGCCAAGTCCAACTGAGCGGGACGGGTGAAATCCTACGGCGGGCCTTCGACGGCCCGCCTTTTTCTTTGGCCAGCTTCGCTCCCCCACGCTGCCCGAACCGGTCGCCGCAGGCGGCGCCGGAACAACTCCCGCGCCCGGCTACTCCGCCCAGTCGTTCCGCGCCGCGAGATGCCGGACCTGCCGCTTTGCGGCGGGCGCACCCGATCGCTGTCTCTTCCTGGCCGGGACGGCACCGGGAGCCGTCGCGTCCCTCAAGAAACCGGGCGTGTCGAAGTGACCGCCGCGCCGATAATCGCGCAGCATCACGACGGCAACGGACTTCGCCTCGAGCTTGAGTTCGACCGTCAGGTAAACGAAGAGCAGATTCATCAAGCGGAGGAGCGCGATGCTGTCGGTGCGGCCGACGCGGGCGTGCAGCCACTCGCTCCAGCGCAGGAAAGCGTGGAACGGTGACGCGTTCCGGCTCCAGAGCAGCGGGGTCGTCGCGACAAAGTGGCCACGGTTGCCCACCAGGTCCCAGTAGCGGGCGAAGCGCCGCATTCGCTGGAGCGTCGCGAAATCCACCAGGCGGTTCTGAAGGATTTCGTACGGCGGTTGCGGGTTCCACACCACCTGCCATTCGGCGTCGTGGCGGACGATGGGCGTCCCGCGCAGGCGCTTCAGGATGCCGACTTGGATCTCCTGCGGCTCCAACCCGACCAACCGGTCGAAGCCGTCGGCGAAGCTGCTCAGGGATTCGCCCGGCAGGCCGAAGATCAGATCGGCGTGGAGATGGACGCCGGTTTCCCGCCGCAGCCAGCGGAGATTTTCCTCCAGCTTGGCGTAGTTCTGCCGGCGCTGGATCCGCGCGGCGACTTCCGGCGCAAACGTCTGGATGCCGATCTCGAACTGGAGCGCGCCGGGCGGGAAGCGGGCGATGACTTCGCGCAAGGCGTCGGGTAACCGGTCGGGAACCATTTCGAAATGGAAGAAAAGGCCGGGGCGCCAGCGGGCGAGCAGGAATTCGAGGATGGCTTTGGCGGTGACGACGTTCAGGTTGAACGTGCGGTCCACGAACTTGAACTGGGTCGCGCCGCGGTCCAGCAGCCGTTGCAGCGCGGCCAGGAAACCGGGCAACGCCGCCGCCCGCACCGGGACATCGAGCGCGGACAGGCAGAATTCGCAAGTGAACGGGCAGCCGCGGGAAGCCTCGACGTAGAGCACGCGATGGGCGAGGTCATCGTCGCTGTAGAGGTCGTAGGGCAGGAGGAGTTGCGCGAACTCCGGCAAGCCGGACGGAATGATCTTGCCGGTGGGCCGGTGGCCGACGAGGAGTTGTTCGCAGACGGCGCGGAATTGCAGGTCGGCCTCGCCCGTGATGACGTAATCGGCCGACTGCGTGATCGCTTGGCTTTCGGATTCGTGGCTGACCTCCGGCCCGCCCAAAACGACGATGACGTCGGGTCGCAGCCGCTTCAGCGTGGCGACGACTTCGGCCATAGGTCCGACGTTCCAGATGTACACGCCCAGGCCGACGATCTTGGGCTCGTGCTGGAGGAGGGCTTCAACGATGTCGAGCGGGCGTTGGTGGATGTCGAATTCCAGGAGGTGGGCGCGCGGACGGAGCGGGCCGAGATTCGCCAGCAGATACCGCAGGCCAAACGCGGCGTGGAGGTGCTTCGCGTTGAGCGTGCAGAGGACGATGTCGGCCATGCCGGGACGAAGCTATCAGGGCGGCCCGCCCGCGCGCAACGGCCGGTGGCCCAGCCCGTCGGCCCGCCCACGGCCCCGGGCCTACTTTGCCGCCAACGCGGCTTCGATGGCCTGGACCATCTCCGGCGCATCGGGCTTCACCTTCGAGTCGAAGCGCTGGAGGATTTTGCCGTCGCGGCCGATGAGGAACTTGGTGAAGTTCCAGCGGATGTCGCCGGCGACCGGGGAACTCCCGCCCGCCAGCCACGCGTAGAGCGGATGGCGCTGGGCGCCGTTGACCTCGAGCTTGTCGAACAGCGGGAACGTCACGTCGTAGTGGGTGGAGCAGAACGTCTTGATCTCCTGATCGGTGCCGGGTTCCTGGCCGCCAAACTGGTTGCACGGGAAACCCAACACGGCCAGGCCCTGGTCCTTGTATTTCTCGTAGAGCGCCTCCAGGCCGGTGTACTGCGGCGTGAAGCCGCACTTCGAGGCGACGTTCACGATGAGCAGGACCTTGCCCTGGTAGGGCTTCAGCGACGCGCTTTTGCCGTCGATGTCTTTCAGCGGGATGCGGTAAATCGATTCGGCGGCGCCCGCGCAGGCCACGACTGCAAGCCAACTCATCGTCAGCACAAGGAATGATTTCATGGGCACCACCATCCGCCGTCGTGCCGTGCCTGTCAAATGGCCTGCGGCGCCGCGCCCGGCGAGCGGCGTCGGAAAGCAGCCCAGCCATGCCCGGCAGTCTTCGGGCCCGTTGACTCGCGCATGGGATTCTGGATGCCGGGTGCGATGTCGCTCCACCGCGTGATCGGCACGCTACCGGATCACGGCCCGGCCCGATAGAATCGCAATGCCGCGCCGGCTGGGGCCGGGTCGGTGAATTGGACCTCGCCGAAGAGGTTCGTCACCCAGCCTACGCTCTCCCAGACGCTCAAGTCCGTGGAGGCCAGAATCTCGCAGGCCGACGGCGGATCCCCGACCAGCGTGAGGCGGAAGCCGGCGGGCGTGGTTCCCTCCAGCCCCGGCCGGTCCACGCGCAGCAGCGTCCGGCCCGTGAAATGCGCGGTGATGACTTTGCTGTGCGTCATGGACGTGGCCAGCGGATTCTGCGTCCCGTCGGCGTCGCCACTCCAAGCCAGGAAGCTCTGCCCCGGCCCCGGGAGCGCCGTGAGCGTGACGGACTGGTTGAGCGCATAGACGTTCGCGGACGGGCTGACGTTCACGCGGCCGTTCCCGTTGAGCACCACCGTCAGCGCAGCTTGGTCCGACGGGGTCGCGCCGAAGACGGCGGACACCGTCGGGCTCGGGCTGGCGATGGGGAAGCCAAGCGGATTGGTGTTGCCGGTGGCGGCGTTGCCCCAGGCGCCGAAGTAGCTGCCCGGACCCGGCACGGCCGTCAAACGCACGACGCTGCCGTAGGGATACACGCCGCCCGGCGGATCGAGCCACACCTGGCCGTTGCCCGCGACAGTGGTGGAGAGCGAGGTGCCGAAGACGGCCCGAATCGCCTTGTCCCGCTCCATTGAGATGCGGGCGACGGGATTCGTCTCCGCCGCGTCGCCGAGCCAGTAAAGAAAGGTGTAGCCAGTCGAGGGAACGGCGGTGACGATGACCGTGTTGGTGCTGAGGTAGTCGCCTCCCGGCGGGTCCAGGATCACGCTCCCGCCGCCGGAAGCCGAGGCCGCCAGACGGTGCCGGGCGAGAACGACCGCGTCCACTGCGTCGGCTTCTTCCGACTGGAGAAAATCGGCGCTGTAACCGATGGCGCGGACCGTGGCGCTCTGCGACAGCGCAAACGGGCCGACGTAAAGCGTGGAGGTGAAGCTCGGCGCTGAGCCGTCCAAAGTGTAGAACGCCGAGCCGCTGGGGAACGCGGAGCGAACGGTCATCGTCGGTGTGTTGGTGAAAACGTACGTGCCGTTGGTCAGCAACTGACCGCCCGCGTAGAGCGCGACAGATTTGACCCGCAGCAGCGCCGGAGCGCTGGTGACCGCGCCGGCGACATTCGTCACCACGACGGAATACAGCCCGACAAGAGACGGCGTGGCGTTGCTGAGGTTCAGGGCCGCGCTGGTCGCGCCGGGGAGATTCGTTCCGTTCAGCCGCCACGCGTACCGGAGCGGCGGCGTCCCGCTGGCGGCGACCAGGAGGCTGGCATTGTCGCCCCGGAAGACCGTCTGGGACTGCGGCCCGCGGGAAATGACGGGCCATTGCGGCGGGGCGTCCGCCGCCAGCCGGGCGATTGAGCCGTCCAGGAACGAGGCGAAGCGGTTGTCTTGCGAATCCACCAGCAGCGCCACAGCGGGCGAGCCGTAGTTCGTGGACCAGAGCAGCGTCCCATCGCCGTCGTACTTCGAGAAAATCCCATCCGTGCCCGCGAGGATAAGATTGCCGCCGTGGTCACCGGCCAACACCCATTGCTCGACGGTCCCCAGCGACTGGGTCCACCCAACGCTCCCGCCCGCCAACGACTTTTGCAGGGTCGGCAGGTAGCTGGGCCAAGGCAAGCCGGCCCAGTAGGCGCTATTGGTGGGGCCCGCCACCGGCTTGCCGTTCCAACTCAGCGGATCCATCCAGATCACCGGCCCGCTGCCGGAGAACGCGGTGAGATTTCCAGCGTCGTCGTAAAAGCCGCCCGTCTCGACGCGGCCGTTGTAAACGAGATAGCAGCCGTTTGTTCCGATGAGGCCGCTGATCTTCACCGCCGGGCCAGTGCCGACGGTGCGATCCCAAAGGTTTGTCCCGGTCGCCGAGTATTGGCACAGTTGGATGGATTGGTGATTCCAAAAGCCCACCGTCGCGGAGCCGTCGGCGTTGACGGCCAGGTCGCTCAACCAATTCTCCACGCCCTGCGCCCCAAAGGAAACCACCCACTGCAGGCTGCCGGCGTTGCCGTACTTCGCCAGGAAGCACGTGGGCGCGCCGGGCGACCACTTGCCGGGGGGTGGATAGTTCATGCTGTCGATCCAGCCGCCCACCAAGGTGACGCCGCCGAAGTCATTCGTCCCGTCGAAGCTGCCGGCGAAGTAGAAGTCGCCCGCCGCGTCGCGTTGCGCCAAGCCGGGGAGGGGGCAAATGGTGTTGGTCTGGAGCGGGACGCCCGCGGCACTAAGCATGATGACGTTGTTGCTTGCGGAGGCATACACGTTGGTTTGCGCATCTACGGCGAACACCCGCGCCCCCAGGTTGGTCGCCCACGTGAGGCCCGGCGCTTGTCCCCAGGCGGGAAGTGCCGTCACGCCGGCGAGAAGCGCCAGTTGCTCCCAGCGGCCCAGTAACGCCGCCACTGGTGGGATCCGAGTTGCACGACGGCCAGAAAGAGATGGACGCTGCCTTGGCCGTCCGAATGAGAACACGTTTAGTTTCATAACCCAATCGCCCCTGAGTGACATCGTTCTACCACGCGAACCCGTGAAGTCAATCTTGCTCGGTCAGGCTGTCCCATTCAGATCGTTGCATCGGAATCGTCCATCGCGCCGCCCCGTCAGGGCCGGCGGCGGGCAGATTCCTGTTGTCAAACCGTTCGGCCGCCGCCGCCAATCCACGCACACTCGCTGTCGCAAACGTGAACGCTGCAACAACAATACCCCGTCTCGGCGCCGACACCCTGGGAAATCGCCGCCGGCAGCAGGTCCAGCGCGGCCATCAGCACTGGGCGGACGCGCGGGCTGGCTGGCAACTGGGAGCCAGCGGACGACTCTGCGCCCCGCCTACTTCGTCGGCGCCGACGTCTGCGTGCGCACCGGGCGCTTGCGCTCGCTCTTGCGGACGCCGCCGGCCTTTTCGTACTCGTTGCTGTCCTTGCCGTACTTGCTCCCGACCCCGCCGAGCATCCGGTCGCTCAAGGCGGCCGGGCCCTTCTCCGCCGCCTGCACGTCGTTGAGCGATGCGTCCACCTTCGACAACAGCGCGTTATAGGCGGCGAGTTTGTCCTCCGCCTGCTTGATCGCCGCCGTGTAGGCGTCCAGGGTCAGTTCCTTGCCCAAGTCGAGCTTGGCGTCAATCGAACTGAGCGCTGTGGCGCGCGTCCGGGCCTTGTCCAACACGGGAGAGGTTCGTTTTCTGCGGGCCATATTGGGTTCCTTTCTTTGTGACTTTGCCTGAGTGCTGCCTTCAACTCCCACCGACGCTTCGTATATCTCTTGAATTCATGGCGGAATGCAAGTTGTTTCTTCCAATTGATGAGTTCTATTAGATTATTCCGAAATCAATGGGCCGACAACTCCAGCGGAATCGCCCACGGCTGAAATCCTCACATCAAACACTGCTGCATTCCAGGCGAAGACTCAAAGCGTGCCGGCGAATACTTGAGCCGTACAAAGGAGCGTTGAAGTCGTCTCAACACGCAGTTCAGCATGGCAGCGAAAGACTTCAGTGGTGGAAAAGAAGGCTCTCTCCCTCGCCGGATCGGCTCAACAGAAACCGGGGTGGCA
>JAJXZI010000302.1 GCA_021780115.1 bacterium | reverse complement strand
GGGGCATTCGGCGGGGGAGCGGGCCAGAAGTTCTGTCACCAGCAGTGTGCCGAGGAGCAGCAGCCCGACGGCCATCGCCGCCAGGCTCACCCAGAGCGACCCGACCGGCGGCCGGAAACGGAACTCGACCGTGTGCGCGCCCGGCCCGACGAACACGCCGCGCATGAGATAATTGCAGCGCAGCAACGCCGCCGGCCGGCCGTCCACCTGCACTTGCCAGTGTGGGTCGAACCGGTCGTTCAGCAGCAGTACCGCCGGCACGGCGGCGGTCGCCTTCAACACGATGTCATTCGGAGCATACCGGGCGAATTCGACCGAACCGGCTTCTTGCGGCTTGGCCCCGCCAGCGGCCGCCGCCGACATAGGCGGGCCATCGGCCACCAGCACGCTTTGCTCCGGGTCGAACGCGGCGCTGGCTAGTTGCGTCAGGGCGGCCGGGTCGTTGGTTTGGATTTCCCAGTGGCCGTAAAGCCGCGCGCGGGGCAGCGCGCCGGTGAACTCGTAGAGCGCGTACGATCCGGTGTTCGTGGGCGCCGCGGTCAGGTTTCCCCAGTCGGCGACGACTTGGATTCCCGGCTTGGCCACGAGATTGAATCGCTCGGTGAGGCGGAACCGCGGATCAATTTCCCGGTCCAGGGAGTCCGCCAACGCGGCTGCGCCCAGGAAGTAGCGGGTGTTGGTGAGCTGCCAGTGCCGGACCACGAGCCGCCCGGGCTCCGCCGCGCCGGCCGGGTTGAAAGTCTTGTCGAAGGCCGCCAGATCCTCCGGCATGCGCGGCAACTGGAAATAGTCCAGCGATTGGATGTTGTAGTAAGCGAAGAGCAGCGGCAGCCAATGGTTGCGGTAGGCCCGCTCAAAGAACGGCAGCTCCGGCGCCCCTTGAAAGGGGAGGAGCGCCACGCGGTGGGCGTAGGGCTGGTCCCGCAGACGGTCAATCACCGGATTGCTCGCATACACCGCTTGGTAGTTGAAGTGAATGATCCACGGCCGGTCGGCGCGTCCGAGATCCACGACCAGGAGCAACCCCAGACCCAGCGCGCCCCATCCGGCCCGCGCCCCGGTGAAAACCCCGCGGAAGATCAGCGCCAGAAAACCCGCCGCCAGCGCGAAGAAAAGCACGAACCACCCCACTTGACGGACGCTGAACCCGGCGATGGCCCGGGCCGTCGCTTCATCGAACCGGACGCTCTGCAAATATTGCTCCAGATCCGGGCGGGAGTTGGAGTAGATCAGCCAGCCGAGCAGACTCGCGCCCAGGACCAGCCCGCATCCCCAGACCCAGCGCCGCTCGCTCGCCGTGGCTTGGGCCCACCACCCTTTTGGGATCGCCCATTGCGGCAGCTTGGGAGCCGTGCCCGACGGCCGCATGTATTTGCGCCACACACCGTCCACGCCATAAGCGAACAGCACGACCAAGGCGAGGGCCAGGATGTGAAGGAACTTGACCGGATTGCGGATGGTGTTGAAGTACGGCAGCGCATAGACGCAGCGGTAAAACGGCGCGAAGCGGCCAAAAGCCAGCAACAGCGCGACAACGCCGACCGCCAGCCAAAACCAGAGCCATCGCCGCTGCAAGCGGCTGAAAATGGGATCCCGGCGGGAGAATGACTGCGCGACCGCCCAGAGCGCCAGCAGCACCACGAGCATCCCGGCGTAGTCGCCGCCGCCGCTGAACCGCAGGAACCCCTTCGGCGCCGGGCCCTGCCCGCCGCCCGCCCAATAGCGGTCCCACGCCGGATCGCGCCCGGTGGCGCCCCAATACGCCCCGCCTCCCGACGTGTCCATGCGGTAGCCGAACAGGCCGGGGACCACCAGCCCCAGCGCCTCGCGCTTGGGCAGGCTCCACCGCGTGGCCCAGTCCCAGTGCTCCGTCGTCGTCCGCGCCTCCGACTCCATGCCGGCGACGCCCTCAATTTGGGTGCTCACCAGCGCGGACACCGACCGCGCCGCCACGAACACGGCACAGCCGGCGACCAAGGCCAGCCGGCCCGCGCCCGCGGCAAGGGTCTTGGCGCGCGGACCCTCCGCCATCCAGGCCTGATACACGACGAAAGCCGCGACGTACAGACTAAAGATCGCGCCAATGTCCGCGCCTTCGGCCACGCCCAGGCCCACCGCCCAACCGGCCAGCGCCACGCGCAGCCACCGGCGCCGGGATGAGGTGTCCCCCAGCGCGGCCAGCGCGAGAAAGGTCATCCCGACGGTGATGGCCTGCGGCCCCACGCCCCAGCAAGCCGCGGAGAAGAAGACGGAATTCAAGCTCGCCGCCAACCCACCCAGGATGCAGGCCGGCGGCGCGAGGCCCAATTGGCGGAAAAAGGCCCACGCGCCCAGGCCCAGAATCAACAGCGCCAACAGCGCGTAGAATTTGGAAAAGGCGACGGGCGTCAGCATCCAGAGCAGCGCGCCGGTGACACTCGGCACGACGCCGGCCTCGCGGTAGCCGAGCGTGTTCAAATCCTGCCAGACGCCGGTGAAGGCATCCGGCATCCGGTGGCATTGGGACATCAGTTTGCCCAGCGGGCCATCGTTCGAGAACAGCGTGTAGCCCGGCCGGAAGCTGTCGTGCAACAGCAGCGCGAGCACCGTCGCCAACAGCAGCAACATCAGGGCGAACCCCGCGCGACGCGGCCCCGCCAATGACGGTGAGGATTTCAAAGCAAGACCCGGTGACCGCCGTTGCCCACTGCGTTCATCGGCTCCAATGGGTCAGGTCGCGTCCCAGCAGTTGGCTCAGGCGCTCGACTTCCGGCGCGAACTCCTGCTGGAGCTGCTGCCGGAGGTCTGGCGCCAGGGGCGGCCGTTCCTCAAAGCGGGCGTTCCACCGCCAGAGCCGCTTCTCCGTGCGCCGCAACGCCGCGTAGGCCGGGCGCGGCAGCGGGGAAAAGAGCTTCAGCGCCGCCGAACGCACCACGGGCTCCACCAGGAGGTTCCGCAGCGCCGGATGCTTGACGTATTTGTTGCCGTTGATGACGGGGAACTCGGTTGGGACGCAGTCGGGATCAACATCCAGGAACGCCAGCGTGTCCCGGTAAGTGGCGGCGGCGTCGGCCGCCAAATCGTCGTAGATGATGACATGCACCCGCTCGCGGCCAAAGACGTTGAAATAGCGCCGGACCTGCTCGGTGTAGCGGGCCGTCTCGCGGTAGTCCAACCCCTGCACGAAACTGGTGCGGCGCGTGATGCGCCGTCCGGCCCGGCGGTCCGCCTCGGCTGCCAGCGCCTCCTCGAACGTGGGCAGGTGTTCCTGGCCGAGATAGCGGTACTCGTGGTAAAGCGAGTAAATCATCTCCACCGGCTCCCGGAGCATGATGATGATGCGCGCCTCCGGGTTGAAATCCCTGATTTCCACCGCGGCCCGCGTGGAGAAGAGATACCAGACGGAAGCGCAACCAGCCCGCCGCTCACCATTCTTGGCCGCAAACTCCGCGAGGTAGGCGTCCAGCCCGCGCCGATAGAACGACCCGCCGAAGCGCAGGTCCGAGCCGAAGAAGTGCATTTCTTTCGCTTCCGGCATGTACACGTCGGGATGGGCCGCCAAATACTGGGCCAGGGCGGTGGTGCCGCTCTTGGGCGCGCCGACGAGGAAAAAATCCGGTTTCTTCGCCACGAAATGCATGGTTTGTCCCGTCCTTTCAGCGCGATCCATGCCAACGCCGCCCGCACCAGCCGGCCGGCTCCGCGCGGCCGGCGGGCCGCTCGCACGGAAGGCTTGGGATTCCTGACCGAAACGACGACCCGGGGGCGGCACTCGCGGCCTGTCGGCATCCAAGGCGGCGGCGGCGGGCGGGTAAGGCAGTTCAAAGACTATGCTGGGCAGCAAACCCTCTTTCCTCTTTCGGCTCGGCGGGGAGACATGGGCTGGGGATTTGCACCCGCGCCGGCGCCGGCCTGGGAAGTGTCACCGAACCGAAGTCCGGCTCGTGGGCCATCCCTGCGACTCGATGGAGCGGAAAGCCTCGCAGGACTTTGGGCGTCCGCATGTCGGCGAGCCGGACGTGGGCTGCCGTCACACGCGCCGGGACTTCCCGCCGCCTCGGCCGCCGTGCTGGCACGGCATCTGCCCTTGGCAGCGGCCGTGATCTTGCCTTACGTTGACGGGGCGCGGACGGGCGGCAGCCCCCCCGACCGGATCTTTGCCTTCGGGCCGGGATCCACCCGCGTCCGATCCTCTGTCCGTTGACGATGAATTCTGCGGTCAAGTTCCGGTTGATCGCCCTCGGCCTGGCCGTGGGGCTGATGGGCGCCTTGATCGTCGTGCTCACGCTCAATTCCCAGCGGCAGGCGCGCGATTTGCGCACCCGCTTGAACCACGTCGATTCGGAGAGCTTCGGGATCGCGGAGCGGTTCAAGGACTCGGTCCGCGAAGTCAACAACACGATGCTTCATTATGGCATCAACCACGAGGCGACCAACTGGGACCACTTCCTGAGCGCCAGCCACGAATTGGGCGGCTGGCTGGAGGCACAGTCGCCCAAGCTCACCACCACGGGCGAGCGGCAAGTGTTCCGCGAGGTCAACGCCGCGTACGACGACTACCGGCGCCTGGCCCGCGAGTTGCACGACCAAATCCAGGTTTCCGGAGAGAACAGCGCCTCCCTGGCGGAGTTCGCCCGCTTCCTCGCGCAGGCGCAGCGCCTGTTCGATTTGGGCCACGACCTGGCCCAGGCGCACTACGAATCGCGCAATCAGCTCCTCACCCACGCGCAGCAGAGCCTCACCGATCTCCGCTGGTCCGTGCTGGGATTGCTGGGGCTGTTGTTCCTTTTCGGCCTCGCCCTGGCGGCGCTGGTCTATCGCGACTTGATTGCCCCGCTGCACGTCAAGCTGGTGGAAAGCCAGTCGCGGGTGGAGCGGCGGGAGAAACTGGCCGCGCTCGGAATGCTGGCCGCCGGCGTGGCGCACGAAATCCGCAACCCCCTCACCGCCATCAAGGCCGCCCTGTTCCTCCAGCAAAAGAAGTTCGCCCCCGGCTCGCCCGAGGCCGCCGACGCCCAGGTCGTCGAGCGGGAAATCCTGCGCCTGGAGAAGATCGTCAACGACTTTCTCCAGTTCGCCCGGCCCACCGAGCCGCAGTGGGCCACGCTCTCGGCGGACGTGCCCCTGCAGGAGGTGCAACTGGTGCTGGCCTCCCAGTTGGCCAAGGCCCGGATCCGGTTGGTGCTGGAAAAACCCGCCCCGATGCATCTCCGAGCGGACCCGGCGCAAATCAAACAGGTGTTGATCAATCTGGTGCGCAACGCCGCCGACAGCATCGATCACGACGGCACCATCACCTTGCGCGCCCGTTCGAGCCGGCAGATCCTCGCCCAGGGCGAGACGGACGTGGTCATCCTTGAAGTGGCCGACACCGGCCGGGGCATCCCGCCCGACGTGGAGAAACGGCTCTTCGACCCGTTCTTCTCGACCAAGGACACCGGCACCGGGCTGGGGTT
This sequence comes from bacterium, assembly GCA_021780115.1. Classification (GTDB taxonomy): domain Bacteria; phylum Verrucomicrobiota; class Verrucomicrobiia; order Limisphaerales; family JAJXZI01; genus JAJXZI01. The sequence continues at coordinate 4,152 of JAJXZI010000302.1, read as the reverse complement.
GTCCATCGCCGCCCGGATCGTCCAGCAGCACGGCGGCGCCCTGCAATACCAGACGCAGGTCAATCGCGGCACCACCTTCGGCATTGTGCTGCCCCGGGCGGGGTGAAGCGACGAGGCGGAGCGGACTGTTATGAAATCTGAAGGAAAGCCGAAAGCCGAAAGCCGAAAGCCGAAGGCGCACCGGGCTTCCGGCGGTTTGGGCCCGCCCCGGCGCCGTCTCGAATTTCCTTCGGCTTTCGGGTTTCCATTTCAGGCGATCCGATCTCCTTTCCCGCCATGAGCACCGCCACCCGCGTCCTGCTCATCGAGGACGACCCCGGCATCACGGAAACCCTGCAACGGATTCTGACCGAGGAGGGGCACGAAGTGGTGGTGGAGCGGCGCGGCGACGAGGGCTTCGCGCGCGCCGCCCAGGGCGGCTTGAACGTGGTCATCACCGATCTGCGGATGCCGGGCCTGAACGGTCTGGAATTGGTCCGCCAACTGCACGCCAGCCAGCCCCGCCTGCCGATCATCCTCGTCACGGCCTTCGGCACCACCGAGACCGCCATCGAGGCGACGAAATTCGGCGCGTACGATTATCTGCTCAAGCCGTTCAGCGTGCCCCACCTCCTGGAGTTGGTCCGCAAGGCGGCCGACAGCAACCGCTTCATGTCGGAGCCGGTGGTGTGGGGCCAGCCGGACGCGGCGCGGGACGCCCTCGTCGGCCAAAGCCCGGCCATGCAGGCCATTTACAAGGAGATTGGCCGCGTCGCTCCCCGGCCGGTCAACGTCCTCATCCGCGGCGAAACCGGCACCGGCAAGGAGTTGATCGCCCGCGCCCTCTACCAGCACAGCGATCGGGCCAACGCGCCGTTCATCGCCATCAACTGCGCGGCGATTCCGGAAACGCTGTTGGAAAGCGAATTGTTCGGTCACGAGCGCGGCGCCTTCACCGGGGCGGAAACCCGGCGCATTGGCCGCTTCGAGCAGGCGGATCACGGCACCCTCTTCCTGGATGAAATCGGCGACATGACGCTCGGCACGCAGGTGAAGCTGACCCGCGTGCTTCAGGAGAAATGCCTGCAGCGCCTCGGCGCCAAGGAAACCATCCCCGTGGACGTGCGGGTGGTGGCCGCGACCCACCGCGACCTCGAAACGGCCATCCGCCAAAAGCAATTCCGCCAGGACCTCTACTACCGGCTCAGCGTGGTGGTGATCGCTTTGCCGCCGTTGCGCGAGCGCCGCGAAGACATCCCCGACCTGGCGCGCTATTTCTTGCGGAAGCACGGTCCAGACCTGGGCAACGCCCATCCTTCGATCCATCCCGAAGCGGTGGAGTTCCTCCAGGCGCAGTCCTGGCCGGGCAACGTGCGCGAATTGGAGAACATCGCGCGCAAGGCCCTGCTCCTCGCCCAGAGCTACACGATCAACCTGGACCACGTCCGCGCCGCGCTGAACAAAACCGCCGGGCTGGCGTCTTCGCCGAAGCAGTCCGTGGGCGAGTACGTGGACGAACTGCTGGCGGCGGCGCGGCGGGGAGAACTGGCCGATGCGCACACCCGCGCGCTGGAAACCGTGGAGCGCGAGTTGTTCGCCCGGGCCATCCAGCAGGCGCACGGCAACCAGGCCCGGGCCGCGCGCTGGCTCGGCATCTCGCGCATCACCATGAAGGCCAAACTCGTCCAGTTCGGCCTGCACCCCAGCCAGGATTCCGAGCCGCCGGCTTGAAGCGCGGCGCGGGCCGGCGGGCCGTTCACTCGCCCCACTCCGGGAAGGCGGCGAGGGCGTCCAGGACGTTGTGCAACTTGTCGGTGTGCGCGTCCTCCTGCCAGCCGCCGCGGCCGGCGCCTTTCCAAACCCCATCGTACGGGCAGCCGTCGTCGTTGATGCCGTAGAGGGACCAAGTGAGCGTCTGATACGCGAGGCCCTTGTATTCGAGCGAGCCGGTGGCCCGGGCATATAAGGCCAGCACCGCACCGTAGGTGGTGGCGATGCCGCCCCACGGATGCTGATCGAAGTCCTGTTCCCCGCAGCTCGCGATGCCGTTGCAGAGATGCACGAAGTTCCGGTTGACGAACTCGATGAGCGCCTGCGCGTCCCGCTGCCAGTCGGGATCGAGCGCGTCGCGCTGCTCGATGAGGTAGCGTGCCAGGTTCAGCGGCGCCCAGGCCGTGCGGTCGGTCGGTTCGCTGTGATCCTCGAAGAAATTCACCCACAGCAACCCGTCGTGGGCCAGATTGGGGAGCTGGACATCCTTGATCCAAGCCCACAGTTGGGCGCGCGGCGGGCGGAATTCGGTGTAGCCGTGCTCGATCAGCTTGTCATAAAGCCGCAGGTTGAACGACATGTTCCCGGAGACGTCGCCGCGCCCCGCGCCCGTCCGGTAATCCACCCGGAACGGCCAGGGCGAGCGCGTCGCCGTGCCGGCCACCTGGTTGGTCGCCAGCACGCGGGCGTTTTGCAGCGCCTGCCGGAGATAGACCTCGTCCCGGGTTTCCTCGTAGAGCAGCACCAAGGCGTACCCGGCCAGGCCGCCCTTGTCCGGCTCGACCTCGTACGGCTGGTCGTCCTGCGAGCCGCAGTCGGGCGGCTGCGGGAAGCGCGCCCGCGCGCCGGTGGACCGGGTGAAGCGGGGATACCGGCCGGCGTCGGGCGTGACGGCTTCCTTCACGAGGTAATCGCCCATCGCCCGCGCGACCTGGAGCACCCGGTCGTCTTTCCGCCCAGTGAAGGCGTGGTACTTCAAGTAGGAGAGGATGCCCAGGCCGTCCTGCGTGGCCGGGATGAACGACGGCCGCTGCGCGATGGGCTGGTAGCGGCCATCCATGAACGTCGTGAAGACGAACCGGGGATAGCCGTGCTCCACCGGACACTGAAGGTACCAATTGACCTCGCGGCCCAAGGCGTCCCGCCAAGAGGTCCACGGTTGCAGGACGCCCCGGGCGTCATAAACGGCGTGGTGATTGCCGATGGTCTGCGCGGATGCCGTCCCGACGGCGAGCAGGCCGAGGAGCAGCGTGCGCTGCAGCGAATGGCGAAAACCTTGGTGAGGCAGCAGGCCTTGGGAAGGGTGGGCGGCGTAGTGCATAATTCGGGTTGGTGTCCTCGCCCAGCAAACCAGTCCGGTGCCGCCGGAGGCGAGCAAAAAGTCGCGGTTCATCTCTGCCCGGGCGCATGTTGGGTCAGTTGGGCGTGTCCACGGGTCGTGTTGGGCAGGCGGTGGGATTGGCTTTGGAAAGGCTGCAGTGGGAGCGTGGCCTGGGCGATGGCCAGGCCGGCATAGACGGGCCTGATGTTTGGTCTCAAGATGACGGTCGCGTGCTGACTCAATTTTGCGGATACGAGCTGGCGTCTGGTCGATTGTCCTCCCCTGGATTCGCTTTCGCGCGCCAGCGGAAATGGTGATGCAGGTTGACGTCCCGACGCGGCCAGCAGCAGGGCGACCGCCAACCAGGTGAAGACGACCGAGCAACGGTTCCACAGCGGCAGAAGCAAAGGGCGTTGAGCAATGGCTTCCCAAACGAGCAGCACCAACACGACCACCAAGCTTAGCGCCAGTGGAAGGGCGGCCAGATTGTAGCCCATCGCCAACGCGACTGCCGCTCGGGTCAAGCCGCAGGAAGCGCACGGAATGCCCGTCAAGCGCCGCAAAGGACAGGTGACGGGCAAAGGTTGGGCGAGGCCCAACCGCAGCGCCAGGCCGGCCAGCAGAACGACCCCGAGAACCACCAAGGCTCGCCGTCTCACCCTCTGGGAATCACACATGGCTTCCTGGAAACCGCGGCGGCGGAGCGGAAGCGGACGGGGGTGCGGTTGGATCATTCATGGGTGGCTTTGGGAATTCTTCACGGTTCCCGGAGTTCTGAACGCCGAACGCCTGAAGCCAGCGGCAACATGATCATGTCTGTCCCTACTGCACTTGCACCCGGTAAAACCGCGCCGGATTCGTCGCCGTGCCGTCGGTCAAAGTGATCGTGGCGCCGGTACCGGGCAGGGTTTGAACCGGCGTCCAGGCGGAATCGGCCCAGGCGTTCTTGTACTCCAGCGTGTAGGTCGCCCCAACGGAGGTTGTCGCGCTGACACTGAATTGGTGGCCCACCAACCGGGGATTGTTAATCCTGGCCTGCGCAGGCAGCACCGTGACATGGAACGCCCCCGTCGCGGCGCTGG
>JAJXZI010000178.1 GCA_021780115.1 bacterium | reverse complement strand
AATCCGCCGCGGCCTTCGCCTCCGCGACACCATTGGCGACGACGACGGCGACGCCGGCGCGCTTCAACGCGCCAAGGTCCACGAGATCGTCGCCCACGTAGCACGCCTCGTCCCACGTCAACCGCGACCGCGCCAGGATCGCCTCGATGGCGGCCACCTTGCTGGTCTTCTCCTGGTGGAGGAAATCAATCTTCAATTCCGCCGCGCGCGTCGCCGTGGCCGGCGAAGGCCGGTTCGAAATCCAGCCAACCCGGATGCCCGCGCGCCGCAACAGCGCCAGGCCCAGACCGTCTTGAATGCTAAACACTTTACTCTCGCCACTGGCGCCGATCAGCACCGTGCCGTCGGTCAGCACGCCATCCACGTCGCAGAGCAGCAGCCGCACCCGTTGGAGGCGCTGGCGCAGTTCGGTGGAAATTCGCTGGGGCATGGCCGCGGAGCGTCAGGAACGAAGGATCCGAACAGCAAACACCGGACGTCGAACACCGAACGCCGAATCCCTGGCGCTGCCGTTGGGCGTTTGCTGTTGGAGGCTGAAGGTGGGGTGGGTGGTGTTCATCCCCGCACCGCGTTGAAGACTTTCACAAAGCTCGCCAGCAGCTTCGGCATCTCCGCCAGCGGGATCATGTTCGGCCCGTCGCTCAGGGCTTGGTCCGGGTGTGGATGCGTCTCGATGAAGACGCCGTTCGCCCCGGCGGCCACGGCGCAGCGCGCCAACACTGGCGCGAACTCCCGCTGGCCGCTGGACCGGTCGCCGCCGGCGCCGGGCAGTTGCACCGAGTGCGTCGCGTCGAAAATCACTGGAAAGCCGGAGCGCCGCAGGATGGGAATCGAGCGCATGTCCGCGACGAGATTGTTGTAGCCGAAGGTCGTGCCCCGCTCCGTGACGAGAATCCGCGGCGCCCCCGCCTCGACGGCCTTCCGCACCACCTGCCCCATCTCCGCCGGCGAGAGGAACTGGCCCTTCTTCAAGTTCAAGATTCGGCCCGTCGCCGCCGCAGCCTCGATCAGATCGGTCTGCCGGCAGAGGAACGCCGGAATTTGGAGAATGTCCACCACCTCGGCCGCGCTCGCCGCCTGCGCTTCGGTGTGAACGTCGGTGAGGACCGGCACCCCGGCTTGCTGCCCGACCTTGGCCAGCGTCCGGAGCCCGGCGGCCAAACCGGGGCCGCGGAAAGATTTTGCCGAGGTGCGGTTCGCCTTGTCGAAGCTGGCCTTGAACACGTAGAAAATGCCCAGCCGGTCGCAGGCGGATTTCAGCGCCGCGGCGATCTTGAGGCAGAGTCCCTCGCTCTCGATCACGCATGGACCCGCGATCAGGCTGAGCCGGCGCGGCGCGGTCAGGCCCTTCCAGGTCGAGGCGGAATCATTTGGCACAAGCGACAGTTAGCAGGGCGGTGGCAGAAAGTAAATTTCTGCGAGGCGGGTGATCCGCCCGGTGGTTGCCGAAAAAGGCGGTGTCGGCTGGTTCCCGCGGGCCACGGCTCCGGCCGCCGCCGGCGGACCGGGCCGCGGTCTAGCGTTGAGACGCCCGCAAGTTGGCATTTTTGGCCCGTGATTTTTCCGCGAGTTGGCTTTTGAAACGCTCCAGTTTGACTTGCAGCGCGGCCTCCCCGACGGCGAGGATTTGCACGGCGAGCAATCCGGCGTTCTCCGCCGCGCCGATGCCCACCGTGGCGACCGGCACCCCCGGCGGCATCTGCACGATGGAGAGAAGCGAGTCCAACCCCTTCAGGGACTTGCTCTCGATCGGCACGCCGATCACCGGCAGGGTGGTGAAGGCGGCGGTGACGCCCGGCAAATGGGCCGCTCCCCCCGCACCCGCGATGAGGACACGCACGCCGCGGTTCTGGGCCGCGCTGGCGTATTCCTCCAAGTCTCTCGGCGTCCGGTGAGCGGAGATCACTTTCGCTTCGCAAGGAATGCCAAACTCCTCGCACACTTTGGCGGCGGCCTTCATGGTGGGCCAGTCGGAATCGCTGCCCATCAGAATGCCAACTCTCGGTGTCGCTTTCTCGGTCGGGTTCATTGTTGAACGCCCCAGTCTCAGCGGAAAACCCGGGTGATTGGCAAGGCGGAAAACGAACTTTCCGCCTCGGTGTGGTGGTTCCTCCACGAGCGGTCCGCGACAAGACGACAGGCTCGTCGCGCGCGGTAGCGCGACTTGTGGAGCGGTCCTTACGGTGCGGGCGCTTTACTCGCCGCCGGGGTAAAGGCGGGTCATTCCACTTTCTCGATCGTGTCGCTGTCTTCGACGAGCATCCGGCGCAGCTTGGCCAGAGCGATGGTCTGGAGTTGGCGAATGCGCTCGCGCGTCAGCCCAAACTTGACGCCGACTTGTTCCAAGGTTTTTTCGTTGCCGCCATCCAAGCCGAACCGCAGCCGCAGAATCCGGGCCTCGCGGGCTGGCAGCTTCTCGATCAATTCACGCACCCGGGCCAAATCGGTCTTCTCCTCCAACTCGGCGTACGGATTCTCGGCGTTCTCGTCTTTGACAACATCAGCCAGGCGGCTGGTGTCGTCGTCGCCGATCGGGGCCTCCAACGAGGCGGGGCGGATGGCGGCGGTGCGCAATTCGCCCAGGCGCGTGGGCGTGATGTCCAATTCCTCGGCCAGCTCCTGGTCGGTGGCTTCCCGGCCCAGTGTCTCCCGCAGCCGCATCTCCGCTTGGCCCAGATGGTAAATCTTGTCCATGACATGCACGGGCAGACGGATCGTCTTGGCCTGATCGGCCAGCGCACGACGAATCTGCTGGCGGATCCACCACGAACTGTAGGTCGAAAGCTTCGCACCTTTGGCCGGGTCGAAGCGCTCCACCGCCTTCATCAGGCCGATGTTGCCCTCGTTGATCAAATCCAGCAGCGGCAGGCCGATGTGCTCGTAGTCTTTGGCAATCTTCACCACGAGCCGCAGATTGGCCTTGATCATTTGCTCGCGCGCCGCCTCGTCGCCCTTCTTGATCCGCGCGGCCAGTTCGACTTCCTCCCTGGGCGTGAGCAGTTTTACCTTGCCGACCTCGCGGAGATACAGATCGAGGGCGGTGCGGGTTTCCCGGTTGTCGAAGGGCGCCGGCTCGGGAGTTCTCTCGGCGGGCGCGGGCACGGCCGACGGCTTCTCTGCGGCGTCCGTCCGCGGTTTGGCGCGCATCCGATGCGAAAGCAGGCGCCAACTCCGAATGCGGTTCAAATTGCCGCGGCGCGGCGCGGCCAGCGCAGCGGACGCGGCCAGATCGCCTTCCGAATTCACCTTCGTCGGGGCCTGGGCGTGGGATGGGGCTGCCTTGGCGGCGCGGCCGGTCGGGCGCGAGCGCTTGCGCCCCCCCTCAACTGTTTCGCGTGTCGTTGTTAGTCTCATGGTCACGATAATCTGACATAGTCCGACCCAAAATGTGCGGAATTGGTTACAACTTTCTTTCGGTAGCAGTCGTCCAAGAACAGCCCCCCGTCAAGGGACCCGGGTGTTTTTCCCTGGCGCGGCCGCGGCCAACCCCACCCATCGAAAGGCCATCGGCTTCCGGTTGGCCTCGCCGAACCCAATCATGTTGAACGGATTGCAACAATCCATCCCGACGGCAAAGAACGGTGTGCCAGCGGCGCACCCCGCCAGCGCGGCCAGCAATGCCGGACCAACTTATCGAAAACCTCCGCCACTCCGCCAGGGGGCGGCGGGATGAACTTCGACCAGCCACCGGCGTGGATCGAGGGCGGTTGAGCCGCGTTCTGGAAACTTCCCCGCGCGCTCCGCGCCGGGATCCGGAGGCGCGGGACGGGCCAAGTTTTCTTTCTTTTGCCAGGCATTTGGCCGGATGATGCCGCTGTGTCGCGGATTCTCAGACTAGGCATCCTCAGTGACATTCACTACGCCGCCGCCGCCGAGCAGGCGCGCGGCAATGACTTCGAGTTGCGCGGACTCACCAACCCGGTGGTTCGTTGGGCGCTCCGCGCGTATCGCCGGCGCATCTGGCTCAAGGATCCCCTCGCGCACAACACGCTGCTCGACGATTTTCTGAGCCGGGTTGGGCCGGTGGACTACGTCATCGCCGGGGGCGATTACTCCTGCGACTCCGGATTTGTCGGGGTGAGCGACGACGCGGCGTTCGCCAGCGCCCAAGAATGCCTCGGCAAGCTGCGCGCGAGATACGGTCCGCGGTTCCGCGCGATCTTGGGAGACCATGAACTGGGAAAGATGACTCTCGTGGGGCGTCGTGGCGGGATGCGGTTGGCCAGTTGGGAGCGGTCCCTAATCGGATTGGGACTGGAGCCCTTTTGGCAGGTCGAGTGGGGAAGCTACGTTCTGCTGGGTCTGACCTCTTCCCTGGTGGCAATGCCGTTTTGCGAGCCGGAAGCGCTGCCGGCCGAACGCTCCGAATGGCGGCGGTTGCGCGCGACCCATCTCGACCAGATTCGCCGGGCCTTCTGGGGATTAAGACCGGATCAGCGGGTGCTTCTTTTTTGCCATGACCCCACGGCCTTGCCTTTTCTCGCGCTTGAGGAGGCCGTTCGGTCCCGGCTCGGTCAGATCGAGCAGACGATCATCGGCCATCTGCACACGCAACTTGTGCTGCGCAAGGCGCGTTGGCTGGCGGGGATGCCGAGAATCGGATTCCTGGGCCACAGCGTACAGCGTTTCACTGCGGCCTTGCGCGAAGCCCGGGCCTGGCGTCTGTTCCGGGTGAGGCTGTGCCCATCGCTGGCCGGCATCGAACTCCTCAAAGACGGAGGGTTCTGCACCGCCGAGTTGGAGGAAACCGCGCACCCACCGGCCCGCTTTGCATTCCATCCGTTGCGGCGTTGAGGGCGAGCCGGCGGAAAGGAGAACCGGGGCGCGCTCAACGCGTTGGCTGGCGCGGCACGGAGGGATTTCCCTGGTCTCCGCATCCGTGGGCGCGCGATCGTCTTTTTTGACTTGACGGCGCGGGGTTGGTGTGAGAGGTAACTTACAGTCGTAATAAGGTCAGAAGATTGTATGGTTTCTCAGCACGCACGGGCCGGCGGCCTGAGGTGGACCGCGCGGGGGTGCGAAGCGAGTTGGCGCCGCAGCGTTCGTCGGCGCCGATCCGGAGGGGGAGAGAACCATGTCCAACCACGAAGAACCACTATGAATACCCCATTGAACTTCCACCGGCCGTTCCTGAGCATCCTGCCGTGCTGGGCGCCGATGGCCGCGTCGCTCCTGGCGCTGGCGCCACTTCCGGCGCGGGCGGACTGGCCTAACACCAACGCGACCAAGTTTGTCCAAATGCCCGATCTGACCCCGAACGGCATGGACATCTTCTTTGGCAACAGCCCGACCATTCTGGCGGACGACTTCATCTGTACCAACACCGGACCGATCAGCGACATCCACCTGTGGATCTCGTCGCTCCAAAACGCGCCCACGACCGGCGGGCAGTTCGAGTTGAGCATCTGGTCCGACGTGCCCGCGAGTCCCGCCGGCCAGCCGAGCCATCCGGGCCAGCGCCTCTGGGCGGAGGTGTTCCCGCCGGGCCAGTACCAGGTGGTCGCGCCGTGGGCCACCAACCTGCAGGAGCAGTTCTGGAACTTGGACGCGACCCCGCCGCAGTTGCTCGGTCCGGACAACACGCTGTTCCAGTACAACTTCTACCCCAAAGCGCCGTTCACCCAGACCGGATCGGCCGCTGCACCGACCATCTACTGGCTCGGGGTCAGCATGGTGAATAATCAGCCCCCGCAAGGCTGGAAGACCTCGCCGGACCATCTGGCCCCGGACGATGCCGCGCTGGGCCATTACCAGCCAGGCACCACCACGGTGACGGACTGGAAGGAACTGCGTGATCCGCGTAGCACGACCAGCGCCAGCCTGAGTTTTTCGTTCGCGCTCACGACACTACAGCCCACCAATCCGTGCCCGCTCACGGTGACCTGCTTCCTCGACCGGACCGTCGAATGCGGCTCCCCTTGGGACTTCAATCCGCCTCGGGTGTCAAGTTCCTGCTGCGGCACGAACATCACGGTGACGGTGGTCAGCACCATCACCAACGGCGTTTGCCCTCAAGTCATCACGAAGACCTGGCTGATCGCCGACTGCAACGGGACCACCAACTACTGCCACCAGACGGTGACCGTGCAGGACACCACGCCGCCGACGCTGACCTGCGCCCCCAGCAAGACGGTGGACTGCGGGGTGCCGTGGACGTTTGACGATCCCACGGCCTCGGACGCCTGCTGCACCAACGTGACGGTGAGCATCCTCAGCACCGTCACCAACGGCGTCTGCCCGCTGTCGCCGATGACGATCACGCGGACCTGGCTGGCCACCGACTGCTGCGGCAACACCAACACCTGCAGCCAGACCGTGACGGTGCTCTGCTGCCCGCCGCCGCCGTGCCCGGACACCAACGCCGTCAAGTTTGTCCAGTTGCCCCAGGTCAACAACGGCCTTGATGTGCTGGCCAGCGGAGCGCCGGGCGCCGCAGCCTTGGTCCTGGCGGACGATTTCCCCTGCACCAACACCGGTCCGATAACGGACATCCACCTCTGGGGCTCGTGGCTCGGGGACCAGGTGGATCTAAACCCGACGTTCTGGCTGGGAATCTACAGCGACGTGCCCGCCTCGACCACCGGACCCAGTCATCCGGGCGCGCTCCTGTGGCAACAGTTCTTCGGCCCTGGCCAGTACTCGGAAGGCCTGGCCGCCACCGGCCAGGAGCAGTTCTTCGATCCGACCAAGTCCCCGCCGGTGATCGGGCCGGACACCCAGGTGTACTACTACTGCTTCTTCCCGACGAATCCCTTCGTGCAGAAAGGATCCGCCAGCGCGCCGACGGTCTATTGGTTGTCGGTCCACGCGCAACCGTCGGTGGCGGGCGCCTTGTTTGGCTGGAAGACCTCGACCAACCGCTTCCAGGACGACGCCGTATGGGGCCAGTGGTCCGGCGGCCCGCCCACGAGCGGCTGGCAGGAACTGGTGGACCCGGCCGGCATCAGCCTCAACCTCGCCTTCAAACTCACCACGGCGAGCAATCCGTGCCCGGTCACGGTGCTCTGCTTCCTCGACCGGACCGTCGAGTGCGGCTCCACTTGGGACTTCAATCCTCCGCGAGTGTCGAGTAACTGCTGCGGCACGAACATCACGGTGTCGGTGGTCAGCACGGTTACCAACGGCGTTTGCCCGCAGGCGATCACGCGGACCTGGGCGATTGTGGACTGCAACGGCACCACGCAGTTCTGTCACCAGACCATAACCGTGGTGGACACCACGCCGCCAGTCCTGACCTGTGCCAACAGCAAGACCGTGGACTGCGGCGTCTCTTGGACCTTTGATCCGCCCACGGCTTCGGACGCCTGCTGCACCGGCGTGACCGTGAGCGTGCTGAGCACGGTAACCAACGGCGTCTGCCCGCAACCGCTGGCGGTCACGCGGACCTGGTTGGCCACCGACTGCTGTGGCAATACCAACACCTGCAGCCAGACCATCACCGTCTTGTGTTGTCCGCCGGTGTCCACGAACAAGTGGGTCCAGTATCCGGACCTGCTCAACGGGCTGGATGTGTTGGCCACCCAACCCGCCATCCTGGCTGATGATTTCCTCTGCACGAACGCCGGACCGATCACCAACATCCAGGTCTGGGGTTCGTGGCTGAAGGACGCCGTGGACACCAACGTGCAATTCACGCTCGCGATCTGGAGCGACGTGCCGCCTCCCGCCGCCGGCGGCTTCAGCCACCCGGGCCGCCTGTTGTGGAGCGCCGTGTTCGGACCGGCCGATTACACCTCCGCGCTCTCCCACCAGGGCGATGAGCGGTTCTTCGACCCGAACCCCGCCGGCACTGGCGGCATCCTGGGTCCCGACACGCAAATCTGGTGGTACAACTTCAACCCGAAACAGCCGTTCTGTCAGCAAGGCTCCGCCAAGAATCCGGTGGTCTATTGGCTGTCCGTGAGTGCCACAACCGCCACCAACCTGTTCGGGTGGAAGACCTCGACGAACCATTTCAAGGATGACGCGGTGTTCGGCCACGTCAGCACCAGCGGGGTTCCACTCGGAGATTGGCGCGACTTGCACGATCCGGCGACCGGCATCAGCCTGGATCTCTCCTTCCTCCTGAACAACGGCCCGCCGACCGTGGATTGCGAGCCGGTGCTGCGTCCGAAATTCGTCCAGTGGCCCGACTCCACGCCGAACGGCCTGGACGTCCGCGCCACGGCGCCCAAGATCCTCGGGGACGACTTCTTCTGTCGCATCCCGGGCCAGATCAACGGCATCACCGTCTGGGGATCCTGGCTCAACGACGTGGTGGATACCAACGCCCAGTTCCAACTCGGTCTCTGGACGGACGTGCCGGGCGTTCCCGGCACGACGAACTTCAGTCATCCGGGCGACCTGCTTTGCACCGCCCTGTTCGTCCCGCCGCAGACGGTGGGCACGTCGTTGCTGCGCTACCAGTATCGGCTGGATGCGGCCAATCTGCGGGAAACCTTCTTCGATCCGGACCTGCCTCCTCCGGGCGGATTCATCGGAAATGACACACAGATCTGGCGGTATGACTTCTATCCGTTCGTGCCGTCCTGCTGGCGGCAACGCGGCCTGCCGTTCCGGCCCTTGACCTACTGGCTGTCGGTCAGCGCCCTGACCGACACGAACAAGTTCCTCTTCGGGTGGAAGACCTCCACGAACCACTGGATGGACGACGGCGTTTACGGCCACCTCGACCCGAACCTCAATCCGCTGCGCGATTGGAAGGATCTGCACGATCCGCGCAACAAACAGAGCCTGGACCTGGCGTTCGCGCTCCGCTCCTTCCCGGTCATCGGGATCAATAAGGACCTGAAGAACACCACCAGCCTGCCGGCGTCCTGCATCGAGATCGTGGTGGCCGGCCTGCATGAAATCACCTGGCACTACGATGGCACACCGCCGTGGCCGAACTTCCAGGTCACCTACGTCGGCGGCAACACGGTCCTGCGCTGGTGTGGCAACACCTTGCTGCCCGGCCAAATCACGCACGTCGGTTTCGAGATGACCGGCGCCTCGCTGACCATCGTCTCAATGCACTGGCTGGACGCCGCCGGGAATGCAATCGGCCCGGCCATCCAGGTGGGGCATCACATGCTGGGCAACGGCACGACGCTGCAACTCATCAACAACATCGTCGGTGCCGCCGTCATGTTCCAGGGCGGCACCGCGGAGGTTTACTCCAACAGTCCGCCGTCCCTCGACCAGATGGTGCTGGACGGCAACCGGACGCCGATGGCGACGTTCCCGCTGCCGGCGCAGCCAATGCTCATCCCGGATGGCGGCATGGACACCATCACCATTCCCCCGTCCCTGATTCCAGACGGCGCGCAGTTCCTCCTGTTCATCACCGATCTGGCGCCGGCCTCGGCTGCCGGCGGCCCCGGCGGACCCAAACCCAACTCCTCGACCGCCACGACGGACTTCGTGCTCCTGCCGCTCGACACGGCCCTGCGGCCGGCAATCGAAGAAATCGATGCCTCGGGCGACAGCGTCATGATCACATGGACATCTGTCTCCGGACGGACCTACCGGCTGCAGTCCAAACCGGCCGTGGACGGCGCCGCGTGGACGGACTTGGGCGACGTGGTGGCGTCGGATGCGGACACGAGCTCCACCGTGCCTGTCGGCGGCACGCAAAGCTACTATCGAGTCGTCCTGCTGCCAGAGTAGAAACCA